>NZ_JBFAKK010000017.1:0-163162 GCF_040655735.1 Phytomonospora sp. NPDC050363
TGGGGGCGAAGCCTCCCAGCAGGGTCTGGGACGGAGTCCCAGCGGGGTCCGGGGCGGAGCTCCGGTGGGGGTGCGGGGGGCGAAGCCCCCGGCCAAGGGCTTGACCTTGAGGGCCGAGGACTGAGGACTGAGAACTGACAGCTGAGAACTGAGGTCAGTCCTGGGCTTGAGCTTGGGCTCGAAACCCTTGAAACCCCCTCCCCCACCTCAGATCCACCCCTCCTCCCACGCCCTGTGCGCCGCCGCGTGCCGCGTCGCCACGCCCAGCTTCGTCATCGCCGCCGACAAGTAGTTCCGCACCGTCCCCGGCGCCAGATGCACCTCCGCCGCGATGTCGCGCACCGACCCTCCGCCCCTGGCCGCTCGCAACACCTCCAGCTCCCTCCCCGTCAGCGGACACGCGTCCTCCGTCAACGCCGAAGCCGCGATGTCGGGATCCACGTACCGTCTCCCCGCCGCCACCTCGCGGATGATCTCGGCCAACCGCTCCGCCGCCGTGGTCTTCGGCACGAAACCGCTCACCCCTGCCGCCAGTGCCCTGCGCAGCACTCCGGGGCGGGCGTGGCGGGTCACCAGGATGATCCTCGTCGGCAGCTCCGCACCGATCTCCATCGCCGCGGCCAAGCCGTCGGCGGGCGGCATCTCCAGATCCAGCACGGCGATGTCGGGCCGGTGCTCGCGGGCGAGGCGGACCGCGTCGGTCGAGGTGGACGCCTCCCCCACGACCGCGAAATCGGGCTCCAGCGCCAGCAGCGCCGCCAGCGCGCCGCGCAGCAGATCCTCGTCGTCGGCGATCAGCAGCCGGATCATCCAGTCCCCCGGTCTAGCGGCAGGGAGGCGGCCACCGCGAAGCGGTCGTCCTCGCGTTTCCAGGTCAGTTCGCCACCGGCCTCGGCCAGCCGGGCGGCCAGGCCGCGCAGCCCGGTACCGCCGTCGCCGCCGGAGTCGTGGGCTCCATCGTTCCCGACGCGCAGGAGGGCGCGGCCGTCCTCGACGGTGAAGTCGACCTCGGCGAAGCGCGCGCCGCTGTGGCGCAGCACGTTCGTGGTCGCCTCCCGCACGACCAGCCCGAGCAGGTGCCGGGCCGCTTCGGGCAGCTCGTCGACCGGGTCGAGGCGGGTGGCGACCTCGATGTCGGCGGCGGCCAGGACCCGCCCGGCGTTGGCGATCTCGGCGTCGAGGGTGGTGCGGCGGTAGCCCTGCACGACCGCGCGGGTGTCGCGCAGCGCGTCGGCGGCCAGCTCGCGGACCTCGCGCATCTCGGCGGCGGCCCGGTCGGGGTCGCGGGAGGCGAGACGTGCGGCGAGTTCGCTCTTGAGGGCGATCACCTGGAGGTGGTGGCCCTGGATGTCGTGCAGGTCGGCGGCGAAGCGCAGCCGCTCGCGCGTGACGGCGAGGTCGGCGGCCAGCCCGCGGGCGGTGTCGAGACGTTCGGCGACGTCCCAGGCCCACAGCAGCCCATAGACGACCCAGACGGTGAAGATGACGATGGACGGCACGAGCAGGACGCCGAGGACACGGTCGTCGCCGGCGGCCACGGGCGGGATCATCTCGACGGCGGTGCCTGCGATGACGGCTCCGGCGATCAGGACCCGCCGGTCGACCGGCCGCAGGAACATCGCGATGACGGTGACCATGGAGGCCGGGGCGACGCACCATGCCTCGTCGCCGGGGTCGATGGCGAGGATGAGGGCGGCGAGCACGACCGCGGCCACACTTCCGGCGACCAGCCACGCGACGGGCGCCGGTGGCGGCCGGTCGGCGGCCGCCTCGGCAGGCGGCGTGGTCCGTTTGAAGGCGAGCCGGTGGTAGAAGGCGACCACGCAGGCGACGGACACGACGGCCAGCGCGGCGATGCCCACGATCCCCGACCACAGCGGCGTCTCGTCGCGGAACTGCCGCCAGCCGAGGACGCCGATGAGGGTGAGGACGATGCTGGCGACGAGCGTCAGCCAGGTGAAACGGCGGAGGTTGCCCAGCCCGTTGGCGGCACGGTCGTCGGTGCCCGGCGCGGTCATGCGGCCATTGTGGCAGCGCCCGGCCACGCGAGGAGGGCCCCAGCCGCCGGGCCCGCCGATCAATGACAGATGTCATCGGGACCCGTGACATTTCCACCCGATCGCCTGCGGTTTCGGCACTACTGGCCGGGCTCGTGTTCGGCGAGGCTGTTCTACAGGAGATACCCCGCCCCTGTATCGAGGAGAAGCCGTGAACACCACGACGAAGACCCGCCCCGCCGAGACCCACCACCACCACCACGGCCGCCGCGGATGGTGGCCCTTCACCCGCCACTTCCTGGAGATGGTCGCCGCCATGATCGTCGGCATGGCCGTCCTGGGCGGCGCCCGCATGGGCGTCCTCGCCCTGCTCGACGCCGAGATCCCCGGCGGCGCCACCACCGGCGCGCTGCTGATGGCCCTCGACATGTCGATCGGCATGGTCGCCTGGATGCGCTTCCGCGGCCACCGCTGGGCGCCCTGCCTGGAGATGACCGCCGCGATGTTCGTGCCGGTGCTGGCCGCGCTGCCGCTGCTGTGGACCGGCGTGATCGGCGAGCACGGCCTGATGATGGTCGAGCACATCGGGATGCTGCCGGCGATGCTGCTGGCCATGCTGATCCGCCCGTCCGAGTACGGCCGGTGAGCCCGATGACCGACCCCATGCGCACCGACTCCGCCACCGCCCCGAAAGGCACCGCCGTGACCACCGAGACCGCTCCCCGCCGCCACTGGGCCCGCACCGTCACCGACCGCTGGCCGACCGCACTGGCCCTGCTCGCCGCCGCCGCGATCGTCCTCGACTCCGGGGGCGACGGGGGTATAGCGCCGGTGATCCAGCTCTTCCCGCTGCTGCCGCTGGTCTACCTCGTCGTGGCCAAGCTGGAGCGGCCCGGTGCGACCTGGCCGGTCGTGCTGGTCGGTGCGGCGCTGATCGGGGTCCTGCGCGCCACGGAGGTCATCTCGCCGGCGGCCGTGCTCTACGGCATCGCCCTGGTGGTGCTCGTGTGGGGCGTCGTCGACGGGCATTCGCGGGGCTCGGGGACCTTCCGGCTCCAGGCGCTGGGCATGCTGGCCTTCGGCGCGCTGGGGCTGGTCGCCCTGGCGGTGGAGCCCGACCTGGGCCGCTACCTGATCGCGGCCGGCTGGTTCTTCCACGGTTTGTGGGACTTCTGGCACCTCAAGACCGGCAAGGCGGTCTCGCGCTCCTACGCCGAGGCGTGCGGCGTCATCGACGTCCTGACGGGCGTCGGGCTGCTGTTCATGGCGTAGGGCGTGTCCTGGGGAAGGAGAGACGGGCGGGGCTCATGGGGAGCCCCGCCCGTTTCGCGTGCTATTTGCGGCCGCCGGGGCCGTTGAGCAGGCCGAGCGGCTTGCCGGCCAGGCTCTCGCGGCGGACGGCGAGGCGGTCGGCGATGGCGCTCAGTGCCCTGGCCGCGGGCGCGTCCGGGGAGGACAGCACGTAGGGGCGTCCGGCGTCGCCGGCCTCGCGCAGGCCCGGGTCGAGGGGGATCTGGCCGAGGAGCGGCACCGATGCGCCGACGAGCTTGGTCAGCGCCTCCGCGACCGTCTCGCCTCCGCCCGCGCCGAAGACCTCCATGCGCGAGCCGTCGGGCAGTTCGAGCCAGGACATGTTCTCCACGACGCCCGCGAGGCGCTGGTGGGTCTGCATGGCGATCGCGCCGGCGCGCTCGGCGACCTCGGCGGCGGCCATCTGCGGGGTGGTCACGACGATCAGTTCGGCGCCGGGGAGCAGCTGGGCGACGGAGATGGCGATGTCGCCGGTGCCGGGGGGCAGGTCGAGGAGGAGGACGTCGAGGTCGCCCCAGTAGACGTCGGCGAGGAACTGCTGGAGGGCGCGGTGCAGCATCGGGCCGCGCCACACCACGGCGGCGTTGCCGCGCGTGAACATGCCGATGGAGATGACCTTCACGCCGCCCGCCTGCGGCGGCATGATCATCTCTTCGACCTGGGTGGGCTTGCCCTCGGCGCCGAGCATGCGCGGGACGGAGTGGCCGTAGATGTCGGCGTCGACGACGCCGACCTGGAGGCCCTTGGCGGCCAGCGCGGCGGCGAGGTTCACCGTGACGCTGGACTTGCCGACGCCGCCCTTGCCGGAGGCCACCGCGTACACGCGCGTGCGCGAGCCGGGCTGGCTGAAGGGGATGACGGGCTCGGCCCGGTCCCCTCCGCGCAGGCTCGTCTGGAGGTCCTTGCGCTGGGTGTCGGACATGACGCCGAAGTCGATGGTCACGCGGGCCACGCCGGGGACCTCGGTGACGGCGAGGGTCACGTCGCGCTGGAGTTTGTCGCGCATCGGGCAGCCCGCGATGGTGAGCAGGATCCGGACCGCCACGACGTCGCCCTCGATGGACACCGTGTCGACCATGCCGAGGTCGGTGATGGGCCGGCGGATCTCCGGGTCGTCGACGGTCGCGAGCGCTGCGCGGACGGCGTCTTCCATGGTGGTGCTTGGCGCGGACATGGCTCCCACTCTACGTCTCGGTAACCCTCAGGCGCCTTGCGCGTCCTCGCCGTCCCCGACGCCGTCCTGAGGGGTCGGCGAGGTGGTTGACGAGGGAGAAGGCGATGAGGGGGTCGGTGACGGCGAAGGCGACTGTGAGGAGGGTGACTCTCCCGGCGTGGTCGGCGTCGGCGTCGGCTTGTCGGTGTCGCTGTCGGTGGGCGCGGGCCGCTCGGGGTCTTCGCCCGGCCGGTCGTCGCCCTGCGGCGGGGAGTCGTTGTTGAGGCTGGTGCCGGTCGCGCCGTCGGCCTGCCCGAAGAGCCCGGCGAGGGGCTGGCCGAGAAGGGCCTCGGTGACGGTGACGACGCCGAAGGTCAGCGCGCACACGACCAGGGCGGTCAGCACGACGGCCTTCCAGCGTTTCGGCGCGTCGGCGTCGCCGGTGCCGCCCACGGGTTCGACGGCGGGCACGGTGACGGTCGCGCGGCCGGTCGCGGGCCCGGTGGTGGTGCCACCTTCTTCGAGGGTGATGACCTGCGTCGCCTCGGTCGCCTGGACGGAGGTCTCGACCACTCGCGTGGGCCGGTCGCCGTCGATCTTGGTCACGTCGATGCGCAGGGTCTTCGGCAGGTGGCGCAGGCGCTCCTTGGTGTGGTTCATCGAGGCCAGGTAGAGGGCGCTGCCGACGGTGCTGATGACGCTGGCCAGCACCGCGCCGATGATCGTCCCCGCGACGCCGAGCGTCGAGGCCACGACCGTCGCGGTCACCGCCGCCGCCGTCGCGGCCGCGACCTGGAGTCCGTTGAGTTCGAGCCGTCGCTTTGGCTGCTGCTCTTCGCTCACGCCACCTCCAGGGTCGCCGCCGGGGAGCGCCGGCGGGATTCGCTGTCGTCTTTGTCGCGTCGGCTTCGTCGCCGCACCCAAAAGCTCCAGAGTGGCCCACGCCTCCCGACACGCCCAGTGGCTGTGGCGGCACTCACCGGTGATGATGGCGACGTGCCGGCGGGGGCAATCGGATTGCGTTACCCACCATGGGGCGAATCGAAACGGGCCGAGACGCCCGGGATCACTTGGCGGAGGCCGGATCGCGGCCCGGCCCTCGGCGTAACCTGCCCTTGCCGACCTCGTCGAGCAGCCGGTTCATCTCGCCGCGCACGAAGTCGCGGGTGGCGACCTCGCCCAGGGCGATGCGCAGCGAGGCGATCTCGCGGGCCAGGAACTCCGTGTCGGCCTTCGACGCCTCGGCGCGGCGGCGGTCGGCCTCGATCTGGAGACGGTCGCGGTCGGCCTGCCGGTTCTGCGCCAGCAGGATCAGCGGCGCCGCGTAGGAGGCCTGGGTGCTGAAGAACAGGTTCAGCAGGATGAACGGGTAGGGGTCCCACCGCAGGCCGAAGACGCCCACCAGGTTCAGCGCGATCCACAAGATCACGAAACCGGTCATGTAGACCAGGAAGCGGGCGGTGCCCATGAACCGGGCGAAACGCTCGGCGAAGGCACCGAAGGCGTCGGAGCTGAACTTCGGCAGCCGGAGCCGGCCGGGGGGTTTGGGCTCCGACAACGGCGGCCGGCCCGCGCGGTTGTGGTCAGTCATGGGCTCGGTCCCGCCAGTCGGTGGGCAACAGGTGGTCGAGGACGTCGTCGACGGTCACCGCGCCGACCAGGCGCCCGTCGACCTCGACGGGCAGCGCCACCAGGTCGTAGGTGGCCATCTTCCGCGTGACCTCGGTGAGGTCGTCCTCGGGAGACAGGGGGTCGATGTCGCGGTCGACGATGGAGCCGATGAGGTCCGAGGGCGGTTCGCGCAGGAGCCGCTGGAAGTGGACCATCCCCAGGTAGCGGCCGGTGGGCGTGAGCGAGGGCGGCCGGCACACGAAGATCTGCGCGGCCATCGCCGGGGAGTTCTTCGGCTCGCGCAGCAGTGCCAGCGCCTCGGCGATCGTCGTGTCGGGCGGCAGGATGATCGGCTCGCTGGTCATGATGCCGCCGGCGGTCCCGGGCACGTACTTCAGCAGCTGCCGGACCGGACTGGCCTCCTCGGGCTCCATCAGGTCGAGCAGCTCGGTGCGGTCGCTGGTGGGCATCTCGGCGAGGAGGTCGGCGGCGTCGTCGGGCTCCATCTCCTCAAGGACGTCGGCGGCGCGGTCGCGGGAGAAGGCGGTGATGATCTCGACCTGGTCGTGCTCGGGCATCTCCTCAAGGACGTCGGCGAGGCGGCCGTCCTCAAGGGCCGCGGCCAGCTCGACACGGCGGCGCTTGGGCAGGTCGAGCATCATGGTCGCCACGTCGGCGGCCCGCATGCCCTCCACAATGGACAGCAGGCCGGCGGTGCCCTGCTCGGGCGCCGGAGCCACCAGGCCGGTCACGTCGTTCCAGCCGAACTGGTTGACGTGAGCGCGGCCGAGGCGGCCGGTGCGCTCGCGGACGGCGATGCGCGACAGCTCCCAGTCGCCGATGGAGCTCTCCCGGCACATCGCCACGTCGGTGACCTCGCCGGACTGGCGGGGAGCGCCGTTGTCGGTCACCACGGCCACCCGGCGGTCGAGAAGCTCGCCCAGCACGAGGATCTCGCCGGGCCGGCTCTCGAACTTGCGCAGGTTCAGCTGCCCGGTCGACAGCACCACGGCGCCGACGTCGACGCTCGTCACGCGGCCCATGGGGATGAAGATGCGGCGCCAGGCGCCGATCTCGGCGACCAGCCCGAGCACGCGGGGCGGGGCGTTGCCCGGCCGGGGCCGGGCGACGGCGTCGCGGACACGGCCGACCTGGTCCCCGTTCGGATCGAAGATCAGGGTACCGGCCAGCCTCGCCAGGTACACGAGCGCCGAAACTGCCACACCGGCAGCCTAGTCGTTGTCGATCGTGGGAAAGCGCGCTCTGCCGTAGGCTTCGGCGCATGTCCCCTGTGACCTACGAGATCGTCGACGTGTTCACCGACCGTCCCTACACCGGCAACCCGTTGGCGGTCGTGTTCGGCGCCGAGCGGCTCGACACCGAGCGGCTGCAGGCGATCGCGCGGGAGTTCAACCTCTCCGAGACCGCGTTCGTGCTGCCGGTCGAGGATCCCGCCGCCGACTACCGGGTGCGGATCTTCACGCCGGGCGCCGAGCTGCCCTTCGCGGGCCACCCGAGCATCGGCACGGCCGTGACGCTGCTGAGCCGGGGCAGGCTCAAGGCCGGCCGGGTCATGCAGGAATGCGCCGCGGGGCTGTTCGAGCTCACCATCGAAGACGGCCGCGCGACCCTGGACGGTACCCCGCCGTCACCGCTGCGCCCGCTCGACGCCGGTCCGCTGCTGGCCGCGGCGGGCCTGACCTCCGCCGACCTCGCCGGCGAGCCGTACGCCACCGGCTCCGGCCTTGAGCACCACTTCCTCCCCGTGCGGCCCGATGCCGTCGCCCGCGCGGTGAGCAGGCCGCGTCCGGACGTCCCGAAGGTCTACCTCTTCTCCTGGGACGCCGAACGCCGCCGCGCGAACGCGCGACTGTTCGCGCCCGGCATCGGCATCACCGAGGACCCCGCGACGGGTTCGGCCGCGCTCGGCCTCGGCGCCTACCTGACCGGCACCGGACTGCTGCCTTCCGACGGGGTCTCCGCCTACACGATCGACCAGGGCGAGCACATCTCGCGTCCGTCGATTCTGGACTGCGAGGTGGCCGCCAAGGGCGGTGTCGCGATCGGCCTTCGCGTGACCGGCCGCGTCGCGGCGGTGGCCAAGGGCGAGCTAGTCGCCCTCCCCCACTGAGGGCGGGGCGAGTTCGTAGACGACGCACTCGGCGGCCCAGCGGGCGGCGGTGTCGTCGGTGCCGGACAGGTTGAGGCGCTTGCCGCTGATCTGGCCGACGAGGTCGTCCCAGCGTTCGCCGCCGGGTTCGACGGGGGTGGCGGTCGCGGTGAAGGTGAGGATGGCGCCGCCGTGGTCGCCGCGCAGGGTGATCAGGGGGGCGTGGTCGCGGGAGAGTCCGGGGTCGGGCTGCTCGCCGGGTCCGACGACGGTGTAGAGCTTGCCCTCGATGGGCAGGCACCACACGGGCCGCGCGGCGGCTCCGCCGCAGGACACCCAGGCGACGGCGGCCTTCTTGAGGGCTTCGGCGAGCAGTTCCGGCGCGGGTGCGGTCGTCACGTGCGGCCTCCTGGTGGCGGGGTCGAGACGTATTCGAGGCTCTCGTAGCGGCTGACGGTCATGCCCTCCTCGGGCCACCGGGGCCAGCCGCCCTTGCGCAGTAGTGCGGCGAGGAACGCCTGCGGGGTTTCGAGCCGCTTCCACACCGCGGGCAGGAATGTCGAGCGGCGGGTGCCGTCGCTGAGGATGATGCCGTCGACGCCGGGGCGCAGGGCGGCCAGGAGCGCGCGGGGGTCGGCGTCGAGGGGTTCGGGCGTGGTGAGCACCGAGACCTTGACGGTCAGGCCGGGCCATTCGGCGGGTTCGACCGGGGGCAGGCGCGGGTCGCTCATGGCGCGGGCGGCGTTGCGGGGGACGTCGACGTAGAGGGGGCGCTGCGCCTGGAGTGTCCCGATGCAGCCGCGCAGGCGGCCGCCGTGCTCCAGGGTCACGAAGGACGCGCCGGGTTCGCGCAGCCGCTCGGGGTCGTCGTCGAGGAGCAGTTCGTCGGGGGCGACCGTGGCGACGGCCATCGTCAGGCGCACCGCCTCGACCGCGAGCCTGGTCACCGCTTCGCCGAAGGCTTCCATAGGTGGCATCGTGCCACGTTCGTCCCCGGGTGGGGTGATCAGCCGGTGAGGTGCGCCAGCGAGTAGGCCACCTCGGGGCGGACCTCGTCGGCGCTGGCGCCCGCGGTGAGCTTCACCGCGTCGGGCATGGAGGCGGCGTCGCCGACGATGATCACGTCGTAGGAGCTGCCGTGCAGCACGCCGGGGCCGTCCTTGTGCCTGCGACGGAGCAGGGGCAGGACGACGCCGCGCTGGACGCGGCGCGCGGCGCGTTCGTGCAGGCGGCCCATGAGGGAGACCGGGGCGCGCAGCGGTCCGCGGCCGACGGTCCGGTAGACCTTGCGCGGCAGGCGGAACAGCAGCAGCCACTCCATCGAGCGGGGCGGGCTGCGCAGCTCCATGCCGGAGCGGACGACGACCTCGACGCCCGGCGCGAAGGGCGTGTCGAGCCAGGAGCGCTCTTTGGCGACGACGACGGTGGCGCGGCCGCCCTCGGTGACGACCCGCGCGGCCTCGTCGGCCACGGCACGGCGCCGGTTGCCGCCGACGGCCAGGAACAGGACCCTCATGCTCGCTCCCTTGAGAACCAGAGCTCGTGGTGGCGCGCGCCGACGGCCTCGAAGCTGTAGCGCCCGGCGAGGACCTCGCGGGCGCGGGCCAGGTCGAGTCCGGCGGGGAAGCGGTCGCGCAGGCGCCAGTAGCCCTCGCTGATCGTGGCGGGATCGTCGGTGACGTCGATCATCTCGCCGGCCGCTTCCTCGACGCCGGCGAGGGTCTCCTGCGGGCCGCCGCTGCGGGTGACCAGGATGGGCGTGCCGGCGGCGATCGCCTCGACGATCGTCATGCCGAAGGTCTCCAGGCGGCTGGGGTGGACGAGGAGGTCGTGCGTGGCGATCATCCGCAGCGCCTCGGCAGGGGGGATCGAGCCGGTGAAGTCGACGACGTCGCTCAGGCCGAGTTCGGCGACCCGCGCGGTGAGCTCGGCGCCGAGCACGCCCTCGCCGACGATGGTGAGGCGCAGGTCGGGGTCCTTGTCGTGGCAGGTCGCGAAGGCCTCCACGAGCAGCCCGACGCCCTTGCGTTCGATGAGCGAGCCGAGGTAGAGCCACCGGCGCAGTTCGCGGACGGGTTCGGCGCGCTTCGGGCCGAAGTCGATCGCGTTGGGGATCAGGCCGATCTTGGCGGCCTGCTCCGGGAAGGCCTCGGCGAGCGGTTCGCGGACGGGGTCGCCGACGGCGTTGAAGCTCGTGCAGCGTCGCAGGACCTCGCCGTACATCTCCCGCGAGTCGGGCTGGGCGAGGACCTGGTCGAGGAAGGTGGAGTGCTCGGTGACGTGCACGCGCGCGTCGGGGCGGGCGTTGTCGAGTGCCACGAAGCCGCCGCGCAGTCCGACGTGGGCGTGGACGACGTCGGCGGGGATGGGCTGACCGCCCAGCGCCAGCCGCAGGTTCTCGGCGTAGGAGTGCGCGCGTTCGGCGAAGCTCGGGCGCCCGGTCAACGGCACCGGCACGTAGACGAGTTCGGCGCCGGCGACGTCGGGAACCGAGCGCAGCGCGCGCTTCATCAGCCGCTTGTGCGCCTTCTCGACGGCGGGCAGCCGCGACTCGTCGCGCAGCTTCCACGGGTCGCAGTGGAAGACGGTGACCCGGTCGCATCCGGGCGCGGTGGCGGCGACCATGGCCTGCACGAACGCGCCGCCGAAGGGCGACTGGGAGTTCGGATACCACGGCGTGATGATCGCGACGTCTCTGCTTGCGGGCACCGGACGGCTTCTTCCACTCGAAAAGGGGTGAGAAGGAGAGGGTGATTGCCCTGCGAAGGTTACCGGGAGTTGTCCTGAAGTGGAATTCCGGTGGCCCTCGCGCTGGCGTCCCACAGGGCGTGGGCGACCTTGTCGTCGGAGGCCGCCGAGGACGGCGAGTGCCGTTTTCCGCGTACGTAGTAGCCGCCGGAGGTGAAGTCGCCGGGCGCGGCCGTCGCCAGCCACACCAGGGTCCGCGCCCCGGCTTCGGGGCTGATGAACCCGGGCATGCGCTTGGCGAGGCGGAACAGGCCCGTCTCCTCGCCGAAGCGGGAGCGGACCGCGCCGGGGTGGAAGGCGGCGGTGAGCACCTCGGGGCCCCAGCGGCGGGCGGCCTCGCGGGTGAAGAGGATGTTGGCCTGCTTGCTTTCGGCGTAGGAGCGCCATTTGCGGTATTTCGGGGCGAGGGTGAAGTGGGCGGGGTCGATGCGGCCGCCGGCGTGCACCGCCGAGGACGTCGTGATGATCCGGCCGCCGGTGAGGCGGTCGCGGAGCAGGTTGGCCAGCAGGAAACCGGCGAGATGGTTGACCTGGAGGGTCAGTTCGTAGCCGTCGACGGTCTCGATGCCCTTCCCGGAGATCAGTCCGGCGTTGTTGGCCAGGACGTCGATGCGCTCGTAGGTGTGGTGCAGGACCGCGGCGAGGTCGCGAACGTCACTCAGGGCGGCGAAGTCGCTGCGGTAGGCGGCGGCGTCGTGCCCGCCGGCGGCGCGGACCTCGGCGAGGGCGTCGTCGAGTCGGCCCCGGTCGCGTCCGACCAGCACGATCTCGGCGTCCGGGGCGAGTGCGACGGCCGCGGCGCGGCCGATCCCGGCCGACGCGCCGGTGACGACAATGACGCTTCTGCTCGGCGTGCTAGGCATCCTCCGATTCTTCTCCATGGCAGGATCGGCGGTATGACCCCCGTACCGCCGCGGCGTTCCCACCCGGACGTCATCCCCCACCCCACGATGAACCGCCGCGCCCAGGTCGACCCGCAGTCCACCGGGATCCTCGAAGGCAAGGTCGCGCTGGTGACCGGGGCGGGCAGCCCGGACGGCATCGGTTTCGCCGTCGCCAGGCACCTCAGGGAGCTGGGCGCCGAGGTCGCGATCGTGTCGACCACGCGCCGGATCCACGACCGCGCCGGCGAGATCGGCGGTTACGGCTTCGTCGCCGACCTGACCGACGACGCCGAGGTCGCCGGTGTCGCCGACGCGATCGCCGAGCAGGTCGGGGAGGTCGACGTGCTCGTCAACAACGCCGGGCTCAACTCGAAGGCCGGTCCGGCGGTGCTGCGCCCGGTGGCGCAGTTGACCTTCGAGGAGTGGCGCGGGGAGCTCGACCGGAACCTGTCGACGGCTTTCCTGGTCAGTCGCGCGTTCGTGCAGGGCATGGCCGAGCGCGGCTGGGGTCGCGTGGTGAACGTGTCGGCGACAGCGGGTCTGCTCAAGGCCGTCCCGGCCGAGGCGGCCTACGCGGCGGCGAAGGCCGGGATGCTCGGTCTGACAAGGGCTCTGGCGATGGAGCTGGTCGCCGACGGCGTGACGGTCAACGCGGTCGCGCCGGGCGTCATCCGGACCGGATCGTCCACTGTGCATGAACTGCAGCGGGGGCTGGACTCGCCGATGGGCCGTCCGGGCACGCCCGACGAGGTCGCGGCGGTCATCGGTTTCCTGTGCGCCCCGCAGGCGTCCTACGTGACGGGGCAGGTCGTGGTCGTCGACGGCGGCGAGTCGATCCACGCGGATTAGGCTCCCGCGGGGCCCCAAGGCCGGGAACCGAGGACGAGCCCGACCCCCAAAGGCCGGGAACCCGTCACCGGAGGCGGGGCCGCAGCCCGATCCCATACCTTTCAGGCGTTTCGTTCGCCGCCGACCAGAGAGCACAGCCGTCCGCGAGCACATTTACCGGCCTCGTATCATGAGCCCCTGCCGCATCCACTCCTATCGCAGGGGAGAGCTCGTGTCCGGAACAAAGGGGTCGCTCCGGTGACGGTGATCGGACGAACCCTCGGCAAGTCGACCGGTGTGCGCGCCTTGTGGCGCAACCGTTCCACGCTGCTCACTCTGGTGCAGCGTGACCTGGCGGTGAAGTACCAGCGTTCGGTGCTGGGCTACTTCTGGTCGCTGATCGAGCCGATGGGCATGGCCGCGATCTACTACTTCGTCTTCGGCATTCTCTACAACCACGCGGGAAGCAATGTCGACGGCGGCGACTACGCCGTGTTCGTCGTGTCGGGCATCTTCGCCTGGCAGTGGGCGAGTTCGGCGATGTCGGAGTCGACGAGGTCGCTGACGAGTCAGTCCTCGCTGATCACGACGATGCGCGTGCCGCGGGAGATCTTCCCGGTGGCGAAGGTCATCGCCCGTTTCGCGGAGTTCGCGGCGGGTGTTCCGATCATCATCTTGTTCGCCCTGTTCCTGGGGGACGGTTTCCAGTCCTCGATCTGGGCGCTTCCGGTGGCGGTGCTGCTGCAGACCTGCCTGCTGGTGGGGCTGGCCTTCATCCTGGGTTCGGTGAACGTGCTGATGCGCGACGTCGAGCGCTTCATGCGGCTGGCGATGCGGGTGCTGTTCTACGCCGCCCCGATCATCTACCCGCTCTCGAAGGTCCTCGGCGACGACGCCAACCCCTCGAACGTTCCGGGCTGGCTCCAGGGCGTCTACATGGCCAACCCCTATGTCGGGATCATCCAGCTGCACCACGCGGCCTGGAATCCCAGCGAGCTTCCGAGCTGGGGACTGTTCGGGTACACCGCGGCGGTCTGCGTCGTGGTGCTGTTCCTGGGCTGGGCCCTGTTCAAGAAGCTGGAGAACTCGGTGCTCAAGGAGCTCTGAGAACTCTTTTCGAAGCGTTGCCCGGCCATCACCGGCGGTCCCTGTCAGGGGCCGCCGGTGTTCGTTGGCGGCCGTTTTCCGGTGAACGTCGAGCGAATTCGCCCGGACATGCCGACACCCCCGGTAACCTCGTGTTCCACCATTGGAGAGGCACTGCTCGGGCGGCTTTCAGGCGCCATCAACCGACCCGATGCTGTGCGTTAATCTTCCAGGCGGGACCGGCCCGGACGCGGCCGGCCGAAGCGAAGGGCGCGCCGGCGAGATCCACCGGGCGCCCCACAACGAAATCCGCAGGGAGTAACAGCACATGGCCGCAGGTGGAGCCCCTATCCCCGCCGCGCAACCGGTGATCGGCGACGACGAGATCGAGGCCGCCGTCCGGGTGCTGCGCAGTGGCCGGGTCGTGCAGGGCCCGGAGGTCGCGGCCTTCGAGGAGGAGTTCGGTGAGCTCGTCGACGGCAGGCACTGCGTCGCGGTCAACTCCGGCACGTCCGCCCTGCAGTTGACGCTGCTCGCCCTGGGCGTGGGCCCGGGCGACGAGGTGATCGTCCCGTCGTTCTCCTTCGCGGCCTCGGCCAACGCGGTGCGCCTGGTGGGCGCCGAGCCGGTCTTCGCCGACATCGAGGCGGGCAGTTACGGCCTCGACCCCGACTCCGTCGCCGCCGAGATCGGGCCGCGCACCGCGGCGATCATGCCGGTGCACCTCTACGGCCACCCGGCCGACATGGCGCGGCTTCAGCCGCTGGCCGACAAGCACAAGCTCGCCGTCGTCGAGGACGCCTGCCAGGCGCACGGCGCGACGCAGAACGGCCGCCAGGTCGGCGCGTTCGGCGCGGCCGGCTGCTTCAGCTTCTACCCGACGAAGAACATGCACTCCCTTGAGGGCGGCATGATCTCCACCGCCGACGCCGGCATGGCGCGCACGCTGCGGCTGCTGCGCAACCAGGGCATGGAGCAGCGCTACGCCAACGAGATCGTGGGCGCCAACATGCGCATGACCGACGTGGCCGCCGCCGTCGGCCGGGTGCAGCTGACGAAGCTGGCCGGCTGGACCGAGCAGCGCCGCCAGAACGCCAAGGTCCTCGACGCGGGCCTGACCGCGGTGGAGACGCCGCCGGTCGCCGAGGGCGTCGGGCACGTCTACCACCAGTACACCGTTCGCTACGCCGGTGACCGCGACGCCTTCATGGCCGCCCTCACCGAGCGGGGTATCGGCAACGCCGTGTACTACCCCACCCCGATCCACGAGCTCAAGCCCTACCGCGAGCCCGTCGGCGGCAACCCCGTGCGCGCCTGGGACCTCCCCGAGACGGCCCGCGCTGCCCGCGAGGTGTTCTCCCTGCCCGTCCACCCCTCCCTGACGTCCGAGCAGTTGGAGCGGATCGTCGCCGGTGTCAACGAAGTGGGAGAGGGGCTGTAGGCCTATGACGGCAGCGACCAGGCGTCTTCGCGCCGGGCTCGTCGGGCTCGGCGCGATGGGGCGCAACCACGCGCGCATTCTGTCCACTTTGGACGGCGTGGACTTCGTCGGCTCGGTCGACCCGGCCGGCGACCCCCGGCGCTCCGCCTACGGCGCGCCGGTCTTCGCCGAGGTCGCCGAGCTGCTGGCGCTGGGCGTCGACTACGCCGTCGTCGCCTGCCCCACCTCCCTGCACGAGAGCGTCGGCCTCCAGCTCGCCGAGGCCGGGGTGTGCGCGCTCATCGAGAAGCCGCTCGCCCCGAGCGTCGAGGCCGCCCAGCGGCTCGTCGAGGCCTTCGAGAGCCGCGGCCTGGTCGCCGGGGTCGGGCACATCGAGCGCTTCAACCCCGCGCTGCAGAGCCTGCGCGAGCGCCTGGAGGCCGGTGAGCTCGGCGACATCTACCAGGTCGTGACCCGCCGGCAGGGGCCGTTCCCGAACCGCATCGCCGACGTCGGCGTGGTCAAGGACCTGGCGACCCACGACATCGACCTGACCTCCTGGGTGACCGGGCAGGGCTACGCGACGGTCTCGGCGCGCACGGTGCACAAGAGCGGTCGCGAGCACGAGGACATGGTCGCCGTGGTCGCCTCCCTGGAGGACGGGACCGTCGTCAACCACCTGGTGAACTGGCTGAGCCCGCTCAAGGAGCGGTTCACCGCCGTCACCGGCGCCCTCGGCTGCTTCGTCGCCGACACGCTCACCGCCGACCTCACGTTCTACTCGAACGGCGCGGCCAGCAACGAGTGGGAGGCGCTGAGAACCTTCTCCGGTGTCGCTTCGGGCGATATGATCCGATATGCGATTCTGCGCCGTGAGCCGCTGCTCGTCGAGCACGAACGTTTCCGCGACGCCGTCGAGGGCAAGCCGAGCGAGATCGTCACCCTGCGGCAGGGCCTGCGGACCGTCGAGGTCTCGGCGGCGATCCTGGAGTCGGCGCGGACCTGTTCGACTCTGCGTGTCGACTAGGGGCGGTAACGGGATGGCCGATAACGCCCACCATCCGGCCGGTGGGGGAGCAGCCGGCCTTAGCAGTGAGGAAAGCCGTGCCAAAGGGCTCTGACAACACCGCCGTCTCCGACGGGAGACGCGGCCGGATCGTGATGCTGGTCGACAACCAGGTCAACGGCGACTCCCGCGTCCAGAAGGCCGCCCGCTCGGCCGCCGACCGCGGCTGGGAGGTAACCCTCCTGGGACGCTCCTCCGAGACCGTCCCGGCCCAGACCTGGCAGCTCGGCGAGGCCGAGGTCCGGCTCCTGGAGTTTCGTCCCCACTTGCAAAAACACCCCGAGCAGCTGCGCCGGCTCTTCTGGCGCCGCCCGCTGGCCTACCGCCCGGGCCACATCTCGGCCTACCGGCTCCAGCAGGTCCGTGCCCGCGAGGCCGAACTGCGCTACCGGGGCAGCCTGCTGGGCGCCGCCAAGAACGCCGGCGACACCGGTGTGGGCTTCCTCCTGGGCCGTGTGCGGCTCAAGGGCGCCAAGTTCCTCGCCGGCGCCCGCCGCAAGTGGGTCCGCATGCGCGCCCGCCACGCCAAGGCCATCGCCCCCATGCGCAGGAACAACAGCTCCTCCGCCGACCGGCTCGCGGTGAGGTTCTGGAGCAAGCTCATGGGCGACCGCGCCTGGCGCCGTATCGACCCGAGCCTGTGGGACTTCGAGCTCGCCTACGCCAAGACCATCGACCGGCTCAAGCCCGACATCATCCACGCCAACGACTTCCGGATGCTCGGCGTCGGCGCCCGCGCGGCGCTGCGCGCCCGCGCGAAGGGCCGCGACGTCAAGCTCGTCTGGGACGCCCACGAGTTCCTGCCGGGCACCCGGCCGTGGTCGAACAACGAGCGCTGGAAGCCCGCCATGATGGCCGCCGAACGCGAGTTCGCCCGCCTGGCCGACCGCGTCATCACCGTCTCCGACGGCCTCGCCGACCTCCTTCAGGAGACCCACGGCCTCAAGGAGAAGCCGGCCGTGGTCCTCAACGCTCCCGAGAAAGAGGTCGCGGAGGAGCGCGAGGCGCCCGCGCCGCCGAACCTTCGCGAGCAGTGCGGCCTCGAACCCGGCACGCCCCTGCTGGTCTACAGCGGCACCGTCAACCCGCACCGCGGTCTGACCACGATGATCGAGGCCCTGCCGCACCTGCCGGAGACCCACGTCGCGCTGATCGTGTCGCGGCCCGGTTCGGCCCACGTCCGCAAGCTCCTCGACCGCGCCACCGAACTGGGCGCCGCCGAGCGGGTCCACGTGCTCCCCTACGTCCCGCACTGGCAGGTTGTGCCCTATCTGACCAGCGCCGACATCGGGGTCATCCCGATCCACCACTTCCCGAACCACGAGATCGCGCTGATCACGAAGTTCTTCGAGTACTCCCACGCGCGCCTGCCGCTGATCGTCAGCGACGTCAAGACGATGGCCGCGGCCACCCGGGCGACCGGGCAGGGCGAGGTCTTCGAGGCCGAGAACACCGAGGACTACGTCCGCGCCGTCCGCGCCGTCCTGGCCGACCCGCAGCGCTACCGCTCGGTCTACGACCGGCCCGGGCTCCTCGACGGATGGTTCTGGGAGGCGCAGGCCGACGTCCTCGACGGCGTCTACCGGGAGCTTCACGGCAAGCAGGCACCTCGGCCGCGCTCAGCCGGCCCGGACGAGGACCTGGCGTCCGCGCCCGTCGAGGTGTCGGCGTGAGGCCCCCGCACGGCGGTCCGCGAGCCGCCGACCGGCCGGCCGGCGAGCACCCGGCGCGGCAACCGCTACCCCGTAGAGGAAGAGACCTGTCATGCGGATCTGTGTAGTCGCCCTGGGCAAGATCGGCCTCCCGCTGGCCGTGCAGTTCGCGTCCATGGGCCACCGGGTGATCGGCGCCGACGTCGACGAGAAGGTCGTCGGCCTGGTCAACGCCGGGGTGGCGCCCTTCCCGGGCGAGGCCGACCTGGAGAACAAGCTCGAAAAGGTCGTCGCCGAGGGCCTGCTGACCGCGACCACCGACACCTCCGCGGCCACCGCCGACTCCGAGGCCGTCGTCGTGGTGGTGCCGCTGTTCGTCGACGGTGACGGCAAGCCCGACTTCGGCTGGATGGACGCCGCGACCAGGGCCATCGCCGCGGGCCTGAAGCCCGGCACGCTCGTCAGCTACGAGACGACGCTGCCGGTCGGCACGACCCGCACGCGCTGGGCGCCGATGCTCCAGGAGGGCTCCGGCCTCACACCGGGCGAGGACTTCCCGCTCGTGTTCAGCCCCGAGCGGGTCCTCACCGGCCGCGTCTTCGCCGACCTGCGCCGCTACCCCAAGCTCGTCGGGGGCATCGACGACGCCTCGGGCCGCAAGGGCGTCGAGTTCTACGAGGCGGTGCTGGAGTTCGACGAGCGCCCCGACCTCACCCGCCCCAACGGCGTGTGGGACCTCGGCTCGGCCGAGGCCTCCGAGCTGGCCAAGCTCGCCGAGACGACCTACCGGGACGTCAACATCGGCCTCGCCAACCAGTTCGCGCGCTTCGCCGACTCCGCCGGCGTCGACGTCAACAAGGTCATCGAGGCCTGCAACACGCAGCCCTACAGCCACATCCACCAGCCCGGCATCGCCGTCGGCGGCCACTGCATTCCGGTCTACCCGCGCCTGTACCTGTGGAACGACCCGGACGCCACCGTCGTGCGGGCCGCGCGGGAGGCCAACGCGGGCATGCCGGAGTACAGCGTCGGCCTGCTGGCCGAGGCCTACGGCGTGCTCGACGGGGCCGCCGTGCTGGTCCTGGGCGCCTCCTACCGGGGCGGGGTCAAGGAGACGGCCTTCTCGGGCGTCTTCCCCGTCGTGGAGGCCCTGCGGGCCCGCGGCGCGGTGCCCTACGTCAGCGACCCGATGTACACCCCGGAGGAGCTGTCGAAGCTGGGCCTGCCCGCCCACGACGGCGCGCCGGTCACCGCGGTGATCGTGCAGTCCAACCACGAGGACTTCAAGACGCTCGGCGCCGCGGACTTCCCCGGCGTCCGCGTCGTCGTCGACGGCCGCCGCGTCACCGATCCGGCCAACTGGGCCGGCGTGAAGCACGTGGTCATCGGCGGCTAGACCGCGACCTGCGAGAAGGGCCGTCCGCTTCGTGCGGGCGGCCCTTCTCTGCGTCGGCACACCCTCCGCCGGCGGCCGGCGGGAAGCTTCCGAGAACGGCCTCCGGCCGCACCGCGGCCGATATGATCCGTTATGCGAGCCTGCGTCGCGAGCAGCCGCCCGTCGAGCACGAGCGCTTCGGCGACGCGGGTGACGGGAGCGCCGGACCGCGGCTGAATCCGCGCACGGCCGAGAGTCCGGGCGGCGATCTCGTCGCCGCTGCGGGCCCGGTCGCACCCCGCGGATCCATCGTGAGCGGCGCGGGCCGACACCGCGCACCGACGGCCGGTGGAGGGAGCAGCCGGCCCTAGCAGTGGGGGTAGCCGTGCCACAGTTTTCCGACGAGATCACCGCCTTCGGCAAGGAACGCGGCCGGATCGTGATGCTGGTCGACAACCAGGTCAACGGCGACTCACGGGTCCAGAAGGCCGCCCGCTCGGCCGCCGACCGCGGCTGGGAGGTAACCCTCCTCGGCCGTTCCAACAGCGCCGTCCCGGCCCAGACCTGGCAGCTCGGCAAGGCCGAGGTCCGGCTCCTGGAGTTCCACGACGTCCTGCACAAGCACCCCGAGCAGTTCCGCCGCCTGTTCTGGCGCCACCCGCTGGCATACCCCCCGGGTCACATCGCCAGCTACCGCCGGCGTGAGGTCCGCGCCCGCCAGGCCGAGCTGCGGTTTCGGGGCAGCCTGCTCGGCGTGCGGAAGAACGCCGGCGACACCGGCCCGGGCTTCCAGTTCGGCCGCGTCCGTCTCAAGCTCGCCCGGATCGCCGCGGAGCTGCGGCGCCGATGGGTCCGCATGCGCGTCCGCCAGACCAAGGCCGTGTCCTCCATGCGCAGGAACAACAGCACCACCACCGACCGCGTCGCGGTGAGGTTCTGGAGCAAGCTGATGGGCGACCGCGCCTGGCGCCGTATCGACCCGAGCCTGTGGGAGTTCGAGTTCGCCTACGCCAAGGCCATCGACGCCCTCAAGCCCGACATCATCCACGCCAACGACTTCCGGATGCTCGGCGTCGGCGCCCGCGCGGCGCTGCGCGCGCGGTCCTGCGGCCGCGACGTCAAGCTCGTCTGGGACGCCCACGAGTTCCTGCCCGGCATCTGCTCGTGGTCGCGCAACGAGCGCTGGAAGCCGGCGATGATGGCCGCCGAACGCGAGTTCGCCCGGTACGCCGACCGCGTCGTCACCGTCTCCGACGGGCTCGCCGATCTTCTGCAGGAGACGCACGGCCTCAAGGAGAAGCCGGCCGTGGTCCTCAACGCGCCGGAGAAGGAGATCCCGGAGGAGCGGGAGGACATCCCCCTGCCCGACCTGCGCAAGCAGTGCGGCATCGGGCCGGAGGTCCCGCTGCTCGTCTACAGCGGCGCCGCCGCTCCCCAGCGCGGCCTCGACACGATGATCGAGGCCCTCCCCCACCTGCCCGGGACGCACGTCGCGCTGATCGTGGCGCGGCCGGAGTGCGACCACGTGCAGGAGCTCCTGGGGCGCGCCGCCGAACTCGGCGCCGTCGAGAGGGTCCACGCGCTGCCCTACGTCCCGCACTGGCAGGTGGTCCCCTACCTGGCCGCCGCCGACGTCGGGGTCATCCCGATCCGCCATTTCCCGAACCACGAGATCGCCCTGATCACGAAGTACTTCGAGTACTCCCACGCACGGCTGCCGGTGGTCGTCAGTGATGTGCGGACGATGGCGGCCACGACGCGCTCGACCGGGCAGGGCGAGGTCTTCGAGGCCGAGAACACCGAGGACTACGTGCGCGCGGTCCGCTCGATCCTGGACGACCCGCAGCGCTACCGCTCGGTCTACGAGCGGCCGGGCCTGCTCGACCAGTGGTACTGGGAGACGCAGGCCGACATCCTCGACGGGATCTACCTCGAACTGAACGGCCGGCCGGCTCCCGAGCCCGTCCGCGCGGACCAGGACGACGAGGATCCGGCGCCCGACCCCGTCGAGGTACCGGCTTAGAGCCCACGGCGTCACCGGAGCGGCGTGTTCGCGCCGCCCCGGTGACCGTGGGATCAGCCTCGGCG
Organism: Phytomonospora sp. NPDC050363; assembly: GCF_040655735.1. NCBI lineage: Bacteria > Bacillati > Actinomycetota > Actinomycetes > Micromonosporales > Micromonosporaceae > Phytomonospora > Phytomonospora sp. NPDC050363. The sequence goes on from NZ_JBFAKK010000017.1 coordinate 21,330, forward strand.
CAGGAGCTTGCGCAGCAGCGCGTCGACGCGAGGCAGGATGCCGACCGTCGCGGGCGCGCCGCCCTTGCGGGTGACCGGCAGCGTCCGCTTACCGCCCTCGTGGGTCAGGCGCGCCTTGACCGTCCACGTGCCCGGCCGCAGCTTCATCAGCGGCGAGGACAGGTGGGAGACGACGAGCGACCCCTCGTCGTCGGCGCGCAGCTCGGTGGGCATGACGACGGTCTTGCCCGGGCGCGTCGCCACCAGGGAAAGGTCGAGGCCGTCGCCGACGTCGGCGAGGGGCATGTGCACCGTGACGTCGAGACGCGAGCGCGAGGAGTCGAGCTTCGTGCAGCGGGCCTTGTCGGTGATGTCGCGCAGTTTCCCGCCGACCTCGAAGCTGAGGTTTCCCGCGACGCTGAAGTAGGCGTCGGCGAGGTGGTGGCCGCCCTTGCCGTCGGGCAGGACGCGCAGGCGGTGGCCGGTGGCGATGTCCTTGGCCCGCTCGGCGCCCAGCCGCCGCTCCAGGGTGACGCCCTTGGCGTGGACCGCCAGCGAGAGGTCCCAGATCCCGGCGGCGACGGGCGCGCCCTCGGCGAGGGTGGCGAAGTCGACGCCGGCGCTGAAGCCCGCGTGCGTGTAGTCGTAGGGCGTCGAGTCGTCGGCCAGTTGCGGCGTCTCCCCGGTGGCGGCCGCCACGCGGTACTCCACGTCCGATCCCCGCTTGCGGACCAGCAGCTCGACCGTCTGACCGTCGGTGTCGACCTGCGTCAGGTGCGCGAAGCCGCCGAGGGTCAGGTGCCCGCTCGCGGCCCAGTCGAGGGTTTCGAGGCGGTGGACGACCCGGATGTTGTCCAGCGCGTACATCTCGTCGGGGATGCCGGCGGCGGGGTCGCGGAAATAGGGCAGGGACAGGTACACCTTGCCGTTGTCGGCGGTCGCCTTCTCGGCCGGCGACAATTGCGCGCGAACGATCTCGGTCAATTCAGCGATCTTGTTCTCGCGGAGGCAGTAGGCGCGCAGCCGCAGATCCGGGGCCAGCTTCTCCAGCACAATGTCGGTGACCCAGGTGTCGGTCAATTCCTTGACCCGGTCGAGCACTTTCCGCTGCTCGGCGGGGCCGCTGTGGTTGAGCCAGCGGTCGGCGAACCTCGGGTGTTTCCCGCCGAGGCAGGGAAGGATCTCGAAACGGAAGTGGCGGGTCACCAAATGGTCGCGGTCCTTACCGGCCGGAACGTATTCGGCGATCATGTCCAGCAGCCGCTCGGCCTGGTCGAGCCACGGGAGCGGATCGTGCGTGCGGCGGGTGACGTTGCTGTCGTCGGGACGGTTGCGCACGAAATAGCAGTCGTAGTCGGCGACCACGGAGATGACCTCGGCGCGGAAGTACGCCTCGGCGGCGAAAGGCTGGTCGGAGGAGACCATCTGCCCGGTGGGGAAGCGCAGGCCGTGGCGCTCCACGAAGGCGCGGCGGTACAGCTTCACCTGGCTGAGAGCGAGGTAGATCTGCGAGCTGAACAGGTCGACCTTCGCCTCGGTCCTGCCCCACATCCCGCGCGGCGCGCGATTGCCGAAGCCCGGCGCCGGGACCATCTTCCCCAGCACGATGTCGGAGTCGGCCTTGCGGGCCATGGCGAGCATTTTCTCCAGCGCCTTGGGGCCGAGATAGTCGTCGGCGCCGACGAAGTAGACGTACTCGCCGGTGGCATTGTCGAGACCGACGTTGCAGGGTTTACCCGGGCCGCCGGAGTTCTCCTGGTGAATCACTTTGACGCAGGAGTTGGCCGCCGCGAAACGATCCAATTCCTCGCCGCCCCCGTCGGTGGAACCGTCGTCGACGGCGATGACCTCCAGCTGATCTTGTCCGATGCTCTGGGCGAGGATCGAATTGATCGCCTCGGTCAGCCATGGCATCGCGTTGTAGACGGGAACCACGATGGTCACGGCGGGCGTGTGATTCATGAGGCGGATTTTACACAGCGGAAACCGGCACCAAGTACGACGTTCGTCCGATTGGCGAGAGGCCGGGTCCCCGGCCGCTACGTGGCATCGAGATCGTACTTCGCGGTCGTGCTGCGAGGCGGGTCGGCGATGGCCGTCTCACCGTCGGCGGCGACGGCCGGCGAGGCCTTGGGGGCCGACCTGCCGTTGTCGCGCGAGGTGATCCCCGAGGCGGTGTCCTTGAGGCTGTCGCGGACGCCGTCGGTGTCGCGCTTGAGGTCCTCGAAGGCCGCCTGGAGAGGGCGCTTGAGGGCCTCTTCGTCCTCTTCGCTCAAGACGTGCTTGCGAATGAAGGTCTTGGGGTTCAGGTCGGTGATGTCGAGGTTGGTGCCGAGGTCCTTGTTGAGGTCGGCGGTGGCCGAGGAGGCCATGTTGCGGACCTTGCGCAGGACGCGGCCGATGTCGGCGAGGATCTTCGGCAGGCGCTCGGGACCCAGCACGAATAGCGCGATGAGCAGCAGGGCCAAGATCTCCGGCCAGCCGAGGTTTTCGAACATGCGCTGCGCTCCCTAGCTGTGCTCCCCGATGACTGTCGCCCCGCCGAAGAGTACTCACAAGTCGGGCGGGCCGACAGTGGGCGTGTGGATCATTCCTCGTCGGCGGCGAGGGTGACGGAGACCTTGTTCTCCGCGCCCCCGCGCAGGTACCCGATCTCCACGACGGTGTTGGCGGGGTACTTGCGCACCAGTGCGACCAGCTGGACGGGGTCGGTGAGGTGCTTGCCGTTGAAGGTGGTGATGATGTCGCCGTCCTGGAGGCCGGCGCTCGCGGCGGGGCCCGGGTCGACGACCTTCTGGACCTTCACGCCGTCGGGGTTCGGTGTCTCGGAGGTCTCGATGCCGATGACCGTGCGGGACGGTTTCCCGTCGGCGATGATCTCCTCGGCGAGGCGGTTGGCGAGGTTGATCGGGATGGAGAACCCGATGCCCATGTTGCCGCCCTGGCCGTCGGCGTTCTGGAAGGTCGCGATGGAGGCGTTGACGCCGATCACGCGGCCGGAGGCGTCGAAGAGCGGTCCGCCGGAGTTGCCGGGGTTGATCGGGGCGTCGGTCTGGATGGCCGCGGTCACCGAGGAGTCGCTGCTCTCACCGGCCACGACGGGCCGGTCGAGGGCGCTGATGATGCCCATGGTGACCGTGCCGGGCAGGTTGAGGGGCGCTCCGACGGCCAGGACCGGGTCGCCGACGGCGAGTTCCTCGGAGTTGGCCATGGTCACCGGGGGCAGGCCGGTCTTGTCGACCTTGATGACGGCGATGTCGGACTCGATGGAGCTGCCCTTGAACTCCGCCGCCGCGGTGGACCCGTCGTTGAAGACGACGGTGAGCTCGACGTTGTGCAGGTCGGAGGGGTTGGCGACGTGGTTGTTGGTGATGATGTAGCCGTCTTCGCTGATGATCAGCCCGGAGCCGTTGCCCTCGCCCTCGCGACCCTCGATCATGATCGTGACGACGCTCGGGGCGATCGTGGAGACGACCTCGGCGACCGAGCCGACCGGCCGGTCGACGGGCGGGTTGCCGCTGGCGATGGGACTGCTGCCGCCGCCCCGCATCGCGAGGACGCCGATCGCCGCACCGAGACCGCCCGCGAGCAGTGCTGTGATGAGCGCCACGGTGAAGACGAGGCCGAGACCGCCGCGTACGCCGCCGCCCGGAGCGGGCGCGGCGGGTGCCGCGGGCGTCATCGGGTCGGTGGGCGGGCCGGCCGGGGGCGCGGTCTGCACGACGGCCGCGGAGGCCGCCGGGTCGCGCCAGGGGTCGCTGGCGGCGTTGTTGGCCCACCAGGGGGAGTTGTCGGGAGCGGGCGCCGGAGGTTGTGGGGGCCGTGCCGCGACCGTCGGCTGCGGCTGGGCCCTGAACTGGGCCTGAGGGGTGTTGTAAGCCGCGGCGTGCGGCGGCTGGGAGGCGTAAGGCCACTGCTGGGCGGCCCCTGCCGGTGGCTGCCCGTTCCCGTTGTGCCGCGCGGCTCCCGCCGCGTCGCCGCCGTCTGTCACGCCGTTCTCCTCCCGGTGCCCAGCCTGCCGGTGGGTGGACCCCCGCGCCAGACCGAGTCTCGCGCCGGTCGCCGCGAGGGGCGGCCCGTGGGTGGTCAGCTTCAAGCTTGTCATGCGCAACGGCCATCGTATTAAGGCCGGTCAAACTCGCGGGTAGGGCGTACTGGAGGGGCGAAAGAGTGCTGGTGGGGCCGCTTTCGAGGCTTTCCATGGCGGGACCCGGTCGCGTGGTGGGGCCGGGTCCCGCTGAGAAATGGAAGGCCGGAGGGAGTGATGTCTTCCGAAGAGCGCGCACGGTGCGCCGCCTCTCCGGTCGCTACTCCGTGACGGACTTCAGCGCATCGCCGAGTGACTGAGCCTCGTCCGGCGTCATCTCAAGTACGAGTCGACCACCGCCTTCGAGCGGAACGCGCATGACGATGCCGCGGCCTTCCTTGGTGACCTCCAGCGGACCGTCGCCCGTCCGCGGCTTCATGGCCGCCATGTGTTGTCTCCCCTCGATCCAATGCCGCGGTCGCCCGCGGGTTCACACAAGCCAGGCACCAGTCCGCCGGGGGGCGGGAGGTGCCACGACCAGTGGCGCTGTACGCCACCGACGAATAATCTTCCCCGATGAGGGCCTCAAAACCCAAACCGCCCCGGCACGGTTGTGACAAGGTCTGGCATTTTGGTTGCAGTACTGTCACAATGATCGGTCGTGCGAGCCCGGTCTGCCCTTTTTGATCTCTACGGCGACTACCTGCGAAATCGCGGAGGCGCCGCACCGATCGCCGCCCTCGTCCGCCTGCTCGCACCCCTCGGGATCGCCGCCCCGGCCGTGCGCACGGCGGTGTCGCGAATGCTCCGGCAGGACTGGCTGACCGCCACGCGCTTCGGCCGCCAGCGCGGATACGCCCTCACCGGACGCGCCGTCCGCCGCCTCGACTCCGCCGCCGGGCGCATCTACCGCACCACCCGCCGCGAATGGGACGGCGGCTTCGACCTGCTCGTGATCAGCCCACCGGCCGACCGGACCGCGCGCTCGCGGCTGTCGGCGCAACTGCGGCTCTTCGGCTACGGACACCTCGGCGACAGCGCCTGGACCTGGCTGTCGCCCTGGCACGCCGCCGAGGTCGGCCCGCTGCTGGCCGAGACCGACGTCACCTTCGAACGCTTCGACGCCCGCCACGCCGGGGACCCCGTCGCGCTCGTACGCCGCGCCTGGGACCTGCGCGAACTGGAGCTGGCCTACGAGAAGTTCATCGACGAACTCGACCCCGTCGTCAGCGGGATCGGGCCGACCAGCTCCGACGAGGCGGCCTACGCCGCCCGCTTCCGCCTCGTGCACGCCTTCCGCGGGTTCCTGTTCCGCGACCCCCAGCTGCCCGCCGCGCTCCTGCCGCCGGGCTGGGCGGGGTCGGCGGCGGCGGCCTTCTTCGACGCGCAGGCGGCGCGGCTGCGTCCGCCCGCCGACCGGCACGTCGACCGTATGCTCAGCGAGACCATTTGAGAACGAGGTGCCATCAGTGACCGACAGCCTGCTCGTCGACCGCGCCGAAGGCGTGGTGACGCTGACCTTCAACCGTCCCGACGCGCTCAACGCCCTCACCGACGACCTGAAGGTCGCCTTCCGGGACCAGCTGGCCGCGCTGTCGGCCGACCCCACCTGCCGTGCCATCGTGCTGACCGGTGCCGGGCGGGCCTTCTGCGTCGGGCAGGACCTGCGCGAGCACGTCGAGAACCTCAAGTCCGGCGATCCGCTCGCGACCGTCCGGGAGCACTACAACCCGATCGCGGCGACCCTCGCGGCCATGCCGAAGCCGGTCGTGGCGGCCGTGCGCGGCACCGCCGCCGGTGCCGGCGCGTCGCTGGCGTTCCTCGCCGACTTCCGCGTCGGCGGGCCCGGGACGAGCTTCACGATGGCCTTCGCCGGGATCGGGCTGTCCTCCGACACCGGTGCCTCGCTGACGCTGCCCAGGCTGGTCGGACACGCCAAGGCGACCGAGATGCTGATGCTGGGGACGAAGGTCAAGGGCGAGGAGGCCCAGCGCGCAGGGCTGCTCGGGACCTTCGTCGAGAACGACGACGACGTGCTGCCCACGGCGCAGAAGCTGGCGGCGCGGCTGGCCGAAGGGCCGACCGTGGCGTACGCGTACATCAAGCGGACCCTGTCGGCGGCGGAGCACATCCCGCTGTCGGAGACGCTGGAGCTGGAGGCCGAGGCGCAGGCGCGCTGCGGGCAGACGGCCGACCACTGCGGAGCGGTGGAGGCGTTCGTGGCGAAGGAGCCGATCGTCTTCGAGGGGCGGTAGGGGCGGGTTGGGGCACGGCGTGGGGGGCTGCCGTGCCCGGGGCTGGCGGCGTGGCGCTGCGTGCGCGGGCTTGGGCGTTAGCTGCTGAGGTGCGCCGCTGTGGCATTGGCCGCCGGGCGCTTGGCGGGCTGACCGTCGGGGCGCCGCTGTCCTCGCCGGAAGAGCCGCGCGACACGGCGACTGCGGGGTTTTTGGGCGGCGCGCGGGTGGCGCCAGTACCGAGCGCTGCCGCCGGCGAATGGCCCGGGTGGCCGAGTCGCCGCAGACGTCCTGGGTGGTGGACGCCGGAGGCGTTGACCGCCGATTTGCCGAATCTCCCGTCGAAAAACCCACGCGACGCGACGGGAGCGGGCGCTTGGAAGCGGGAGCGTGGGCGGCCTGGCAGTCGCCGTCGCCCAGAGTGCGGCGGAACACGGCGACCGCGGTGCTCAAGCTGCACCCGCCGCTGCCAGAAGTCCCCGCGCGACGCGGCGGCCGCACGCGCTTGGGTGTGTGAGGGCGCGCGAGCGGCCGGCCAACGCCAACGCCAAAGCCAACGCCAAGAGAAGCCTTGAGACACGGCGACCACCGTGCTTGAGCGTTGCCGCCGCCGGAGATCCACACGACCCGGCGGCCGCGAGCGCGCTGAGGCGCTGAGCGGCCGGGCCGCCGCCAACGCCCCGAGAGCCCGGAAACACAGCGACCGCCGTGCTTGAGCGGCATTGCCGCCGGAGAGCCGCATGACGCGACGCCAGCGATGCGGGCAGCGTTAGCCGTCAGCTCGCCGTCGCTGGTGGCGTGGGCGTGGGCGGACCCCTGTGACGCGGCGGCCGTACGCGTTCCGGGCAGCGTGCGTGGTGGCGCGGCGGCGTTAGCCACCGAAGAGCTGCTGCCGCCCACGGGATGGCCCGCGCGACCCGACAGTCGCAAGGATTGGCCCGCCAGGCGTCCGGTCGTCGTCATCGCCGGGAGGATCGTGGGGCCGCGACCGTAGTGGTTTAAGCCGCGTTGGGCGCCCGCCGGAAGGCCCGCGCATGCGGGGACGGCAGGTGTCCGGGCGGCGAGCGCGGCGCCAGCCGCCGAAACGCCGCTGCCGCCGACGGATGGTCCGCTCGGCCCGGCACCGGCAGTCGTTCTGGTCGGCGAGCGCGGTGGTGCCAGCCGCCGAAGCGCCGCCGGAGACCCTCGCAACACGGCGGCCGGGAGTGTTCGGAAGCGATGGCGTCCCCACCGGAGGACCCGCGGGCGGTGGCGGCCGCGAGTGGTTCGGAAGCGATGGCGTCCCGCCGCAAGGTCCTCGCGCCACGGCGGCCTTAAGCCTTGGGCGGCTAGGTGGTGGCGTGCGCACCGGCGTTAGCCATCAGGTCCCCGCGGCCGCCGTCGGAAGACCCGCACCACCCCTCGCCGCCGGACCCGTTCCACGGGGTGGCGGCGCGTGGTTCGAACGGCGTCCCAGACGGCGGATGGCGCCGCGTCGACCTCCGGCGAGCTGCGGCCGTCGGAAGAGCCGCCCGATCCCGGCCGCAGCGTTCGGGGCGGCGTGCACCCCAGCGCTAGCCATCAGGTCCCCGCGGCCGCCGTCGTCGGAAGACCCGCGCCACGCGGCGGCCGACCCCGACTCCGAGTGTGATCACGCCGCCCACCACCGACCCCGCCGCGAAGGCCAGTAACGCGAACAGACTCGGGACCGTCGGGTCGCGACGCTTCCGGCAGTTCATGGCGTGCCGGGAACGCCGACCGCGTCGAATGCCCGCAGTGCGCTCGCCGCCACCCGTCGCAGGAACTCGTCGCCGTCCTCCTCGGCCGCCGTCGCCAGCGTCGGGCGGAACACCGCCCATTCGGCGTAGGCCATGCCCCACAGCGCCCCTTCCCGCACCGCCGGGTCGTCGTGGAAGGCACCCGACTCCAGGCGCCGGACAAAGCCCTCGTCGGCCTCGACCGGCGCCCCCAACCCCGCCCGCGCGAGCGCCACGCCCAGGGCGGCGGTCGTGTCGGCGGAGTCGCAGGGGCCGAGAAGCTCGCGGCGCCCCCGCACGAACGGATGCGCCGCGAAGACGGACACGCAGCCCTCCACCTCGGCCGCCCCGAGCGCGCTCGCCGCCATCACGAAGCAGGTCTCGACGGCCGGCTTCTCGGTGTAGGTGACGGCCAGGCCCGGCAACGGCTCCCAGCCCAACAGCAGGGGCTTTCCGCCGTCGGGCGACGCGGGCCGGTCGACGGTGGGCTGCCACCCGGCGGCCGCGGCGACGGCCCGGACCTCTGCGGACGCCCTCGGCGCGGCGAAGACGAAGCGGCGCGAACGGAAGCCGCCGGGACGCTGGACGACGTTGGGGGTGGTGGGGTCCATCGGCCAAGGGTGGCATGGGGTGGTGGGGCGGGTGGGACCGGCGGGGATCGGTGCCCCCGATCGAATGGACGTGGCCGTGCTACGTCGCCGATGTCTGGCGGCGCACGGAGATGCCGGTCGTATTGATCGTCATCTGCCCGACCGACGAGACGGCGGCCTGGGCCGGTCGGCCGATCGAAATGGGACCGCGCGCGGTCGTCGTGCCGGCGGCGATCGCTCCGAGCCGCTTCCCGGTCATCACGGGCACCGAAGACGTGGAGGAGGCAGAAGTCTCGGTCGAGGTCGCCGTCTTCTCCGCCTACATGCACGCCGATGGTCCGCATGGCTCCGGAGTGCTCCGCGCGCTGATGGCAAGTCTCGATCGCGTCGACGTCGATGCGGCGGACAATTACATCAAGTACCTGGAACAGACCCTCTCCGCCGACCCGAAAGCCCTACTGGAGGTACTCATGAGCGCCGGAACCTACGAGTTCCAGACCTACAGCCAGAGCCGCTACGCCAAGGGCATGGCCGAGGGTGAAGCCAAGGGCGAGATCAAAGGTGAGATCAAGGCGATCCTCACCGTCCTCGGCGCGCGCGGGATCGAGGTCCCCGACGAGGTGATCAAGCGCGTCGAGTCCTGCCAGGATCTCCGAACCCTGCAGGCATGGCTCATCCGCGCCGCCACCGTCTCCACCGCCGAGGCCATCTTCGGCTGACCGCCGACGCAGGCCAACCACGCCACCCCTCCCCAGGCGCCCCGAGCCGTACCCCTAAACGATCACCCTCTCCGGCACGACCTCCGCCGGCCCGTGCCGCCGCAGCTCCTGCCACGCCGCCGCGAGTCTCCCCACCAGCGACTCCAGCTCGCTCTTCGAGAACGTGAACGGCAACCGAATGTGGTCGGAGAACCGCACGCTCTCCGCGCACATCGCGGTCCCCGGCACCACCTCCACACCGTGCCGCAACGCGACCTGCGCGAACACCCGCGCGTCGACTCCGGGCAACCGCACCCACAGCGACCCTCCGCCGTCGGGCCTGCGCCACGACCACTCCGGCAACCGGTCCCGCAGCAGCTCTTCCAGCACTTCCAGCCGCTCCCCGAGTTGCGCCGACCGCTCCGCGCGAATCCTCGCGTGGAACGGCATCAACCGCGCCGCCAGCGCCTGGTCGAGCAGCGGCCCACCGAGGTCGGCGAGCACTTTCCGCCGGGCGAGGCGGTCGATGATCCCGGCGGGGCCGCGCACCCATCCGATGCGCAGGCCGCCCCACACGAGCTTTCCCAGCGACCCGATCGTCAGCACTTCGGCTCCGGCGGGCGCGAAGGAGGCGATGGGCGGCGGCGCCTTCGACAGTTCGTACCCGTCGAAGGCGTTGTCCTCGCAGATGGGCACGTCGTGGCGGGCGGCGAGTTCGGCGAGCCGCCGGCGCCGGTTCGACGACATGACCAGTCCGGTGGGGTTGTGGTAGGTCGGCATCACGTAGAGGAGGGCGGGCTGGTGGGCCTCGAAGGCGCGCTCGGTGCCGGCGGCGCAGATGCCCTCGTCGTCGAGGGAGACGCCGACGATCTGCGCACCGCGATCGCGGAACACGTCGATGCATCCGGGCCATCCGGGCGACTCCGCGACGATCCGGGTTCCCTTGCGCGCGTAGAGCTGTGCGACCAGTCCGATGGCCTGGTGGGCGCCGTTGGTGATGAGGATCTGCTCGGGCGTGGTGGGCAGCCCGGCCTGGCGGTAGTGGGCGGCGACGGCCACGCGCAGCGGTTCCCAGCCGCGCGGGTGGTATCCGTTGTCCTGCAACAGGTCCGCCAGGTCCTCGCGGAGGAGGTCTTCGAGGGCGTCGCGGATCCAGGGCGAGCCGGGCTCGGAGGCGCAGCTGAGGGAGATGACGGCGCCGGGGCCGTCGAGGAGGCGCTGGAAGATTATCCCCGCCTGTCCGCCTTGTACCCGGCCGTCCTGTGCGCGGCGGGCCACATCGGTGAGATTGGACTGGGCCACGACCGTGCCACTCCCTTGGCGGCTGACGACGAGGCGTTCGGCGCGCAGGGCCTCATAGGCGGTGACGACGGTGGCGCGGGAGACCGCCAGGGCTTCGGCGAGTGCGCGCTCGGATGGCAGGCGCTGTCCCACAACCAGGTCGCCGCTGGTGATCGCGCGGCGGAGACGGTCGGTGAGCTGCTGGTAGAGGGGGCCGTTGCCCGCCGACCAGTCGCCGAGTAGCTCCTGCATTTCGGAACGGTCCACTTTTCGCTCCTTTGGCCAGGCCAGTTTCGGTCCATTGTGCCGACACTGGACCTGCACCCGCAAGCGGGAGGTCTACGAAACGCTCTGGAGGAGTGTCATGGAACTGGTCCTGTTCGCGTTCCTGGTCGTGTTGGCTCTGCTCGTTCCCTGGCTGGGCAAGGATTCTCGCCAGTCCGGCGACTGGCACGTGCCCTTCGAGGCGCGTCGCAGTCCGGTCAGCAACGCCGTCTCCGACCACTTCGGCTCCGGCCCGCGCAACGCCGCGCCCGCCGCGCCCGCCGCCACGGTCACGAACGCCAAGCCCTGCCCCGCGCCCGCGGTCGCCAGCGGGCACTGAACGCGCCGGTGGCGCCGCCCACGAGGCGGCGCCCGGCCTATTCGTCCTCGTCGTCCTCTTCCTCGGGGTCCATCTCGTGCGGGCTGCCCAGGACGTAGGCGCGCATGTCGAGCTCGTCGCCGTAGGGCGCCACGAAGGCCGGCAGTTCGGCCGGGCCCAGTTCGGCGACGTAGGACCAGTAGAGGCGCGCGGCCTCGGCCGGTGAGGACGCCTCGACGGGGATGGTCACGCTGACGAGGTAGTCGCGGACCGGCGCGGTGACTACGGCCGTCGCGGGGATCAGCGACGACAGCCTCGCGTAGGTCTCGCCGTCGAGCGGACGCGCGCCGGGCGTGGAGTCGCTGTCCTCCAGCGCGGGCGGTTCCTCCAGGACGCGGTGGGTGTAGACCGCCTCGCCGCCCTGGACCGTCCCGGCGCCGAAGAGCACGCCGTCGGCGGCCAGCAGCGCGGTGTCGCCGTCGCCGGGGCCGCCACCGCCGGGCAGCGTCACCGTGTCGGCCGCGTACATGCGCTGCCGCTCGTACTCCGTCGTGTCCACCACGATCAGCCAGTGCGCCATGCGGACATCACATCATGAACACCGGGGGCGCATCCAGCCGTACCCGACGTCAGGCGCGTGGCCAGGGCGGGACGCAGCAGTCGGCGAGGTGGTCGTCGACCATGCCCACGGCCTGCATGAGCGCGTAGGCGGTGGTCGGCCCGACGAAGCGGAAGCCGCGCTTGCGCAGTTCCTTGGCCATGGCCTTCGACTCGGGCGTGACGGCGGGCACGGTGTCGAAGCTCTCGGGCCTCGGACGCGCCTCGGGCGCGAAGGACCACAGCAGGTCCGACAGTCCTTCCGGCTGGTCGAGGGCGACCTTGGCGTTGGCCATGACGGCCTCGATCTTGGCGCGGTTGCGCACGATCCCGGCGTCGGCCATGAGCCGGTCGTGGTCGGCGGCGGTGAAGTCGGCGACCTTCTCGATGACGAAGCCGTCGAATGCCGTGCGGAAGTTCTCGCGCTTGCGCAGGATCGTGATCCACGCGAGTCCGGACTGGAAGGCCTCCAGGCTCATGCGCTCGAACAGGGCGTCGTCACCGCGCAGCGGGCGGCCCCATTCGTTGTCGTGGTAGTCGGTGTAGATCTCCGGCCCGGCGCCCCAGGGGCAGCGCGGAAGTCCGTCGGGGCCGGGCAGCGAACCGGTCACGACTTCTGCTCACCGGCCGGCGAGACCGGTTCGGCGGCAGGGTCGGCGGCGGGCTCGTCGGCGGGGTCATCGGAACCGGCGTCACCGGCGAGCGCGTCGGCGCCCTCCGCCGACTTGTCACCGGGGTCCACAACGGACGGTTGCTCCACGTCATCGCCGTCGACCGACGGCCGCCGCGTGTCCACTGTGGTCTCACCGATAGCCTTGGCGCGGGCCAGACGCAGTCGTTCGGCGTCGTCGGTACGCCCGTCACGCAATGCCTGTACCTCGGAGACCAGCACCTTGATCAGTTCATCCTTGAAGCCAACGTCGTACGCGAGCCGGGCGAGAGCGTCGTCCACCTGGCCGGTGCGGTAACCCCGCAGACCGGTATCGAAGCGGGCGGTGAGCACATCGTCCTCGGACAGCGGACGGTCCGGCGGGAGACCGATCGAAACCCCGTCGGCAGAGACCGGGCGCAGTCCGTTGTCTTTACCGGTCGCCAGCACGACAACGCCGAAGACCAGGCCGACGGCAATGGCGACGACGACGAGCAGGATCAGGAATTGGCCCATTGACGCATCTTTCCACGGAGGCCCGGGGCACAATTGCCCGGATGCTTCCTCCTCCCCCAGGACAATTGGCTTCTATGACTACAACTCCCCAACAACCAACTCCCTCTCGCACACTACGTCTCGGTTCACGGACTTTCGGTCCGAGCAGCTTCGCCCTGATGGTGATCGTCAACCGGACACCGGATTCCTTCTTCGACAAGGGCGCCAACTTCGCCTTCGAGGCGGCCCTGGCCGCCGTTGACCGCGCGGTCGCCGACGGCGCCGACATCGTCGACATCGGCGGCGTCAAGGCCGGCCCCGGCGACGAGGTCAGCGTCGACGAGGAGATCCAGCGGACCGTCCCGTTCATCGCCGAACTGCGCCAGCGCCACCCGCGGCTGGTCATCTCGGTCGACACGTGGCGCGCCGAGGTCGCCGAGAAGGCCACCGCGGCCGGGGCCGACCTCATCAACGACACGTGGGCGGGCGCCGACCCCGAACTGGTCTCGGTCGCCGCCGAGTCCGGGGCCGGACTGGTCTGCTCCCACACCGGCGGCATGCGCCCGCGCACGATCGCCGGGAAGGTCACCTACGACGACGTCGTCGCCGAGGTCACCGACGCGCTGGGCCAGGCCGCCGAACGCGCGCTCGCCGCCGGTGTCCGCGCCGACGGCATCCTCATCGACCCCACCCACGACTTCGGCAAGGCGACGGTCCACTCCCTGGAGCTGACCCGCCGCCTCGACGAGCTCGTCGCGACCGGCTGGCCGGTGCTCGTCGCGCTGTCCCGCAAGGACTTCGTCGGCGAGACCCTCGACCTGCCGGTGAACCGCCGCCTCCCCGGGACCCTCGCCGCGACCGCGGTGTCGGCCTGGCACGGCGCGCGGGTCTTCCGCGCCCACGACGTGACGGCCACCCGCCAGGTGCTCGACATGGTCGCGGCGATCCGCGGGGACAAGGCGCCCAAGGCGCCCAAGCGCAGCCTCTAGCGGACGAGCCCACCGTGTGAGACCGGACACGGTGGGCCGCGGCTCAGGCCCGTTGCGGGGGACTTGACAGGGTCTGGCACGGTAGGCGTGTCCCAGACCACATCCCCCACAAAGGACACACGACGTGACCGAACCCCTCCACGTCGACTTCGCCGGCATGGCCGGCGCCTCGACCAGGCTCAACACCCTCGGCGAGCACGCCGGGAGGGCCGCCGAGCTCGCCGACGACGCCGACCCCGACTGGTACACCTGGGGCATGCCCGGCCTCGCGCTGGCGCCGCTGTACTGGAGCAAGGCCACCGAACTCCACGAGCACATCGGCATGATCGGCCGCGCCCTGGGCGCCCACGCCGGCCGCATGGACGCCTGCGCGGAGAACTACCGCCTCACCGAGACCGACAACGACGACACGATGCGCAAGATCCGTGCCCGTCTCGACGGCGGAACCTACGGGGGCTGAGGGACATGGGATCAGGCGACTCCGCGACCGACGTCGGCGACGACACCGGCGTCAAGAACTCCCCCGGGATCTTCGACGGATCCGGCGCGGCCTCCGGCCTGCCGGGATACGCACAGGTCAAGGGACTCACCACCAAGTCGGCGGCCTTCGGCGACGGCGCCGACTTCTCCGACGTGACCGGCCTGCTCGGCGAGATCTCCTCGACCTTCTACACCGGCCTGGGCGCCATCACCAATCCGGCGAACTTCCTCGCCGGGACCGTGGTGTCGTTCCTCATCGACTTCATCCAGCCCCTTGAGGACCTGCTCGGCCTGGTGACCGGCAACCCCGAGCGCATGGACCTGGAGATCGCCAAGTGGGACCGCGTCGCCGCGGCCCTCAACGCGATCGGCGAGGACGTCGGCAAAGTCCCCGGCGAGGACATCGCGAACTGGCGCGGCGACGCCGCCGGCGTGGCCAAGACCCGCCTCGGCGAGTGCTCCGAGGCGATCACCGCGACCGCCAACGACGTCACGCGCGTCCGGCTGGTCATGCAGGGCGCCTCACTGCTCGCGACGAGCCTCCAGTCGATCATCAAGGGCGAGCTGACGAAGTTCCTGCTCGCCCAGATCCCGAAGTGGCTGACCGCGCTGGCCGCCGCGGGCCCGAGCATGGGCGCCTCGACGGCGGCGCAGGCCACGATCACCGCCGTGGAGGCAGCGCGGACCTACCTGACGGCCGTGACGTGGGTGCGCAAGGCCATGGCGGTGTTCGAGAAGCTCCAGACGGCGCTGAAGGTGATCGAGACGATCAAGTACGAGTCGGTCATCGCCAAGGTGGTCACCACCGGCGCCGACATGTACGTGCGCCACCAGGAGTCGAAGGACGGGCCCGCGTTCGACCCGGGCGGGCTGACCTAACTCGGCAGGGCGGCGTCGCCGGGCGGGCCGGGCCTGGTGTTGCAGCCGGCGACGATGTGCGCGACGGCCTCGGCGACGTCGTCGGTGACCAGCATCAGGTCGACGTCGACGGGGTTGATCATGCCGTCGTCGAGCATCCGGCCGCGCAGCCAGTCCACCAGGCCGCCCCAGTACGCGGTGCCCAGCAGGACCACCGGGAACTGGGTGACCTTCTTGGTCTGGACGAGCGTGAGCGCCTCGAACAGCTCGTCCATCGTCCCGAAGCCGCCGGGGAGCACGATGAAGGCCTGCGCGTACTTGACGAACATCGTCTTACGCACGAAGAAGTAGCGAAAGTCGAGGCCGATGTCGACGTAGCCGTTGAGGCCCTGCTCGAAGGGCAGCTCGATGCCCAGGCCGATCGACTCACCGCCGGCCTCGACCGCGCCCTTGTTCGCGGCCTCCATCACACCGGGCCCTCCACCGGTGATGACCGAGAAGCCCTCCTTGGCCAGGGCCGCCCCGACCTCCTCGGCCAGCGCGTAGCCCGGGCTGTCGGGCTTCGTGCGGGCCGAGCCGAAAACGGCGACGGCGCGCTCGACGTCGGAGAGCGTGTCGAAGCCGTCGACGAACTCCGAGAGGATCCGCAAGGTCCGCCAGGCGTCCTTCTGCTTCCACTCCGAGCGCCGGTTCGAGTCGAGCAGGTGCTGGTCTGCGGTGATACGCGCCTTCATGGGCCGAGTGTCGCACGGGCGGCCGCCGAGACAGCGGACCGGGCGTGTCGCGGCCCGCGGAGGCATCATGGGTCGATGGGCAACAACGTCGACACACTCCTCGGGATCGCGGCCAACCCCGCCGCGCCGCCCGAGGTCCGCGCTCGCCTCGCGAGCCTCCCCGGTGCGGGCGCGGCCATCGCCGGCCGCGCCGACCTCGACCCCGGCCACGCCCACCGGCTCCACCAGACCGGCGACGTCCACACCGCCATTCAGCTGGCCGCCAACCGGCACGCGCCGACCGAGCTGCGCGAGCAGCTGGCCGAGCACTCCCACGCCTACGTCCGCGAGGCCGTCGGCCGTACCGGACACGTCGCCGAACGAGTCCTGGTGCGCCTGGCCCTCGACCACGAGCAGCGCGTCCGCCTCGGCGTGGCCCGCGGCGCGCACAACACTCCCCTGACGCACAAGGCGCTGCTCGCCGACGACGACGGCGAAGTGCGCCGCGCCGTCATCGCCCGCGCCGAACTCCCCGAGGAGCTCACTGACACCCTCCTCGCCGACCCCGACGGCGAGACCCGCGAAGCCCTCGCCGACAACCCGCACATCTCCCCGGAGACCGTCAAGGCCCTCACCGACGACCCCAGCCCGCTGGTGCGCGCGAAGGTGATGCTGCGCCACGACGTCGGCGAGGACGTCCGCGCCCGCCTCTACAGCGAGCTGAGCGCCCGGCCCACCGACCCCGACGACCTCGACGCGCTGACCGCCTCGGTCCAGCTCGACGGCGCCCTCGCCGGCGACGCGCCCTGGGTCCGCCGCGAGCTCGTGGAGACCCAGATCGCGTTCCTGCGCTCCCCCTACCCGTTCCTGCGCCGCGCGGTCGCGCGGAACCCGAAGATCCCCGCGCGGGTCGCGTCGAACCTCCTCACCGACGCCGACACGTGGGTCCGGCAGTTCGCCGCCGGGCACCCCTCCACGCGCGCCGACGTGCTGGTCGCCTTCACCCGCGAGTTCGACGGGACGGGCAAGGTCCGCCACGACTACGTCCGCCACCCCAACTTCCCCGCCTCGGCCCTCCCCCGGCTCGCCACCGACGACCAGCCGCGCCTGCGCCTGATCGCCCTCGACTCCCCCGCCCTGCCGTCGGCCTCGGTGCTGTGGCTGCTCGCCGACGCCGACCCGCTCATCGCCCACAAGGCCGCACGGCACCCCTCGCTGCCGTTGGGGGCGATGCTCGACCTGCTCACCGCCGCCGGACGGTGACCGCGCCATCGCTACCCTTGCCCCGTGACCACCTACCTGACTGATTCCGCCTGGGGCGTTGGCGAGGCCCACCTCGACGCCGACGGGACCGTCCTCGACGTCTGGTACGCCGAGCTCGGCCTCGGTGCGGCCAAGCCCACCGAACTCGACTTCGAGCCCGGCGAGGACGACGTCCTGGGCATCGAGACCGAACAGGTCACGACGACCATCGCGTCCCTTGCCGACGCGCCGCAGAACGCCGCCGACGCCTACCTGCGCCTGCACCTGCTGTCGCACCGGATCATCAAGCCGCACCAGGCCAACCTCGACGGCGTCTTCGGGCTGCTGTCGAACAACGCCTGGACCGACCTGGGACCGATCCCCGCGCACCGCATCGAGGAGGTCCGGCTGGCGCTGCGCCTGGAGGGGCACCGCCTGGAGGTCTACTCGGTCGACAAGTTCCCGCGCATGACCGACTACGTCGTGCCCAGCGGTGTCCGCATCGCCGACGCCGACCGCGTCCGCCTCGGCGCGCACCTCGCCGAGGGCACCACCGTCATGCACGAGGGTTTCGTGAACTTCAACGCCGGAACCCTCGGCACCTCGATGGTCGAGGGCCGCATCGTCGCCGGGGTCGTCGTCGGCGACAACAGCGACATCGGCGCCGGCTCGTCGATCATGGGGACCCTGTCCGGCGGCGGCAAGGACGTCGTGTCGATCGGCGAGGGCTGCCTGCTGGGCGCCAACGCCGGGATCGGCATCTCGCTGGGCGACAACTGCGTCGTCGAGGCCGGCTGCTACATCACCGCCGGGTCGAAGATCCTGCTGCCCGACGGCGAGGTCGTCAAGGCGCGCGAACTGTCCGGCGCCTCCGACCTGCTGTACTGGCGCAACTCCCAGACCGGCGCGCTGGAGGCCAAGCCCCGCACCGGAACCTGGGGCGGGCTGAACGCGGCGCTGCACAAGAACTAGGGGACGGCGGGTCTCACGACTCGCGACCTCGCTGGACCGGGCCGGCTCCGCGACGCCATACTTGGCGTTCGCGGAGCCGCTTCGGCTTCGGGCGGGCTCGGCGGGCAGGGGATTCGGTGTCGAACGTGGAACTGGTCGTCGCGGCGTTGGTGGCCGGGGCGACGGCGGTACCGGAAGGCGCCGACGGAGAGGCCGTCCGCGGCTCGTACACCGCGCTGAAGGGCGCGCTCTCGCACGAGCTCGCCGAGCGGCCGGAAGTTCACGCGGCCCTGGAGGCCGAGGTCACCGACCCCGTCTACTGGCACAAGGTGCTGGATGACACCGACATCGGCGAGGACGTGGCCGTCACCGAACTCGCGCAGCATCTGCTGTCGATCGCCGAGCCGGGGAAGTACAACGTGGATCTGCGCGAGGCGAAGAGCGCGTAAGGATCGGCTCACAGCCGCTCGATCGAGTCGACGGACAGCTCCGGGACCACCGTGGTGCCGCCGGCCTGCAGCTCGTACTCCAGCGAACCGGCGACCTCGACGTCCGCCGTGAACTCGTCGCCCTGCACCAGATCGGCGAGTGTGGACTCGGCACCGGTGAGGACCGTGTTGGTCGGGTAGTCGAAGACGTACTCGGCGTCCTCGTGGCCGATGTCGGCCCGGAGGGCACCGGTGCCGGTGGCGGTGTCGAACTGCGTGACGACTCCGTAGACGACGATCGTGCGGCCCACATGCTTGTCGGGGTCCTTGGCGATGGTCGCCCATTCCCGTTGGCTGAGGTCCTCGTAGTCGACCGACAGCGGCATCGCGGCGTGCGCGATCGCGTCCATGGCCCCCGAAGGGTCGCCGCGCGCGCCTGCGTGGGCTGCCGAGATCGGCAGTGAGGCGGCCAGGAGTGCCAGTACGAGGGCCAGGATCGGCGACCACTTGAGGTGTGGGCGTCTTCGCCTCGCCGGTATCCGCGGTGGGCCTGTCGCCGTGTGCGGTGACGCTTCGTGTCCCGCCGACGGCACCGGGCCGGGCGGTGGGTTGAATCTCGCGGCCATGGTTCTCGCCCCGGGATCGATTATCCTCCCCGAGCTGCGGAAAAGGCCCGGATTCCGCCGGCCCTCACAACCCGATCGCGCCGTCCAGCCGTTCTCGCAGCAGGTCGGCGTGCCCGTTGTGCCGCGCGTACTCCTCGATCATGTGCATCAGCACCCAGCGCAGCGACAGCTTCCCCCGCCACGCGTCCTCGCCCTCGACGTCCAGGCTCGCCGCCCGCGCGGTGAACGCGTCGGCGAAGGCGGCCTCGTCCCTCCAGGCGGCCCAGGACTCCTCGATCACGGCGTTGTCGGCCACGGCGCCGTCGAAGTCCCCGTCGGGGTCCTCAGGGCCGCAGAAGCGGGGTGGGGCGTCCTCGCCGGCGAGGTCGAGGCGAAACCAGCGGCGTTCGACGTCGGCGAGGTGCCGCACGAGCCCCAGCAGCGACAGGGTCGACGGGGGTACTGCGCGGGACGCCAGCTGTTCGGCGGTCAGCCCGGCGCACTTCAGCTCAAGGGTGGCCCGGTGTGCGGCGAGCATCTCCACGAGCAGCGTGCGCTCGTCGGCGTCGGCGGGTGCCGCGAACCGGGACTCGTCCTCACCGGTGAACAGCCGCCCCCGGCGCATCAGCCGGCCAGGCGGGCGGCGGCGGACGCGACGAGCGCGTCCGGCGCGGTCAGCGCCACGCGCACGTGGTCACCGCCGGCGACACCGTAGAACTCTCCGGGCGCGACCAGCACGCCCAGGGAGGCGAACTCCTCGACGGTCTTCCAGCAGTCCTCGTCGCGCGTCGCCCACAGGTACAGGCCCGCCTCGGAGTGCTCGACGCGCATCCCGCGCGCCAGCAGCGCCGGGCGCAGTACTTCGCGGCGGGCCCGGTACAGCTCCCGCTGCGCCGCCGCGTGCTCCTCGTCGCCCAGCGCGGCGACCATGGCGGCCTGCACGGGGGCGGGAACGATCATGCCGGTGTGCTTGCGCGCCTCCAGCAGCGACGCGACCAGCGCGGGATCGCCGCCGACGAACCCGGCGCGGTAACCGGCCAGGTTCGAGCGCTTCGACAGCGAGTGCACCGACAGCACGCCGCCGTAGTCGCCGTCGCAGACCGACAGCACCGAGACGGGCTCGGCGTCCCAGCCCAGCGTCAGGTAGCACTCGTCGCCGGCCAGCACGGCGCCCGTCTCGCGGGCGTAGGCGAGCCAGTCGCGCAGCTCGCCGGCCGTCGACACGCGGCCGGTGGGATTGCTCGGCGAGTTGATCCAGATCAGCGAAGGCCTGGTCCCCGAGGGGATCTCCGACGGTGAGTCGGCCACCAGGGCCTCGGCGCCGCTGACGCGCACGCCGATGTCGTAGGTCGGGTACGCCAGCCGGGGCAGGACCACGGTGTCGCCCGGCCCGGCGCCCAGCAGGGTGGGCAGCCAGCCGACGAGTTCCTTCGAACCGATCGTGGGCAGCACGCCCACCGAGGCATCGGCTCCGCAGTGGAGCGCCAGCCAGTCCCGCAGCGCCGCCCGCAGCTCCGGCGTCCCCGCCGTCAGCGGGTAGCCCGGGATGTCCGCCGCGCTCTGGAGCGCACGGCGGATCAGCGGCGGGACGGGGTCGACGGGAGTGCCGACCGAGAGGTCGACGATCCCGTCGGGGTGGTTGCGAGCGATGTCACCGAAGGGGGCCAACCGGTCCCAGGGGAAGACCGGCAGCCGCTCCGACAGGCTCACGAATCAGTGCTCGGCGTTCTCTTTGGGCGGCAGCCCGGCCACGTGGGTGGCGTCCTTCTCGATCTTGCCCATCTTCGAGGCCCCACCGGGCGAACCGAGGTCGCCTTCGAAGAACTCGTAGTTGGCGCGCGTGAAGTCGCTCCACTCCTCGGGAACGTCGTCCTCGTAGAAGATGGCCTCCACCGGGCACACCGGCTCGCAGGCACCGCAGTCGACGCACTCGTCGGGGTGGATATACAGCATCCGGTTGCCCTCGTAGATGCAGTCGACGGGGCACTCTTCGATGCACGCCTTGTCGAGCAGGTCAACGCACGGCTCGGCGATGATGTATGTCACGGCCAGTCCTCTCACGTCGGCAGGTAGGTTCGCTGCCGGAAGCCCAGCCTAGTGTGGGTCGTCGTCCAGCGCGAACCGGGAGCCCTCATCATGCCCTCACTGACAGCCGAACACGTAGGCGGCCGGGTCGTTATCCGACTAAATGCCGGGGTGCGCGAGGGCCGCGAACGCTTCACCGACGTTCTCGGCGAGCTCCTTGAGATCAGTGATCGTTCTCTCCTGATCCGGCGCGACGACGGCGGTGAGCAGAAGATCGACCGCGCCGACGTCGTGGCCGCCAAGCCGGTGCCGCCGCGTCCGGTGCGGTTCTCGGCGGTCGCGGCGCTGGAGCGGGTCGCCTCGGCGCACTGGCCGGCGCCCGACAGTGAATGGATCGGCGACTGGCAGCTGCGGGCGGCGGCCGGCTGGACCTTCCGCGCGAACACGGTCCTGGCCGTCGGCGATCCGGGGCGCCCACTGGAGGAAGCCGTCCGCTACGTCACCGACTGGTACGGCTCGCGCGGCCTGCCGCCGGTGTTCTCGCTGCCGCTTCCGCTGTCGCGGCGCCTCGACGCCGACCTGGACCGGCTGGGCTGGGTCGAGCAGCTGCCGCGCACGAACGTGATGACCCGTGAGCTGTCCGACTGGACCCGGCCGCCGCGGGCGGACCTGGAGCCGGTGCAGATCGGTTCGGCGCCCTCGGTGGGCTGGCTGGACCTGGTGTCGAGCCGCAAGGGCGGGCTGCCGCAGATCGCACTGAGCATCCTCGCGGGCGCGCCGAAGACCGCCTTCGCCTCGCTGTACGAGGACGGCGAGCTGATCGCGATCGGCCGGGGCGCGGTGTCGGCGGGCTGGCTCGGGGTGTCCCTTGTGGAGGTCGTGCCGGAGGCAAGGCGACGCGGTGTGGCCACGCACCTCTTCGACGGTCTGGTGGGCTGGGCCCGGCCCCTGGGGGCCGAGCGCGCCTACCTACAGGTCGTGTCGACCAACGAGGCCGCGACGGCGCTGTACCACCGGATCGGTTTCACCGACCACCACGAGTACACCTACCGCAGGCTCAGCGCCGCTTGACGGGCTTCTTGCGGGAGTAGTACTTCTCGGTGTTCTTCAGCTGGCGGCTGCGGTAGTCCGCGGCGAACAGCGTCAGGGCCATCAGGCCGATGAAGACGCCGATGACGGCGACGGCCCAGAAGGTCAGCAGCGCGACGAGGAAGTCGCCGAGGCCGTTCTCGAAGGGCCCGCGGCCGGCGGCGACGGGGCCGAGGACGACGGCGAGGACACCGGCGACGACGACGCCGAGTCCGGCGTCGGCGATGAGGTTCTGCACCGATCCGCGGCGTCCCCACCACACGCCCGCGGCGATCGCGATCGCGGCGATGACGGCGATCATCGCGATGCCGAGTTGAGTGTCGCCGTCGGCGTCGGTCTCGTCGTTGCCGCTCATGACGAACGCGGCGATGACGTAGACGGCGACCAGGGCTGCGGTGAAGGCGGCGATGGGAATCCAGCGCGCTCGGGGATTGCTCACGGCAAATATGTACCCGAGATGAAGCGCACAGCGCAAGCCCTTCGCGCGCGCCGGAACGTCAGCGTCGCCTGGTCACCACGACATATGCCGCGACCACGGCGGCCGCGGCCCCGGTGAGCAGCATCGCGTAGCCGGGCCACACGTCGGGAATGACCAGGTCGCCGTCCCCGGTGGGCCGCGACAGGCCGACCACGACGGCGAACCACACCACGCCGGGCAGCAGGGCGGTGATGCGCCAGCCGGTCAGCCACACCGCGAGGAAGGTGAGGCCGGCGTTGACGATAAGGGCCATCGCCGCCGACACGGGGACGTAGACCTCGTTGAAGCGCAGCGGCACCAGGAACGACTCGATGACGGCGAAGACGAGGGCGGTGGAACCGACGAGCGCGGCGCCGGAGACGCGGATGGCCAGGGACAGCCCGGGCGGGGGCGTCGCCTCGGTGGTGGTGCGGGGATCCACGGGGGAAGCCGTGGAAGTGTCGGTGCTCACTCCGGGAGGGTAGCTCGCGGAGCTGAGCGCGGGGCGTCGGCGGGGCCCGGCACGCCGTCGACGGCCCGGCGGGAAGGGCCCTCAGCGGCCCGTGGGCGTCACAGCCCGGCGAAGAGGTCGTCCTCCCACTCCGGGCCGCCTTCGAGGGCGACGGTTCCCGGACCACGCTTGCCGCGCGCGAGGGTGTAGTACTCGACTTCGAGGCCGGCCTCGCCGAGTTCGGCGGCCAGCGTGAACATCCAGTCGCCGCCGGGGATCTGGCTGGCGTGCGCGTGCAGCGCGGCCAGTTTCGCCTCGCCGAAGCCGGTGGCCTCGACGCGGGCGTCGATCTGCTCGTCGGGCGCGCCGAAGGGCAGGTCCTCGACCCGCTCGACCTCGCCGAAGGGGTTCTCGGCGGAGTTCTTGAAGTGCTCGAACATCTCGGCGAGCTCGCGGCGCGAGACGGTCGTGTAGTAGAGCTTGTCGACGGTGTGCGCCTCGGGTCCCTCGGCGGCCAGCTCCATCGCGCGGACACTGACGCGGTGGGCCTGGATGTGGTCGGGGTGGCCGTAGAAGCCGTTGGCGTCGTAGGTGACCAGGACCTGCGGGCGGACCTCGCGGAGGATCTGGGCGAGGTGACCGGCGGCCTCGTCGAGGTCGGCGCCCCAGAAGGCGCGCGGGTGCTCGTTGGCGGGCAGGCCCATCATGCCGCTGTCGCGGTACCGGCCGGCCCCGCCGAGGAAGCGGTGGTCGGTGACGCCGAGGGCGGCGCAGGCGGCGTCCAGCTCGGCGATGCGCCAGCCGCCGAGCTGGTCGGCCTGCGCGGCCTCCAGCTGTGCCAGCGCGGGCACGTGGATCTCGCCCTCCTCCCCCAGCGTGCACGTCACGAGGGTGACGTGGGTGTCGGGAGCGGCGGCGTAGCGGGCCATGGTGGCGCCGGTGCCGATGCTCTCGTCGTCGGGGTGGGCGTGTACGAGCACGATTCGCCTTGGCGCGTCAATCACGTGGCCGACCTTAGCGCGACGGCCCCTCCCGTGGGGTGGGTACGGGAGGGGCCGTCAGGTGCGGGTGGAAAGCTCGGCGATCAGGTCTCGCTCAGTACGTCTCGGGGTGGTGGCAGGCCGCGACTCCGCCCGTGGGCTTGATCGACAGCGGCGGCGCCTCGGTGGCGCAGACCTCGGTCGCCTTCCAGCAGCGCGTCCGGAAACGGCAGCCCGAGGGCGGGTTGATCGGGGTCGGCACGTCGCCTTCGAGGCGGATGCGGCCCGATCCCTCCCGGCCGAGCTTGGTGACGTCCGGGACGGCCGACAGCAGCGCCTTGGTGTACGGGTGCGACGGGGTGTCGTAGATCTGGTGCCGGTCGCCGACCTCGGCGATCTTGCCCAGGTACATCACCGCGATGCGGTCGCAGAAGTGCCGGACCACCGACAGGTCGTGCGCGATGAACACGAACGACAGGTCGAGCTCCCGCTGAAGTTCGCGGAGCAGGTTGATGACCTGCGCCTGGATCGACACGTCGAGCGCGGAGACCGGCTCGTCGGCGACGATCAGCTTCGGCCGCAGGGCCAGCGCGCGGGCGATGCCGATGCGCTGGCGCTGACCGCCGGAGAACTCGTGCGGGAAGCGGTTGTAGTGCTCCGGGTTGAGGCCGACCAGCTCCAGCAGCTCCTGGACGCGCTTCTTCACGCCGCCCGGGGGCTTGATGTTGTTGACCTGGAACGGCATCGCCACGATCGTGCCGACCGTGTGGCGCGGGTTCAGCGAGGAGTAGGGGTCCTGGAAGATGATCTGGATCTCCTGGCGGAGCTTGCGCAGCTCCTTGCCCTTCACCTTCGTGATGTCGCGCCCGTCGAACTGGATCGACCCGGAGGTCGCCTCCAGCAGGCGGACCAGCATCCGGCCCGTCGTGGTCTTGCCGCAACCGGACTCGCCGACCAGGCCAAGGGCCTCACCGCGCGCGACGGAGAAGTCGACACCGTCGACGGCCCGCACGTACTGCTTCGTCGAAACCAGTCCACTGCGGACGGCGAAGTGCTTGGTCAGTCCTTTGACCTCCAGCAGCTCGCGCCGCTGGGCACGCTCCGGCGGCGCCACCGCCACCGTCTCGACCTCGGTCATCAGACTTCCACCTTCCTGACATCGGACTCGCGGATCGCCTTGCGCTCGTCCACCGGGAGGTGGCAGGCGGCCGAGTGGCCGCCGTCGCCGGGCACCACTTCGAGTTCGGGGCGAACGATCGCGCACGGGCCGGGAAGCATCGCGTGCGCACACCGCGGGTTGAACGCGCAGCCCGGCGGAACGTTCAGCAGGCTGGGCGGGTTACCGGGGATCGGCACCAGCTCATCGTTGGAGTCGCCCTTGAGCGACGGCACCGAGTTGAGCAGGCCCCACGTGTACGGGTGCTCCGGGGAGCGCATGACCCGCTCGACGCTGCCCTTCTCCACCGCGCGGCCGCCGTACATGACGAGCACGTCGTCGGCGACCTGGCTGACCACGCCGAGGTCGTGGGTGATCAGGATGATCGCCGAGTGGAACTCGCGCTGGAGATCTTCGAGCAGGTCGAGGATCTGCGCCTGGACGGTCACGTCGAGCGCGGTCGTCGGCTCGTCGGCGATGATCAGGTTCGGGTCGTTGACCAGGGCCATCGCGATCATCGCGCGCTGGCGCATACCGCCGGAGAACTCGTGCGGGTACTGCTTGGCCCGCCGCGCCGGCTCGGGGATCCCGACCCGGTCGAGCATCTCCACCGCCCGCTTCCACGCCTGGTCCTTGCCGACCTTGTGGTGGATGCGGTACGCCTCGGAGATCTGCCGCCCGATCGAGTAGAACGGGTGCAGCGCCGTCAACGGGTCCTGGAAGATCATCGACATGTCCTTGCCGCGCATGCGGCGGACCGTCTCCGGCTTCGCGCTGACGATGTCGACGTCGCCGATCGTGAGGCGGCCGCTGACCGTGGCGGTGCGCGTGTTGTGCAGGCCCAGCATGGTGAGGCTGGTGACGCTCTTGCCCGAGCCGGACTCGCCGACGATGCTGAGGGTCTTGCCGCGCTCCACGCCGAACGACACACCGTCGACGGCCTTGACGATGCCGTCCTCGGTACGGAAGTGGACCTTGAGGTCCTCGACTTCCAGGTAGGTGCCGGTGCTCATGCGTCGTACTCCTTAACCTAGCCGGACGCGCGGGTCGATGACCGCGTAGAGCATGTCGACCACGGCCGTGGAAACGACGATGAAGAAGGCCGCGATGAGCACCGTGGCCATGACGATGGGGAGGTTGCGGCCGGTGATGGCCTGGACGCTCATCTTCCCCAGCCCGTTGAGACCGAAGACGGTCTCGGTGACCACCGCACCCGACAGCAGACCGCCGAGGCCGAGGCCGGCGGAAGTCGCGATCGGGGTCATCGAGGCGCGCAGCGCGTGCCGCCAGTAGACGACCCGGTCGCGCAGGCCCTTGGCGCGGGAGGTGCGGATGAAGTCCTCGTCGAGGGTCTCCAGCATCTGCGACCGCGTCATCCGGGCGTCGAAGGCGAACCCGATCAGCGCGATCGTCAGCCAGGGCAGGATCATGCCCCCGACCCAGCCGAGCGGATTGACTATCGGGGATATGTACGACGGTTGCGGCAGCCACTCCAGGGTGTACCGGAAGATCAGCAGCAGCATCGCGCCGACGAAGTAGATGGGGAGAGCGGCGCCGACCAGGGTCGCGCCGATCGAGAAGCGGTCGATCAGGGTGCCGCGCTTGCGGGCGGCGATCACGCCGAGGCCCACCGCGATGACGGTCTGGAGGATCCAGGCGCCGATGGCGATGGAGGCCGAGATCGGCAGCGCCCGCGCGATCATGTCGCTGACGTCTTCGTTACTGAGAAAGGAGCGCCCGAAGCAGGGGGCGTCACAGCGTGTGGCGAACTCGCCCTCACCGAGATCGCGGCCGACGAAGATGCCCGCCATGAACTCGCCGTACTGGGTCATGATCGGCTCGTTGAGGCCGAGGGACTCCCGCACGTTTTCCAACTGTTCGGCGGTGCACCGCTGCCCGCACACCGTGCGAGCCGGGTCCGCCGGGACGGCGAAGAACAGCATGAACGTCATGAAACTGATCAACGCCAGTGTCACGACCGCCAGCAACGTCCGCCGCACAATGAAACGCAGCATCCAAAAACCACCTTGGTTCGCGCCGGTCGACCCGGCTGTCGCGTGGAATCCCGCCCTGTCGATCCGGGGTGGGGCCGCGCGGTTCGCGCGGCCCCACCCGTCGGACGGTCGATCAGACGAACATTCCGGTCGTCAGATCAGGTCAGGCGTTGAGCGCCGGGTCGATCAGGAAGAGCTTGGTGATGTCCAGGGTGCTGAGGTTCTGTCCCAGCTGGAGGCCACCGATGTTCGAGCCGCTCATCCAGACGCCGTAGCTGATGTCGGCGGGGATGTAAGGCGCGAACTCCTTCATGATCTTCTCGTCCAGCTCGCCCCAGCCCGGGAGGGCCTCGGTGACGGGCAGGCTCTCGAGGCGGTCGATCTCGGCCTCGATGGTCGGCTCGGTGAAGTACGAGTAGTTCGTGCTGGCACCGGGAACGTCGGAGATGCCGTCCTCGCCCAAGCACGGCGGGATCACGGTCGAACCCGACGGCCAGTCGGCACCCCAGCCGGCCCAGTACAGGTCGTACTCGTTGGTCGGGTCACCGATCTGGTCGTACCAGCCGGTCGGCTCCAGCGGAACCGTCTCCAGCTCGACACCGATCTTGGCGTACTCGTCCTTGAACATGCTGGCGATCTGGCCGTCCAGCTCCGAGGCGTTCTGGTAGGCGTAGCGCAGCTTGACGGACTTGCCCGCCAGCAGCTCCTTGGCCTTCTCGATGTCGGCCGGGTAGGCGTTGAACTCCTTGAAGCCCGGGACACTGGGGGTCATGAACGCGGTACCGGGCTTGGCCGCGAACTCGCCGCCCTGGAGCTGCACCCAACGGTCACGCGGGAAGGCGTAGTTCAGCGCCTGGCGCGTCGCGAGGTCCTTCACGCGGTTGTTGTTGATGGCGATGTAGCCGTTGTACTTCTGGGCGCCCTGAACGACACGGGTGCCGTACTTGCCGAGGTCCGAGGTCACCTGGGGCAGCAGGTCGGGGTAGACCTGGGCGAAGGTGAACAGGTTCTCGTCGCCGCCGGCGTTGGCGTCCAGACGGACCGAGGTGTCCTGCGGCTCGGCACCGAACTTGAACTCGAACTTGTCCGGGTAGGCGTGACGGATCGGGTCCGTCTTCTCGTCCCAGTGCTCATTGCGGACGAGGACCATCTCCTCGTCGATGGTGCGCGACTCGATCTTGTACGGACCCGAGGAGAAGGGCTTCTTGTCGAACTCGCCCTTGGTGTCCTTGGCCTCCGGCACGGGGGCCGTGTTCGGCATCGCCACGGCGAACGGAAGCTCGCAGCGGGCCTTGTCGAAGGTGAAGGTGATCTTGTTGCCGTTGACGGTCACGCCCGGCGGAACCTTCTCGGCACCCTCGTACGGTCCCTTGTACTCGCGGGACTCCTGGAGCCAGTTCTGCAGGAACTGGGCGCCCTCACCGAGCTCGGGGGTGAAGCTGCGGGCGATGCCGTAGGCGACGTCGGCCGCGGTGATCTCGGTGCCGTCCTCGTACTTCAGGCCGGTCTTGAGGGTGTACTCCCAGACCTTGCAGTCCCCGTTGACGTCCAGGCCGGGGTTGGTGGCCAGGTCGCCGACGAGCTTCAGGCCGCCGCCCGGCTCCTCGCGGTAACCGTTGAGCGTGCGCCACAGCAGACCGTTGCCGACCATCATGTACGAGCCGACGTAGGTACGCGACGGGTCGAGGTGGACGAAGTCGGAGAGACCGGTGTAGTCGATCGTGCCACCGGGCTTCGCGTTGGGCACGGGGGTCGCGGGACCGGTCGAGTCGGCCTCGGTGCCGATGATGTCGAGCGAGCCCACCTCGATGTCGTCGCTGGCTCCGTCACCTTCACCGGTGTTCTGCGAACACGCGCTGAGCGCGAGCGCAATCACCAAACCGCCTGCGGCGGCGATCCTTGAGGATCTTCTCACTACCTTCTCCTTTTTCAGTGGGTCCGTACCGGGGGGCACGGGATCACCGGTTCGATTTCGGGTTGAGGGCGTCTCGCACCGAGTCGCCGAACAGGTTGAATGTCAAGACCAGGAGGAAGATGGTGCCGCCGCTGATCAGCAGGAGGAACCATCCGTTGATGATGCGCATCTGGCCGACCGCGTAGGCGACCAGCCGGCCGAGGTCCGGGTGGGGCTGGGAGACGCCGACACCCAGGAAGGCCAGGTACGCCTCGGCCGCGACGAGCGCGGGGACCGTCATCGAGAACGACACGAGGATCGGCGCCCACACGTTGGGCAGGATCTGCTTGAAGACGATGTGCGCGGGGCCGGCGCCGGCGGCACGGGCCGCCTCGATGAACTCGCGCTCGCGCAGCGACATCACCTGGCCGCGCACCAGACGGGCGGCGCCCATCCACGAGAAGATCAGCAGCACGATCATGATCATCGAGGCCGAGACCCACAGTGGACGCTCGCCCGGACCGCCCAGGAGGAGGTCGGTCACGATCGGCACCGCGGCCAGCGCGATGATCAGGAAGGGCAGGCTCAGCATCACGTCGATGAACCAGTTGATGACCGCGTCGAGCCAGCCGCCGACGAAGGCGGAGAAGGCTCCGACGATCGCCCCGAGGGCCACCACGACGATCGCGGTGATGATCGCGATCGACACCGAGGTGCGGATTCCGTAGAGCAGCTGCATCAAGACGTCTTCACCGTTGCCCGGCAGCACGCCGAGCCAGTGCGTTCCGTCCATACCGGCGAAGCCGAGCGGCTTGGCGCCGCTGTCGAGCAGTTCCGGGTTCTGCTTGTAGGCGTCGGAACCGTAGATGAGGGACCAGAGCGGGGCTCCGTAAGCCGCGACCATCAGCAGGACGATCGTGATGAACGTGGCCTTCGCCGTACGGTCGCGCTTGAGACGGGCCCACGCGAGTTGACCGGGCGATCGGCCGACGAACTTCTTGGCCTCGGCCTCGGAGATCTCCTCGACGACGGTCAGATCCGCCTCGGCGATCGGCTCCATGGTTCCGCTCATCGGCCGTGACGCTCCTCTTAGGACAGGGACAGGGAGTGACCGGCACTGTAAGTGATCACTCGCACAGTGCCGTTCCTCACTGCAACGTAGCCCCGCGCGAGGCGATTTCGAACGCTGCCCGCCATCGGTTGGATAACAAGTCGATCACAGGCCGGAATGAAGGTGCGTTAGACGCTGAACGGCCCTCGTCCACCTTCCAGGTGGGCGAGGGCCGCATCGTACTTATGGTCATCTAGCTGGGAGATCGCCTCCGCGCCCAGGGCACGGGTGTAACACGCCCGTAGTCTGCCTGTCATCGGCAGGGTCGACTTCGTAGGCGATCTTCGCTCTTGTGATGGTTTTTCTAAGGGGTCGACAGAGGCCTATTCGACGGCGTGCACGACGTCGCGGGGTGCGGCGTAGTGGCAGGCGTTGGGGTGCGGGGCACCGGCCCGGATCTGGAGCAGGGGCTCCTCGGCGGCGCACTTCTCGGTGGCCTTCCAGCAGCGCGTGCGGAAGCGGCAGCCCGAGGGCGGGTTCGCCGGCGAGGGCACGTCGCCTTCGAGGACGATCTCGTCGCGCAGCCCGCGAAGGGTGGGGTCGGGGACGGGAACGGCCGACAGGAGCGCCTGCGTGTAGGGGTGCATCGGGGCTTCGTAGATCTCGTCCTCGGTGCCGAGTTCGGCGATCTTGCCCAGGTACATCACCGCCACGCGGTCGGCGATGTGCCGCACCACCGACAGGTCGTGCGCGATGAACACATACGACAGGCCCAGCTCGTCCTGGAGTTCCTCCAGGAGGTTGATGACCTGCGCCTGGATCGACACGTCGAGGGCCGACACCGGCTCGTCGCAGATCAGGATCTCGGGTTTGAGCGCGAGCGCGCGGGCGATGCCGATGCGCTGACGCTGACCACCGGAGAACTGGTGCGGATAGCGGTTGATGTGATCGGGGTTCAAGCCGACGACATCGAGAAGATCCTGCACCGCTTTGCGGCGGCCGGTCTTCGGCACGACGTCGGTGTGGATCTCGAAGGGTTCGCCGATGATGTCGCCGACGGTCATGCGGGGGTTCAGCGACGTGTAAGGGTCCTGGAAGACCATCTGCACGTTGCGGCGAAGCCTGCGCATGCCGGCCCTGCCGAGTTTCGTGACGTCCTCGCCGCGAACGGAGATGGAGCCCTCCGTCGCGGTCTCCAGACCGACGAGGAGCTTGGCGAGCGTCGACTTGCCGCAGCCGGACTCCCCGACGACGCCGAGGGTCTCGCCCTTGCGGAGGGTGAGGTCG
The DNA here is from genome assembly GCF_040655735.1 of Phytomonospora sp. NPDC050363. Taxonomy (NCBI): domain Bacteria; kingdom Bacillati; phylum Actinomycetota; class Actinomycetes; order Micromonosporales; family Micromonosporaceae; genus Phytomonospora; species Phytomonospora sp. NPDC050363. Next base: position 52,849 of record NZ_JBFAKK010000017.1, read on the forward strand.
ACGCCGTCGACGGCCTTGACCTGACCGACGGTGGTCTTGAAGACGACACCCTGCCGGATCGGGAAGTGCTTCTTGAGTCCCTTGACTTCCAGGGCGACATCGCCGTTGGGGCTAGACATCCCGGATCACCTCCGAGGAGAAGTGGCACGCGGCGGCGCGGTCGGCGGCCACCGTGGCGAGGAGAGGGAGTTCCCGCGTGCAGATCTCCTGCGCGTAGGCGCACCGCGGCGCGAAGTTGCACCCGGGCGGGAGATCGGTGAGCACCGGCGGCAGACCCTTGATGATCTCCAGCCGCTGGCCCTTGGTGTCCAGGCGCGGAATCGACTTCAGCAGCGCCTTGGTGTACGGGTGCGCCGGGGTCGCGAAGGTGTCCAGAACGGGCGCCTGCTCGACGATGCGGCCGGCGTACATGACGCTGATCTTGTCGGCGACGTCGGCGACCACGCCGAGGTCGTGGGTGATCAGGATCAGGCCCATGTTGCGTTCGAGCTGGATCTCCTTGAGCAGGCGCATGATCTGCGCCTGGACGGTGACGTCGAGAGCGGTGGTGGGCTCGTCGGCGATCAGGAGGTCCGGGTCGAGTGCGAGCGCCATCGCGATCATCACGCGCTGGCGCATACCGCCGGAGAACTGGTGGGGGTACTCGCGCAGCCGCTGCGCGGCGGCGGGGATCTTCACCAGGTCGAGGAGTTCGAGGGAGCGCTTCATCGCGTCCTTCTTCGACATCCCCCGGTGCTGGCGGAACAGCTCGGAGAGCTGGAACCCGACCGTCCACACAGGATTGAGCGCGGAGAGCGCGTCCTGGAAGACCATGGCGACGTGGTTGCCGCGGACCCGGCGGGCGCGTTCCTTCGACAGCGTGAGCAGGTCGACGTTGCGGAACAGGACCCGGCCGCCGGCGACCTTCGCCGGCGGGGATTCGAGGATCCCCATGATCGCCTGCGAGGTCACCGACTTGCCGGAACCCGACTCGCCGACGATGGCGAGGGTCTCGCCGTTGTCGACGGAGAAGGACGCGCCGTTGACGGCCTTGGCGATCCCGTCGCGCGTGTGGAACTCCACCCGCAGGTCCTCGACGCGCAGCAGCGTCGCCATCGGATCGGCGTCGGGCAGGATCTCCGACTTGACCTTCACTTCAGTCATGTCGCTCACCTCAACTTCGGGTCGAGTGCGTCGCGGATCGCGTCACCGAGCAGCACGAAGCTCAAGACGGTGGCGATCAGGAATGCGCTTGGCACGATCAGCAGTCGCGGGAAGCCGGACGTGAAGTACGGCGCTCCGGAGCTGATCATCATGCCCCAGGTGATCTCGGGCGCCCGCACGCCGAGACCGATGAACGACAGGGTCGCCTCGACCGAGATCATGCTGGCGATGCTGAGCGGGATCAGCGAGACCACCGGCGCCATGGCGTTGGGCAGGATGTGGCGGAACATGATCCGCATGTCCGAGGCGCCCAGCGAGCGGGCGGCCTGGACGTAGTCCAGTCCGCGAGACTCGATGACGCTGGCGCGGATCAGCCGCATCGTGCTCGTCCAGCCGAAGATGATCAGCGTGATCGCCGCCGGGATGATCGCCTGGAGGCGACCGCCGATGAGCGGCACCTGCACGTCGCGGAACATCGTCAGCAGCATGACCGCGCCCAGCAGGAACGGGATCGAGTTGAACACGTCGACGACGCGGGAGAAGATCGCGTCGACCCAGCCGCCGTAGAAGCCGGCCAGGACGCCCATGAAGCCGCCGATGATGATGGTGACGGTCACGACGATGACCGCGAGCTGGATGGACGGGCCCGCGCCGTAGATGGCCTGGGCGTAGTAGTCGCAACCGAACTCGTCGAAGCCGAACCAGTGCTGGCCGCTCGGCGCGCCGCGGGTCAGTCCGAGGTCGCAGTACTTGACGTTCTGGTCGTGGAAGTTGAACAGGCCCGGGAAGAACGCGATCAGCAGGATCACCAGGATCACGAAGCTGGAGATGATCACCGTCGGCCGCTTGCGCAGGTCGTGGAAGGCGTCGCTCCACAGACCGCGCTGCTTCTGCGTCTTGGGGGCCGTCGCCGCAGCCACCTGGAGGTTGGCGTCACTCATAGCGGATCCTCGGGTCGAGTACGGCGTAGAGCAAGTCGATCAGGAGGTTCACCAGCATGTAGATGATCGCCGAGATGGCCGTGACGGCGATGATGACCGGTGTGTCCACGGTCTTGATCGCGTCGTAGGCGAGCTTGCCCATGCCGGGGATGTTGTAGATGCCCTCGGTGATCAACGCGCCGCCGAGCGCCTCGGCCAAACTGAAGCCGATCAGGGTCACGACGGGGATCAGCGAGTTGCGAAGCGTGTGCACGATCGTCACGCGCGTCGGCTTGAGGCCCTTGGCCTTGGCCGTGCGGACGAAGTCGGAACGCAGGTTCTCCAGCATGCTCGTCCGCGAGAGGCGGGTGATGCCGGCGATGCCGAAGACACCGAGCACGATGCCGGGGATCAGAAGGGTGAGCCAGGCGTACTTGGCGTTGTACGACGGCTGGAAGATGATCCCCAGCACGCTTTCTCTGCCGAAGGTGTCACGTGCCCAGTTGCCGAGCAGCACGCCGACGACCTTCTGCACGATGAGCAGCAGGAGGAAGCCGGGGACCGCGACGGTGAGGGTCGTGCCGATGCGCACGAAGTAGTCGATGAACTTGCCGCGGCGCAGGGCCGCCCAGGTTCCGGCGGTGATGCCGAAGAGGATCCACACGATGGTGACGATCAGGAAGAGCTGGAGGGTCACCGGGATCGCTTTGAGGATCGACTCCATGACGTCGACCTGCTTGAAGTTCGTGCCGAAGTCCCCGCGCAGGAACCAGTCGCCCATGCGCTTCTGGAAGATGCCCATGCACGGGTCGCCGACCCGCGTCAGGCAGGGGTCGTCCAAGTTGAACTTGGCCTTGGTCGCCGCGAGCACGGAGTCGCTGACGGGTTTGTCGCCGAAGAACGTGCGGACCGGGTTGCCGTTGATCTGAATGGCCAGCGTCGTCAGGTAGTGCAGCAGGAACATGACTACGCCGAAGGTCACCACCGTCTGCAACAGCCGACGGATGACATATCGCCCCACTGGGGACCCTCCTTCCTCTTGTGGACACGCGTGGGATCACTGGTGGCGCAGAAGGGTGGTGACCGCCCGCCGTTCCGGGTCGGCCACCACCCTTGGTTCTGCTTCTACGTCCTCGTATTGCTCAGCGCGTCTTAGGCGAGCTTGAGCTTGACGAGGTCGATCTCACCCAGGATCGGGTTACGGTCCACCGAGTCGAAGGCGATCTTCTCGCCGATGACCGTGGAGGTCATGCGGGTGAAGAGCGGCGAGACCGGCAGGTCGGTGCCGAGGATGGCCTCGGCGGCCTGGTACTGGACGATGGCCTCGGGCAGCGTCGCCGAAGCGTCACCGGCGGCCAGGGCCGCCTCGAACTCGGCGTTGTAGTAGCCGAAGTCGTTGTCCGAGCCGTCGCCGGCGATGCTGGCGTACAGCGGGCCCATGTAGTTCTGGCTCAGCGCGTAGTCGGGCGCCCAGCCGGTGAAGAACGGACCGGTCAGTTCCTGGTCGGTCTTCTTCTGCAGGAAGTCGGGCCACTCAAGGGTCTTGAGCTCGTACTCCAGGCCCAGGTTCTTGTTGAGCTGGTCGCCGATGGCCTTGAGGATCTTCTCACCGGTGCTGCCGCTGTTGATCCACAGCTCGACCTTCTTGCCCTTCGGCCAGCTGGAGGAGTCCAGCATCGCCTTGGCGGCGGCCGCGTCGAACGTGGTGTAGGTCGCGGCGGTGCCGTCCTTGAAGCCCGGGATCATCTCGGGGGTGAAGGAGTTGAGCACCTTGCCCTGGCCCTGGAAGATCGCGTCGATGATCTCCTGGCGGTTGATCGCCTGGGAGAAGGCCTGACGGACCTTGACGTCCTTGAAGACGTCGTCGTAGACCGGGTAGCCCATGCTCCAGGTGCTCGGGGACGGCGCCTCGATCATCTTGGAGCCGTAGGTCTCCTTGGCGCCCAGGTACTTGTCCGGGGTCGGCGCGCAGATGTCGATCGTGCCGGCCTCGAAGTCGGCCCAGCAGTTCGACTGACCGGTGTAGATCCGGTAGTTCAGGTTCTTGTACGCCGGCTTGTCACCGGTGTACTCCTCCCAGCGCTCCAGCTTGATGGAGGTGTTGTGCTCCCACTTACCGACGATCTTGAAGGGGCCGTTGCCGATCGGGGCCTCGTTGCAGGCGTCGATGGCGGTGCGGCACTCTTCGGCGGTCGGGAAGAAGGCGGTGTAGCCGAGCATGGTCGGGAAACCGACCCACGGGTCGCTGAGGGTGACCTCAAGCGTGGTGGGGTCGACGACCTTGACGCCGGTCAGCTCCTTCGCCTTGGGCTCGGGGGCCTTCTTCGGGCCCTCCTCGCCGTCGGGGTCGGTCGACTGCAGGTCGGCGTAGCCCTCGATGCGCGAGAAGAAGTAGCCGCCGTTGTTGGCGGCCGGGCCGTAGGCGGCGTAGTCCCACGACTTCTTGAACAGGTCGGCGGTGATCTCCTCGCCGTTCTGGAACTTGAAGCCGGTCTTGAGCTTGAGGGTCCAGACCTTGTTGTCGGTCGTGGTCGGCTGTCCGGAGGCGATGACCTCTTTGAGAGAGCCGTCGTTGGCGTACTCGTACAGACCGGAGTACGTCAGGCGGGCGACGGCGCCGCCCTCGGTCTCACCGATGTTCGGCGGCACCAGGTTGGCGGGCTCACCCAGGCTCAGGTTGAGTTCGCCATTGCCGTCAGAACCAGCACTATCTCCATCGCCACTGCCACATGCGGTCACAACGAGACCGGCGATGGCTGCCACGGCGACGGCCGACAGGACGCGCTTACTGCGCATCTTCAGCCTCCTGCAAATAAGTAAATGAGGTCAGGGCCACCGGCGCATCGGAGAGGCTGTGTTCATCTCCCGGCACCCGGTGATGTGGGCCACCGGCTGTGAGCCCATGGGACGGAAACCTAGCGCAGGAAATTGGGTCGTTGAGCGCTCAGAGCCATCGGATGGATAACGACTTGGCCACGATAGTCGGCTCGCGAATGAACATCGAGCGGGCTTACGCAGGGACTTCGGCAATTCGGGCAAGTCTGGACTCCTCGGGTACCAGTGGGGACTAACCGTTCGGTGGAGGCCAACGGAGAGTGACCGAACGGAAGCCCAAAGGGGGCGAAAAGGGGTTTGTGATCAAAGAGTGATTCAACAGAAATCAAGGAGTTTCCAATGCGCTGCATGACTGCGACGGAATTGACGGGGTGGACGGGAATCGGATCTTGTGGTATTGGCGGGGAGGGGGAATGGGAAGTGGTGTGGGTGGGGGACGAATAGGGAGGATTCGGCGGGGGCGGGAGGGGGTGTCTTCGGCGGGGAGTCGGTGGGGAATCGGTGGGTTTTCGGCGGGTGGGACGAAGGCCCGGAGGAGGGGGCGGGAAGGCGGGCCGGAGGGGGCTCGGCGGCGGTCGGCGGTGTCCTCTGCCCCCGGTATCTAAGATCGGCCGATGCCCACGCCCGTTCGCCCGCACCTCGCCGCCGTGCTCGCCCGCACGAGCCACGTCCTGATCGCCTTCGACGCCATCGCCGGCGGCGCGGTCCGCACCGCGGGGACCGGCCGCCGCCTCGGCGACCTGATGCGCCGGCGCGGTGAACGCTTCTCGCTGGTCGCGGAGATGCTCGCCGGCGACGACGACTGGTACGCGATCGCCGTCGAGCGCGGCCATGGCCGGGACGCCTTCGCGATGTACGCCGAGGCCGAGCGCGAGGCGACGGCCGAGTCCGCGCCGAAGCCGTACGTGCCCGAGTTCCTCGCCGCCTGCCGCGAGTCGGGCCGTGGCGTGGTCGTCGCGGGGAACCAGGACCAGCACGTCGTTCGCGCCTACCTTGAGCGGCACGGACTCGCCCGTCGGGTCGACCACGTCCTGTGCCGACGGGCGCTGCTGCCGCCTGGCGTGGAGGAGTTCGCACCGAGCGCCGGGTGCCTGCCGGGAGAGCTCGCGGCCGTCTCCGGCTGCGCCCACTCGCTGTGGCGGGCGGAGATGGCGGGGATGCTGCGGATCGGTGTCGAGGGTGGCGGCGGGGGTGGCGGCGGGGGGCGTGGCGACGGCTGCGGCGAGGGTGTCGCCGACAGTCGCAAGCTCCTCGCGGGCACCGGCAGGCTCGGCGTGACGAACACCGGCGCGACTCGGGGACCCGCGATCGCGCGGATGTGGCCGGTCGCGCGCGGCGGGCTGGTGAGCGGGCACGTGGACCGGGTGCCGGTGAGGCCGGAACGGCCGACGCCGGTGGTCGGGGACCTCGGGAGGCTTGCGGCGGCGATGCTCGCCGTCCTGCCGGAGGCGACGGGGCGGCGGGGGCGGCGGGGGCAGGGGCGGTGGTGGGCTGGGTTTCTCGGGCGGTAGGGCTCGTCGGGCGGGCGGGGCGGCAGAGGGTGGGGCCGGGCATGGGGCGGCGGGCGGCAGGCGGCAGGCGGCGGGCATCGAGGGCCGGGCATCGGGCGGCGGGCACCGGGCGCCGGGCGGTCGGCACCGGGCGGCGGGCGGCCGGGCACCGGGCGGTCGGCACCGGGCGGCGGGCGGCCGGCATCGAGCATCGGGCGGCTGACGGCTGCGGATAACGGTCGGCGCTGGGCAGTTATCCACAACCGGCCAGTTATCCACAGGTCCGGCGTCTCAGGCCTACACAGTCACGCGTGGCGGTCTTCTACTGTCAGAAGTGGGAGGCGGACCGGGTGGCCCCTCCGTTCCGATCCGGCGAGTGGCGGGCGTACGGCGCGTGGTTGACACGGCAGCGCAGTCGCCCGGCAGGCCGCAGCCCGCGAGTCGAGCGGCCCGCCAGCCCGCCGCCCGACAGTCCGCAAACTGAGCGGCCCACCAGCCCGCCCCGGCAGCCCGCGAATCGAGCGGCCCGCCAGCCCGCCGCCCGACAGTCCGCAAACTGAGCGGCCCACCAGCCCGCCCCGGCAGCCCGCGAATCGAGCGGCCCCGCCAGCCCCGCCATCTGGCAGCCCGCTAGCCGAGCAGCCCACCAGCCCGCCGCCAAGTAGCCCGGGCACCGAAGGTTGGGTTACCCGCAACCGGAACCGCCGACCAGCCAGCCCGCCATCCGCCATCCGCCAGCCCTCAGCCCTCAGCCCTCAGCCCTCAGCCCTCAGCCCTCAGCCCTCAGCCCTCAGCCCTCAGCCCTCAGCCCTCAGCCCTCAGCCCTCAGCCCTCAGCCGGCGAGTCAAGCGGCCCGCTACCGCCAGCCCGGCCACCCGCAAGCCGAGCGGCGCGGCGACCCGTCAGCCCGCCAGCCGAGCGGCCCACCAGCCCGGCGCCTCTCGGCAACCAGCCGCAAGCCCTCTCCAGCCACCCAGCGTCGGCCGTCCCCAACCACCGGCCCGGCCACCCGCGCACCGAAGGCCGGGCCGCCCCTGCCGGCACCACCGGCGCGAGGGGCGGCTACCGAGGGCTGCCGCTCGCTCGTTTCCGTTTCCCTCGGGTTCGGGGTGGCGGGTGGCGGGTTCTCGGCGGGGCGCGGTCGTCTCGGGTTCCTCACCTCAAAACCGGCTGGGTGGCTCCGCCCCCAGCACCCCCGCCGGGACTCCGTCCCGGACCCTGCCAAGGACTCCGTCCCTGGACCCTGCTGGGGCTCCGCCCCAAACCCCGCCAGGAACTCCGTCCCTGGACCCGGTCCTACGCCGAAGGTGCGGGCCGTGGTGCGCGTTCTCCGCCTGTCTCCCTGCCTGCCGCCTCGCTTCGCGGGGTGGGGGGCCGCTCCGCTTGGCGCGCCTTCGCCTTCGGCAGCCGGCCGCCTCGGCGGCGAGCCGCCTCGCCCGGCCGCGCTTGGCGTCCAGCCTCCAGCCCAGCACGTTCCGCCTCTCCACCCCAGCCCGCCGCCCGCAACCTCACTCCACCCCGCCCCGCCTCCCCGCCCCTCCTCCCCACCCGAACACCCACCTCAGTGGACACCCCCACCCTCCACTTAGGTTCCCCTTACCCAGCGCTAACGCCTGTGACCCCCCGGCACTTTCCCGGGGCGAGCGCGAGTGCCCCACGTCACCCCTGACTATGCTGCCTAGCGCATCTGTAGATAGAGCCTCGGCGTAACGTGTGCACCGGCATGCGAACTATGTCGTTTCCGTATCGCGACACACCGCGATTCACGACGACACGGTGCCTGGCTCGCACGAACCGCTCAGGGAGCGTACGAAGGATGACAACAACGGCAGCGACGCCGCCACGTCCGCGGGCAGCGATCGCCGAGCGAACTCTGCGGACCGATCGATGGTGGCTTACTCCACTGTTGACATTCCTGGGCCTGGCGGGCTTCCTGGTCTACGCGACGGTGCGCATCTTCGTCGACGACTACTACTGGGTCGACGAGTTCCACTACCTCGCGCCTTTCTATTCCCCTTGTCTGGCCGACAGTTGCGTGCCGGGTTCGAGCCACTTCCTCGGCTCCCCGTTCCCGCAGCTGCCGTCGTGGATGAGCCCGGCGATGATCATTCTGGCGCTGCCCGGCGGTTTCCGCGCGACCTGCTACTACTACCGCAAGTCGTACTACCGCTCCTTCTGGCTGTCGCCGCCCGCGTGCGCGGTTCCCGACGGCCACAAGAAGTACACGGGTGAGACGAAGTTCCCGCTGCTGGTCCAAAACGTCCACCGCTACTTCTTCTACGCCGCCATCCTGGTCGGCGCGGTCCTCACCTACGACGCCTTCCTTTCCTTCCACGGCAAGGACGGCGGCTTCGGCATCGGGCTGGGCACGGTGATCCTGTGGATCAACGTGGTCCTCATCTGGGCCTACACGCTCGGCTGCCACTCGTGCCGCAACATCGTCGGCGGCCGGCTGACGCACTTCTCGAAGCACCCCGTCCGCTACTGGCTGTGGACGCAGGTCGGGAAGCTGAACAAGCGCCACCAGCTCTTCGCCTGGTTGTCGATGTTCTCCGTGGTGGCCGCCGACGCTTACGTCTGGGCGGTCGCCGCGGGTATGACCGATCTGCGGATCTTCAACTAGGGGACTGTCCAACATGCCTGACAAAGACATCACCCGCCTCTCCTTCGACGTGGTCGTCATCGGCGCCGGCGGTGCCGGGCTGCGGGCCGCGATCGAGGCGCGCATGGCCGGTAAGAAGACCGCGATCATCTCGAAGTCCCTGTTCGGCAAGGCCCACACGGTCATGGCCGAGGGCGGCGCGGCCGCCGCGATGGGGAACGTGAACTCCAACGACAACTGGCAGGTCCACTACCGCGACACGATCCGCGGCGGGAAGTTCCTCAACCACTACCGGATGGCGGAGCTGCACGCCAAGGAGGCGCCGGACCGCATCTGGGAGCTGGAGACCTACGGCGCCCTGTTCGACCGCACCAAGGACGGCAAGATCAGCCAGCGCAACTTCGGTGGTCACGAGTACCCCCGTCTGGCGCACGTCGGCGACCGCACCGGTCTCGAACTGATCCGCACGCTCCAGCAGAAGATCGTCTCCCTTCAGCAGGAGGACTTCGCGGAGTTCGGCGACTACGACGCCCGCCTGGCCGTCTTCGCCGAGACGACGATCACCGACCTGATCCTGGACGGCGACAAGATCGCCGGTTCCTTCGGTTACCGGCGCGAGAACGGCGAGTTCCTGCTGTTCGAGGCGCCTTCGGTGATCCTGGCGACCGGCGGTGTCGGCAAGTCCTTCAAGGTCACCTCGAACTCGTGGGAGTACACCGGCGACGGGCACGCGCTGGCGATGCGCGCGGGCGCGAACCTGGTGAACATGGAGTTCCTGCAGTTCCACCCGACCGGGATGGTGTGGCCGCTTTCGGTGAAGGGCCTGCTGGTCACCGAGTCGGTTCGCGGTGACGGCGGGGTTCTGCGCAACTCCGAGGGCAAGCGGTTCATGTTCGACTACATCCCCGAGGTCTTCAAGGCGCAGTACGCCACGACCGAGGAGGAGGGCGACCGCTGGTACACCGACCCGGACAACAACAAGCGCCCGCCGGAGCTGCTCCCGCGTGACGAGGTCGCCCGGGCCATCAACTCCGAGGTGAAGGCCGGTCGCGGCACCGAGCACGGCGGCGTGTTCCTCGACGTCTCCACGCGCATGAAGCCCGAGGAGATCATCAAGCGCCTGCCCTCGATGCACCACCAGTTCAAGGAACTGGCCGACGTCGACATCACGAAGGTGCCGATGGAGGTCGGCCCGACGTGTCACTACGTCATGGGCGGTGTCGAGGTCGACCCGGACACGACGGAGTCGGCCGTGACGGGCCTGTTCGCCGCCGGTGAGGTCTCGGGCGGAATGCACGGCTCGAACCGGCTGGGCGGCAACTCGCTGTCCGACCTGCTGGTGTTCGGCAAGCGCGCCGGCGAGTACGCCGCGCTGCACGTCGACCGGCTCGGTGAGGCGCGTCCGCAGGTCTCGCAGGAGGCTTTGGACAAGGCTCTCGACCGGGCGCTGACGCCGCTGGTCGACACGCCGGACGAGGCGGCGGACGGCGAGAACCCTTACACGGTCCAGTACGAGCTCCAGCAGGTCATGCACGACCTGGTGGGCATCATCCGCCGCGCGGATGAGCTGGAGGACGCGCTGGTGAAGATCGGCGAGTTCAAGAAGCGGCTGGCGAACGTGCGCGTGGCCGGTGGCCGCAAGTACAACCCGGGCTGGCACCTGGCGCTCGACCTGCAGAACATGCTGCTGTGCAGCGAGGCGGTCGCGAAGGCGGCGCTGGAGCGGACCGAGAGCCGTGGCGGGCACACCCGCGACGATCACGGGAAGATGGATCCGGCCTGGCGCAAGGTGAACCTGATCTGCTCCACGCAGGGCGACGGTGTGGCGCTGCGGCGCCAGCCGGTGCCGACCATGCCGAACGAGCTGCTGAGCCTCTTCGAGCGTTCGGAGCTGGCGAAGTACCTGACCGAGGAGGAGCTGGCGGTGTTCGACGCGGACAACGCCACGGACGCCGTCTCTCCGGAAGCCACGGTGTCGGGTGGCGACGCCACGGACGGCAGCGCCTCGGACAGCACGACGGCCGCCCCCTCAGGCGCCACGGCAGTCGACCCCGCAGACGGCTCGAAGGACGGTGAGAAGTAATGACTACTCGACACTTCCGCGTGTGGCGGGGTGACGACGAGGGCGGTCAGCTGACCGACTACGACGTCGAGGTCAACGAGGGTGAGGTCGTTCTCGACATCATCCACCGGTTGCAGGCGACGCAGGCGCCGGATCTGGCCGTGCGGTGGAACTGCAAGGCCGGCAAGTGCGGGTCTTGTTCGGCCGAGATCAACGGCAAGCCGGGTCTGCTGTGCATGACGCGGATGAACACCTTCGGTGACGAGCAGACCATTACCGTGACGCCGGTCCGGACCTTCCCGGTCATGAAGGATCTGGTCACGGATGTCTCGTACAACTACGAGAAGGCTCGGGAGATCCCGGCGTTCACGCCGCCCGCGGACCTGAAGCCCGGTGAGTACCGGATGCAGCAGGTCGATGTGGAGCGTTCGCAGGAGTTCCGCAAGTGCATCGAGTGCTTCATGTGCCAGAACGTGTGTCACGTGATCCGCGACCACGAGGAGAACAAGGAGGCCTTCGCGGGTCCCCGGTTGTTCATCCGGGCCGCCGAGCTCGACATGCATCCCCTCGACGCGCGCGATGACCGCAAGGAATTCGCGAAGGAGGAGCAGGGGCTCGGGTTCTGCAACATCACGAAGTGCTGCACCGAGGTGTGCCCCGAGCACATCAAGATCACCGACAACGCGATCATCCCCATGAAGGAGCGCGTTGTGGACAGGAAGTACGACCCGTTGACGTGGCTCGGCAGGAAGATCTTCCGCCGGGATCAGCTGGAGTCAGGCGCGAAGTAGCCGCTCGGGGCTGCTTTGGGCTTGAGGCTTGAGGCTTGAGGCTTGAGGCTTGAGGCTGCCTGAGACTGCTTGAGCTCCGGCCGGGTCGGAACCCGACACGAACGATGAGCACGAAAGAGCGCCCCACCGGAGACCGGTGGGGCGCTCTTTCGTTGCGGGGGAAGGACTTCAGCGCTTCACGATGGCGAGGAAACCCACCCAGTCAGCAGCGGTGAGGGTGAGAACCGGGCTTTCGGCGAGCTTGGAGTCACGAACCTGGAAACGGCCGAGGTTGGCCCTCGCTTCAACGCAAGCTCCGCCGCTCTGGCTGCGACTGGACTTCTTCCACGGGGAGACGCCCACCTAGAACTCCTCTATCGGTAGTCCTCGATCGAATGACTGCTCGAACACCCGATGGTAGATCGCGGCGGTCTCGGCGACCTCGTCGTACCGACTGCCCTCCAACCCTTCGGTGTACACGCAATCGGGCTCATCCGTGTCCTCGGGAAACCGCAGGATCATGAACGGGCCCCGGAGGAGCGGATGCGGCGCACCGGCCGTGCTCAGCACTCTGACCTCGGCGTCCGGCGACCGCAAGCGCGCCAACTGATCCGCGCCGCCGAGTCCAGGAAGCGCCCACTCCCCCATGAGAACCTTCACCACCGGGCGAGGCTCGCGGGACCAGAACGTGCCGAGCCTGCGCTCCCAGATCTCCATCCTCGCCTGCACCGTCGCCGCGTCGATCTCGTTGCGGCGGTGCAGTTCGCGTGCGTACTCCTCGGTTTGGAGCAGCCCGGTCACGAGGTTCGGTTCGAAGATTCGAAGCTCCGAAGCCATGTACTCCAACTCGATGAACAGCGGGAAGCCCTTGATAACGCTCTCGCCGTACCGGTCGCCCCAGGGACGGTCGGCGGCCTTGAACATGTTCTCCAGCTCGGCGCACAGCTCTGCCGGGGCGCCGTAGTACTCGGCGAGCCGTCCGATGGCGGGAAAAGTGAGGCTCACGGACTGTCCGGCCTCCAACCGCCGGATGGTTCTCGTCGAGCCCACGATCCCCGTCGCCTCTACTTCTCTGAGCCCGCGCCGGCCCCGAAGCCTGCGCAGGCGACGCCCCAACTGACGCCTCGTGAACGTGATCGCCATGTCCACAGTGTGGCATCGACTGCCACGGGGCGCAACGCCACTCTTACTCAATGCACGTTTGGCATTGTCACCGGCAACGCGGCGATCTAACGTCCCTTGTGTACCGGTGCGATTACCACCGGTCATTCATCGAGGTGGGGACCACCATGCTGACCCGTTGGATCGACACTGCCCTCTGCGCCTGCGTGGCGGGAGCCCTGGTCGGGCTGACGTGGTTCAGCAGCGTCGACGAGGGCCCCTTCTGGATCGCCTGCGGCGCAACCCTCACCGCCACCGCCGCGACCCTCGCCGGCCGCCTCGCGTGGGTGCTCCCCGGCCTACCCGACTCAACCGACTCGCCCGACTCAGCCGACGGCAACACCAACGAACAGAAGGAGTCCTGACATGGCCCTCGTAGTGGACTGGGCGAAGATCGCCGCCGCCCACGTCGAAGAACCCGGCGGCGGCATCTGCGCCGACTGTCGCCGCCCCCACCCGTGCCCCGCCGCCCGCATGGCCGACCGCACCCTCCGCGACATGCGCGAACTCCAGCGGGAGGCCCGATCATGAGCCCGCTCCCGATCGGCGACACCAGCGCCGCCCCCAAGCCCACCATCGGCGTCGTCTTCTCCGCACCCACCTCCGCACCCGCCCCCGCCGCGCCCACCCCTGCCCCTATCCCCCTCGCACTCCCCAACATGTCCACCCCGACCGCCGCCTGGCGCGCGGCCGGCATCGCCTCCGGCTGCCTCGCCCGCGAAGCCGCCCGCGACCGCCGCCCCACGGAACTCCGCGAAAGCCTCCGCGTCCTCCTCGCCGTCGCCACCTCCCTCGGCGTCAACCTCGGCATCGACCTCCGCGACACCGGCGGCGGCCCTTCCCTCTACCCCATCCCCGGCCCCGACGCCGACCTCGCCCTCACCGAAACCCAGCAACACCACCGCGCCCGCCTGCGCCTCTCGATCCGCGAACTCCAGGTCCTGCGCGGCATGTCGGAAGGCAAGTCCAACGCCGCCATCGCCCGCGACCTCTCCATCGCCGAGGACACCGTCAAAACCCACGCCCGCCGCATGTTCAAGAAAGTCGGCGCCCGCGACCGCGCGCACTCTGTGGCGATCGCGTTTCGGATCGGCCTCATCACGTGAACACCAGGTCTCGGCACGACAACGATCCCCTTTGAACCACCGTGATCCCCGCGACTATCCCGCCCCCGCACACCCCGAAATCACGGGCGCGTCCCCTCCCGGAGACGCGCCCGTGACCAAAAAGCGACCTGCCGATCCCACAGATCAGACCGGTGCGACCCCCGAATCGTCACCGATCAGCCCGCCCGCGACATCACCGAGGACACCGTCGAGCGCCCACACCCGCACGAAACCGTTGCGGCCACCCGTGATCGCGACCGCCCGCCCCTCCAACTCGGTCACCCGCACCGCGCTCACCTCATCGCCGTGCTCACCTTCGGCGACGACCTTCAACGCACCCAGGTCCCACACCCGCACCGCACCGTCGGCGGCACCGGTCACCGCGACGGGCCTGCCGTCCACCAGGCCCGCGTCGAGACACCGGATCCCGACACGGTCGAAGTCGGGCTCGTCCTCGTCGTCACCGTCGTCCCCGCCGTCGCCCTCAGCATCGCCCCCGATGTCGTCCCCGATGAAGTCGTCGGGGCCACCCCGCCATTCCTCCGTCACCGGATCCCCGACCACCACGCGGTCGTCCCCACCGGCGACGATCACCTCCCGACCATCCACAGTGGCCAGCGCCACACCGAAGACCCTGATCCCCGGGTGGTACATCTCCCGCACCGCCCGATCCCCGTTCGGGTCCACGATGGACACCGTCCCGTCGTACCGGCCCCAGACCACCACCGGCTCACCGCCCAGCTCCCCGGCGGCGATGTCGCTGGTCGACTCGAAACCCGCGTAGAACTCCGCCGGCTCCGCCTCATCCCCACCCGCCGGATCCCACACCCGCAGCCTCGGCGGAACACTGCTGTCCCCCGCGATGAGCACCGGACGCCCGTCGACGATTCCACCGATGGCTTGGCCGACGCCGGCGTGTTCGAGCCGCGCGTGCGCAAGCACCCGTCCGCTCTCCAAATCCCACAAGGCGAAGGGCTGATGCTGCGCCCCCCGCCGATGACGACGCGGCCGTCGTGGACGACGGCCGCGATCGCGACGATCTCAATGAAGTCCATGCCGTCGCCCGCGCGAAACGGTTTGGCCGGCGGATGCTCCCGCCACTCGCCGGCCGCCGGATCCCACACGTGCACGTCACTGCGGGAGTCGACGCACACGACCTTCGTGCGCCCGTCGTGGTGGACGACATCGAAGTCGTCGATGACCGCCCCGGAAGGGATCCGGGCGGCCCGAATCGTTGAAAACACCGACATGCCGCCCGACTCTAGAGCCACCCTGAGACAGCCCCGGCTACGGGCACAGCGCCCCGGCGAGGATCCCCACGATCTCGTCCTGCGTTGCCCCACGCAGGTAAGGGTTGTAGCTCAAGGTCGCGACCCGGCCGTCGTCGGTGCGCAGGCTGTAGGTCAAGTACCCCAGCAGCTGCCCCCCGTGCCCGAACGCCGACTTCCCGCACGGCAGCGGGTACTCCTGCAAGCCGAGGCCGTACTCGAACAGCGGCGTCCCCGTCGCCACGGTCTGGCGCATCTCTCGCAGCGACTCCCGGCTCGTCAACCTCCCCGACAGCAGCGCCGTGAAGAAGCGGTTGAGGTCGGCCGTCGTCGAGATCATCTCGCCGGCCGCCCAGTCGAGCGAAGGGTTCTGCTCGGTCGCATCGACCAGCACACCGTCCACAGTGGTGTACCCATGCGCGTGCGGCTCGGGCAGACCCGGATCCTCGCCGGGAACGACGGTGTCGCGCATCCGCGCCGGGCGCAGGACGCGGTCTTCGACCTCGTCGGCGAAGGACTCTCCGGTCAGCCGCTCGATCAGCATCGCCGCGACGATGTAGTTCGTGTTCGAGTAGTGCCACTGCGAGCCCGGGACCTCGAAGTCCGGGCCGTGCGCGAAGGCCACGTCCAGGAGTTCCCGCGGCTCATAGGAGTCGAAACGCGCGTCGCCGCGCCAGCGGTTCGTCGAGTAGCCGGGCTCGCTCATGTAGTCGTGCAGGCCGCTGCCGTGGTTGAGAACGTGCCGCACGGTGATCGCCGATCCGTTGGGCACCACCCCTGGCAGGTGCTCCTCGACGAAGTCGTCCAATCCCAGCAGACCCTCGTCGACGAGCTGCAACACGACCGTGGCCGCGAAAGTCTTGGTGACACTGCCGATCCGGAAATGCCCCCGCCGATCGGCCGGCTCCGACCCACCGAGCTCGGCCACCCCCGCCGCACCCGACCAGTGCTCGCGGCCGACGTCGACGCGAAACAGCGCGGCCGAGGCCGCTTCACCGTCCACAAGGGCGTCAAGGCGCTGCTGAAGGTCGGCGCCGGGGATGGTCGACGGGGCCGACAGCGCGGAATCGGTCGCCGGGGCCGGGGTGGTCGAAGCGTTCGCGTCGACCGCGAACACCCCCAGCCCGGCGAGCGCGGTGAGGGTCAGGGCGGTGGTGAGGACTCGTCTTCTCGTCATGCCCCGAAAGCTACGGATCCCGGCGGTGGCCGCCATTGCGGATGAACCGGAGCTTCGTTGCGGAAAACCTCACGTCCGCCGGACGCGGGCACTACCCCCTCGACCCCGGCGGTGCGTTCTGCCGGTCCACCAGGACGTCGAAGCGGTCGCGTTCGCGAAAGCCCACGAGCGCCAGCGCCCGCCACCGATGGGCCAGCACCTCGCGCAATGCGGCGTCGACCGTCTCCGACGGCGTGCCGGTCCCCAGCGCCCTCGCGGCCTCGGCGAGCAGTTCCTCGTCGAGGTCTATGCGTACCCGAGCCATCGACCGCCTCCTCGGACCCCGGCCGGCGGGTCGGTGCGAGCCGCGATGACCACCGGTAGCGGTGAGGATACGTGGTGTTGGGCGCGGGGTGGGCGCCTACTCCTTCTTCTTCAGCGAGTGGCGCAGCACCGCGTCCTTCTCCGACACCATCCGCTCCAGCCCGACCTGGTAGTCGCGCAGCGTGGCCGTGAGCTTCTCGTCGGCCACCGCCAGGATCCTGGCGGCCAGGATCCCCGCGTTCTTCGCGCCGCCGATCGCCATGGTGGCCACCGGGATCCCGGCGGGCATCTGGACGATCGACATGAGCGAGTCCATCCCGTCGAGGTACTTCAGCGGAACGGGCACGCCGATGACCGGCAGCGTGGTCGCCGAGGCGACCATGCCCGGCAGGTGGGCGGCACCGCCGGCGCCGGCGATGATCACGCGCATGCCGCGATCGGTGGCGGAGTCGGCGTAGGCGAGCATGCCGTGCGGGGTGCGGTGGGCGGAGACGACGCGGACCTCGTGGCTGATCCCGAACTCGTCGAGCACGTCGGCGGCGGGCTTCATCGTCGGCCAGTCGGAGTCACTGCCCATGATGATCCCGACCAGGGGTTGCGCGTAGTTCGTCATGTCCCCGATGATTCCAG
This sequence comes from Phytomonospora sp. NPDC050363, assembly GCF_040655735.1. Lineage (NCBI taxonomy): Bacteria > Bacillati > Actinomycetota > Actinomycetes > Micromonosporales > Micromonosporaceae > Phytomonospora > Phytomonospora sp. NPDC050363. Next base: position 70,316 of record NZ_JBFAKK010000017.1, read on the forward strand.
CACTTCAGTGCTCGATGTGGCCGACCCCGTCGCGCAACCACGTCGCCGCGGCCTCGGCGCGGGCGCGGGCGTCGGCGAGGTCGTCGCCGAGGACCGTCACGTGCCCGATCTTGCGGCCGGGCCGCACCGCTTTGCCGTAAAGGTGGACCTTCGCGCCCGGGTCGGCGGCGAAGAGGTGGTGCAGCCGCTCGTCGATGCGCATGCCGCCGGGCTCGCCGCCGAGGACGTTGGCCATGACGACCCAGCGCGCGGTCAGTTCGGTGGCGCCCATCGGGTAGTCGAGGACCCCGCGCAGGTGCTGCTCGAACTGCGAGGTCCGCGCGCCCTCGATGGTCCAGTGGCCGCTGTTGTGGGGGCGCATCGCCAGTTCGTTGACGAGGATCCGCCCGTCGGTGGTCTCGAACAGCTCGACGGCCATCACGCCGGTCACGCCCAGCTCGCCGGCCAGCGAGATCGCCAGCCGCTGCGCCTGCGAACCCAGCTCCTCCGAGAGGTCCGGCGCCGGGGCGATCACCTCGACGCAGATCCCGTCGCGCTGCACGGTCTCCACGACCGGGTAGGCCGCGACCTGCCCGAACGGCGAGCGCGCCACGACGGCCGACAGCTCGCGCGCCAGCTCGACCTTCTCCTCGGCGATGAGCGGGACTCCGCTGCCGACGACGTCGGCGGCCTCCTCGGCGCTGCCGACGATCCACACGCCTTTGCCGTCGTAGCCGCCGCGCACGGCCTTCAGCACGCACGGGAAGCCGAAGGCCTCCACGTCGGCGAGGGACGCGATGGGCGCCCAGCGCGGGACGGGCGCGCCGAGTTCGGTGAGGCGCTCGCGCATGGCGTGCTTGTCCTGCGCGTAGATCAGCGCCTCGGCGGAGGGCTGGACGTTGACGCCGTCGGCGACGAGGGCGCGGATGTGGTCGCCGGGGACGTGCTCGTGGTCGAAGGTGACCACGTCGCAGTCCTTGGCGAAGGCGCGCAGGGCGTCGAGGTCGGTGTGGGAGCCGATCTGCACGTCGGCGGCCACGAGGGCGGCGCCGTCGGTGGGCGACTCGGCGAGGACGCGCAGGGACTGGCCGAGCGCGATCGCGGCCTGGTGGGTCATGCGAGCGAGTTGTCCGCCGCCGACCATGCCGACCTTGGGGAGTTGCGTGTGCTGGTCCATCGCGGTGAAGCGTAACGAGGCCCGCACCCGGGCTGAGCGGGGGCGGGCCTCGATTGAAGGGTTGCTTACACCGGGGGTGCGGCGGGGGTGCTGCCTACGCCTCGCGGCGGCGGCGGGCGATCAGGAGGGCGCCGAAGCCGGCGGCGAGGACGCCACCGCCCACGAGGCCCAGGGTCGCCAGGTCGGCGCCGGTCTTGGCCAGCGGGCCCTTGGTCTTGCTCGGGGTCGGGCTCGTGCTGGTCGGGGGCGCTCCCGCGCCGCCTTCCGGCGAGATCTTGATGGTCACCTTGGCGCTGTCGGAGAGCTTGCCGATGACGAGCTCGTAGGTGAAGGTGTCGGTGCCGCTCCAGTCCTTGTCCGGCGTGTACGTGAAGGCGCCGGTCTTGGAGTCGAAGACGAGCTTGCCGTGGGTCGGCTCGGAGACCAGCTCGACGGCGCCGCGGTCGGCGGGCTTGTCGTTGCTCCTGACGTTGCCGGTGACGGGCTTGTCCTCGGTGCCGGTGAACGCGTCGTCAGTGGCGACGAGTTCGAAGGGGAGGTCGTAGTCGATGACGAACTTCCACTGGGTGGTGCTGTCCGGCTTGCCGTCGGTGACGGTGGCCTCGAAGGTCGCGTTGCCGTCGGGGTTGTCGGTGCCGGTGAAGGTCAGCGACTTGCCGTCGTCGGCGGCCTCGACCGAACCGTCGCCGTTGACCTGCGAGACGGCGGTGATGGTGAGTTCGTCGCCGTCATCGTCCGTGCAGTGGTCGCCGACCTGGAAGGTCAGGGCCGCGCCGGTGAAGGTGATGTCATCCGAGATGGGGCAGTTCGGCGCCTGGTTCTCTTCGTCGTCGGCCGAGGCCATCGCGGGCGCCGCCAGCGCCAGTGCGAAGGCCGCCGCGGCCACGCCGAGGGCTCTGACGGTGTTGCGGGATGTACGAGTCATGTTCGGGCATTCCTCCCCGTTGGGCAGTCCGCTGCGCAGTCCACTGTGGGGTGAACACGTCTCATAATCGCCGCGGGTTGCGCCATTTCTCCGCCACCGGAATCGATCTTCGACAATTGATCATGCATAGGAAAAGATCCGGATCGCCTTTCGGCGATCCGGATCCTCGGGTCGTGCCCGTCGAGTGGGAGATTCGCTTAGATCTCGCCCGTCTCCTTGCGGCGACGCGAGAACCACAGCGCCACGGCACCGGCACCGAGGGCGCCCGCGCCGGTGACGGCGACACTCGTCAGGGACATGCCGGTCTTGGCCAGCTTGTCCTTGTCGTTCTTGGCGGCGGTGTCATCGCCGTTGTTGTTGTCGCCGGTGTTGTCGCCACCGCCGTTGTTGTTGTCGTCATCGTCGCCATCGTCGCCGCCGCCACCGCCGGTGGCGGTGATGGAGATGCTGACCGTGGCGACGTTGGTCTTCTTGTCACCCTTGACGAGGTGGTACGTGAAGGTGTCCTTGCCCGACGTGCCGGCGTTCGCCTTGTAGGTGAACGAACCGTTCGCGTTGAGCGTCAGCGAGCCCTTGCCGGGCTTGGCGTCGAGAACCACGTCCCAGTCACCGGCGGGCGAGTCCTCGGAGCCGTCGTTGTCCCGGACGTTGCCGGTCTTCGTCGCTCCGGCCTTCACCGAGAACGAGTCAGGGTTGGCGTTCGGGTCATCGGGCTCTTCGGCCTTGTACCTGAGATTGATGGGCCATACGCTCGGCTCTTCGTTCTCATCGCCGTCCGACACGAGCGCCTGGAACTCCGCCACACCGGTCTCGGTGTCCGGGATTCCGGTGATCACGACGGTGTCGCCGACGATCGCGGCCGAACCGAGACCGCTCAGGCGCGTCACCTCGACGATGGTGAGATCGTCGCCGTCCAGGTCACGGCACTCGACGTTGACGTCCGCCGTCGCGACGGGCCACTGGAGATTGGTGGTGTCGCACTCGGGCACAGCCTGGGTCGAGACATCGGCCGAAGCCATCGCGGGAGCCGCGAGAACAAGAACAAAAGCAGCCGCACCGGCCCCGGCCAGCCGCGCCGTGCGCGGCGCGAGATTCTTCATTTACCGGTTCCTCCGTCCCCGATAAGTCGACTGTCGACTATCAGGGCGAGGATATGGGAGGCGATCAACCCTCGGCCACCTCGCGAATCCATTGAAACCGCAACGATTCGGCTGATAATGGTCCGATGTGAGCCCCGTCAACACATAACGTTTCGGCCACTAATCTGTCCAATAGGGACCGAACGGACGATGATAGTCGCCTAGCTGACTGTCGAGAATGCGCGTCGTCGCCCGCACACGACCGCAATGTCCCCTAGTCTGTGATGGCCTGGTGACAGGTGTGCGACCCACAGTCACATCCTCCCGGCCGAAACCGAATCCGAACCAGCGAGAGACACCACGCCGATGGCGCCCCCACCGCACTCTGACGGCGAGCCGCCGGCCGACGCCGACAACTCCGTCAGCGACGCCGATCTCATCACCGCCACCCGCGGCGGTGACACCACGGCGTACGGCGAGCTGTACGCGCGCCACGTCGGCGCGGCCAACCGCCTCGCCCGCATCCTCGCCCGCGACGGCGCCGAGGCCGACGACCTCGTCTCGGAGACCTTCGCCAAGGTCCTCACGACCATGCGCAACGGGCGCGGGCCCGACCTCGCCTTCCGGGCCTACCTGCTCACCACCCTGCGGCACACCTTCTACGACCGCACCAAGCGGGACAAGAAGATCGAGTTCACCGACGACATGACCCGCCACGACCGCGGCGAGTCGTTCGAGGACCCGGCCGTGGCGGGCATGGAGCGCAGCTACGCCGCCCGCGCCTTCAAGCGCCTCCCGGAACGCTGGCAGGTCGTCCTGTGGCACACCGAGATCGAGAAGGAGACCCCCAAGCAGGTCGCGGTCCTGCTCGGCCTGAGCCCCAACGGCGTGTCCGCGCTGGCCTACCGTGCCCGCGAGCGCCTGCGCCAGGCCTTCCTCCAGGAGCACGCCAAGGACACCGCCGACGCCGACTGCCAGTGGACCGCCGACCGCCTCGGCGCGCGCGTGCGCGCCGGGCTCTCGCCGCGCGACTCGGAGAAGGTCGACCACCACCTTGAGGACTGCGCGCCCTGCAAGCTGCTGTTCGCCGAACTCGGCGAGCTCAACCAGTCGATCCCGAAGCTGATCGCGCCGCTCGTCCTGGGCGCGGCCGCGATCCCTTATCTGGGCGCGGGAGTCAAGGCCGTCGCGGCCGGCGCGGGTCTCGGTGGCCTGTTCACGGGCGCCTGGACGTGGATCCTGCGGGGCGGCGACAAGGTCCGGCAGGTCGCGCAGCACGTCGGCGGCAAGGGCGCCGCGGTCGGCGGTGGCGTCGCGGCGGTCGCCGTGGTCGTCGCGCTGATCCTGGTCGCCAACGAGGGGCCGCCTCCGCCGCCGGTGGCCGACCCGCCGGCGAACAACGCGCCGGCGCCCCCTCCCGACGATCCCGCGGACCCGGCCGATCCGCCCGAGGACCCGCCCGGGGTCCCGCCCGACGACCCGACCAGGCCCCCGTCGAACCCGCCGCCGACCGCACCGTCGCCGACACCGCGACCGAGCGATCCGGCGAAGGACTTCGCGATCTACACCCCCGAGATCGGCAACGACCTGGTCGCCGGGAACTCCGGGACGCTGCCGATCACCGTCCGCTCACCCGAACGCGCGTCGGTCGGCGTCGCCCCCGAGGGCGGCGGGCAGGGCGGCGGCGTGGGGACCTTCACCGAGCGGGCGGCGCCCGACGACGTCGTGCTGGTCGCCTCGGTGCCCAGAGGCGTCACGCTGAAGGAGAGGAGCGCCGGCGACGGCTGGTCCTGTGTGGACGGTCGCGAGGAGGGCTCGACGCACCGGATCACCTGCACGCGCCCGAAGCTCAAGGCCGGCGCCAGCAGCACCGCCCGCCTCAAGCTCGACATCCCCAAGCAGGTCAGCGGTTTCCAGAGCGTCAAGGTCACCGTCGACACCGCCGACCGGCAGGGCGAGGCGAGGCTGCGCATCGCGATCGCGCCCAAGGGCATGAACACCGCCTACGCCAGCGTGAAGGCGACCGGCATAGCGGTGGTCGGCGACACCCTCCTGACCTGCAAGAAGCAGCCGCACTGCCTCAAGGGCCCGATGCTGGACAACCACACGCGCCGGATGACGCCGTATGTCGGCTCCGACCCCGACGTCGCGGTCAGTTCCGCCGAACTGAGCCTCCCCTCGGGCGCCGACGTGACCTGGGCGGGCCTGTACTGGACCTCCTCGGGCACCAGCGTTCCCCGTAACGTGCACCTGTCGGGGCCCGGCGGCAGCCGAGAGCTCTCCCCCGACCGCGTGTACAGCGGCTACGAGCGGGCCGTGACGCAGGCCGTCGCCGAGGTGACCGACCTGATCCGCGCCGGCAACTGGAAGGTCTCCGTCGACGCCGGCCTGCTCCCCGACGGCGTCACCGAGTACGCCGGCTGGAGCCTCGTCGTCGCCTACGACAGCGGCGCCGACAACGAGGTCGGTGTCTACGAGGGCCTCGCGCAGCCGCGCCACGGCACCACCCTCGACCTCCAGGTCGAGCACAGCGGGCCCGTCACCGTCGGGTTCGTGCTCTGGGACGGCGACCGCAGCCTCGGCGGCGACTGCGCGGCACTCGGCTCGGCGACCGTCGGCGAGAACGGCAACCTCGGCCACAGCCAGGCCGCCGGTTCCGGCGAGGACCACACCTTCGGCGTCGACGCCGCCGTCCACAAGGTCGACACCTCGCCCTCGAACGACACGCTGAGGATCACCACGGGCTGGGACCCGCTCGACATCGGCGTCATCGCGACGGCCGCCTGATGACCGATGCGCCGCGCGGGCGTGGTCGCGCGCTCGCGGGCGAGTTCGGGAAGTTCGGCACCGTCGGGATGACCGCCTACGCCATCGACGTCGCCGTGTTCAACCTCGGCATTCTCGTCCTCGACTGGCCCGACCTGGGCGCCAAGTGCCTCTCCACGGTGATCGCCGCCTCACTGGCCTTCGTGGGCAACCGCTACTGGACCTGGCGGGACCGGGTCCGCTCCGGCCTGCGCCGCGAGTACGGGCTCTACTTCCTGTTCAACGCCATCGGGCTGGGCATCTCGCTGACCTGCCTCGGCGTCAACCACCTGCTCGCCGCCGAGTGGCCCGGCGTGTTCGGCGGGCCGCTGGCGGCCAACATCGCCGCCAACCTCGTCGGAGTGGGCCTTGGCACCCTCTTCCGTTTCCACGCCTATCGTCGGTGGGTGTTCCAGAACGTGTGAACACGCGGCCCGGATCACATTCGCCTAACACTCGCCCGGGGGCCGCATCACCGCGACCAGCGCCGATACGGCCTCCGTCGGTGACTTCCCTCGCTCATGAGAGCGCTTGTCAGCAACTCATCAGCCAATGCGCGTATCGTAGCCGGGTGCGTTTGCTTGAAAAGCTGCCCCCAAAGTGGCGATCTCTTGCCGAGGAGATCGTCAAATTCGGTTTGATCGGCGGCGTCAACACCGTCATCACCTTCGTGGTGTTCAACGCATTCCTCGGGATCGGCGCCATCAAGGCGACCGTCATCTCCACCGTGGTCGCGACCACGGCCTCGTACTTCCTCAACCGGCACTGGACCTACCGCCACCTGCCCAAGCAGGCCCTGCGGCGCGAATACATCCTCTTCGCGTTCTTCAACGGCGTCGGCATGCTCATCGACGCCGGCTTCATGGGCGTGGCGACCTACGGGCTCGGCTTCGACCCCAAGCGCGACGTCCTGGCCTACAACATCTTCAAGCTCGGCGCGCTCGGCATCGGCACCATCTTCCGCTTCTGGGCCTACCGCACCTTCGTGTTCGGCGCCACCAAGAGCGGCCCCAACGCCGCCGTCCTCGAAGACCCCACCCCCGTCTCGCCCGCTCCGGCCGGCGCGACCATGGTCGCCCCCGGCGGGCCGGTCACGCCCGAGGCCGCCGAGGCCGTCGACGACGCCTTCGCCGACATCCTCGCCGACGCGCAGACCGACACGTCCAGCTCCCAGCGCCTGCGATAACGTCCCGGCATGCCGCCGCTGTCGGGCAACGAGCCGCTCTGGTACTACGAGGACCTGCACCCGGGCCGCGTCTTCGACCTCGGCATCACCGTGGTCTCCGAAGAGGACATGCTCGCCTTCGCCGAACGCTTCGACCCGCAGTGGTACCACCTCGACGCCGAACTGGCCGCGGACGGGCCCTTCGGCGCGGTGACGGCCAGCGGCTGGTTCACCGCCTCGATCTTCATGCGCGCATACGTCGACAACGTCCTCGTCCACGCCGCCGCCGACGCCTCCCCCGGCGTCGAGGAGCTGCGCTGGCCCGCCCCCGTCTACGCCGGTGACGAGCTCGCCGGCAGCGTCGAGATCGTCGACCGCGGCCCTTCGCGGGCCCGGCCGGGTCTGGGGACCCTGACGCTGGCGGGATCGCTCACCAACGTCGAGAGCGGCCGGCAGGTGCTCCGTACGCGCTTTCGCGGATGGTTCGGCATGCGCGAGGGCACCGGGGCATAGAAAAACGCCGCCGGAGAGCTCCGACGGCGCCGTGTCACGAGTGCGGTGTTACGCGCACTGCGGGCCCTGGCTGTAGCAGCCGAGCAGGCGGCCGCCGTTGCAGTTGTCGTAGTAGCAGTAGTACAGGGTGGCACCGACGCACTTGCTGCGGCGGACCTCGCAAGGCGCGGCCTCGGCGGTGGCCTTCGGGGCCAGACGGGCGACCAGGGCGTCGCCGACACGGCTGAGCAGCTTCATTGGTTCTCCTTGAGTGAGCTGTCCTATGGACGGAAAGGACGAGCGGAAGCCTAAGATCATCGTCTACATCGGACCGCATAGCCGACCGCATACGGAACAGGTGTTCGCGCACGTCAAGTGGATCAAAATAAAGATCTTGCGGCCCGGCGGCAGCCCTCGGCACGATCAGCGCATCTCACTCGCCGCCGCCGAAATGCCGCGTGTTCCGCGGCCGCACGGCGAAACGCGCCGCGGGAACCCGCGACGCGTTCGGTGATCGTCCGTCTCAGCCGCGCATCGGCGGCTGCGTGGCCAGCGGCGGCTCGTCGTCGCCGGCGCCCATGCGCCGGTCGTGGTCCTCCTCCACCAGGCGGTACAGCGTCGACTGCGCGTTCTCCACCTGCGGCATGTCCTTGAGCACCTGCTGCCCGCGCTCACCGGCCGACTCCACCACCAGCGTCCCGAAGCGGAACATGCGCTCGATGACGCCCTGCTCGAAGGAGACATCGTTGATGCGGCCCAGCGGGATGTCGCGGCCCCGGCGGGTGACCACGCCCGTGCGCAGCAGGACGCGGTGGGTCGTGAAGACGTAATGGGTGGTGGCCCAGGTGACGTAGGGCGTGACGACCAGCCAGAGCATCAGCACGGCGATCAGACCCCAGCCCACGGCCTGCCCGACGGCACCCCAGGAGTCGGGCAGCGCGAGCAACCCCACCGTCCCGAACGCCGCGATCACCACGAACCACACGATCGGCATGAACAGTTCTTTCCAATGCGGATGCGTGTGGAGGATCAGTTCCTCGTCGTCCTGGAGAAGGTTGTTCGGGAAGCCCATGCTTGGCAACGTACCGTGCCGAAACCAGGCCCTCAAGCCGAACCGCGAGCGTGGGAGCGAGTGTCGAGCGTCCGGGTGAATCCGCCCTAAACCCACCCGCGGCGGGCGGCCTGCCAGCCCAGCTGGATGCGGGTGTCGACGCCGGCGACGTCCATGAGGTCGCGAACGCGGCGCTGGACGGTGCGCAGCCCGACGCCGAGGCGGGCGGCGATCGTCTGGTCGGTGAGGCCGGCCAGCAGCAGGGAGAGCAGCATGCGGTCCTCCTCGGAGCTGAAGGGCGCGCCCTCGTCCGACTGGGGCGCGGGGACGGCGTCGGACCAGACCTGCTCGAAGAGGGCGGCGGCGAGCGCGACGAGGGCGGGGTGCTCGGTGGCCAGGGCGACGGGCTGGGTGCCGGGTTCGGCGATGATGGCGGCGTCGTCGTCGGCGATGATGATCTTCAGGGGGACGGCGGCGGCGAAGCGGACCTCCTCGCCTCTGGCGGTGAGGTCGCGGATGCGGTCGACCTGGCCGGGGAGGTCGAGCATGGCCTTCTCGTAGACCATGCGGTAGCGGACGCCGCGGGCGAGCGCCTCGTCGTGGATGGTGAGGTCGGAGCGGGCGGTGACGCGGGGGGTGCGGATGAAGGCGCGCATCTGGCGCATCGAGCGGCGCTGCATCTGGTCTATGCGGGAGCGCAGGGCGACTTCGCCGGTGATGGTCTCGGCTTCGTCGCCGCCGAAGCGGCGCTGGGCGTCGCGGTAGGCGCTGACGAGGCCGTGGAGGGCGTCGTAGCCGTGTCGAAGCGCTTCGAAGCGGTCGGCGAGCAGGCCGCCGAGAGCGGCGTCGGGAGGGACGGCGGTGAAGGCGTCGTCGGCGTGCATGCGCGCCAGGCCGCGGTCGGTGAGGGTCAGCAGGAGGGCGCCGGCCTCACCGTCGTCGATGTCGAGGACGGTGGCGAGGGTCGCGGCGTCGGTGCGCCCGAGGTTCATCAGGGCGCGGTAGGCGCGCTCCTCCTCGGCCGCCAGGCCGATCGTCTGCAGTGAACGCTGACCGTTCCACTCTTCCGCCACGGCACCTCCCCGTATGCCCGGGAGCCAACCGTACTACCCGCCGGGGTCGCAACTCGGGTCTAGGAACATTCCAAAAAGGATCACGATAATCCGGTGGTAATCGTTGCAGCCGATACACAGTCGTTACCTGTCCACTGTGGGGCGGAGGTGGACGACGTCCGCCGCGGCGACGGCGGTGGGCCCTGCGGGGTGGTCGATGACGAGGCGCCCGTCGGCGTCGACGGTCGTGGCGCGGCCGAGGAGTTCGCCGCCGTCGGGGAGTTCGGCGCGGACATCGGCGCCCAGGGTGGCGCAGGCGGCGCGGTAGTCGGGGGCCAGTCCGCACGCCTCGGGGTCGCCGTCGGCGGCGGTCCAGGCGCGGTAGCGGTCTTCGAGGCGCGCGAGGAGTCCGGCGAGGATCTCGGCGCGGTCGGTGTTGCGCGCGCCGGCCAGGGCGAGGGAGCTCGCGTCGGCGCGGGGCAGTTCGGCGGCGGTCAGCGACACGTTGAGGCCGACGCCGAGGACCACGGCGGGGGGCTGGCGGCTGTCGGGGACGAACTCGGCGAGGATGCCGGCGCTCTTGCGGCGTTCGGGGCCGGCGAGGAGGTCGTTGGGCCACTTGAGCCAGGCCTCGGCCCCGGCGACCTCGCGGACGGTGTCGACGAGGGCGACGCCGGCCAGCAGCGGCAGCCACCCGAAGCGGAACGTCGGCACGGTCGGGCGCAGCAGGACGCTGACGGCGATGCCCGCGCCCGACGGGGACGTCCAGCCCCGGCCGAGCCTGCCGCGGCCGGCGGCCTGCCGGTCGGCGGTGACGACCATGCCCTCGGCGGCGCCTTCGCGGGCGAGGTCGGCGAGGTCGGCGTTGGTGGAGCCGGTCTCGGCCAGGACGCGCAGGCCGGTCCACATGCCGCCGGACAGGACGGCGGCGCGCAGGGTGGTCTCGTCGAGGGGTTCGCGTCCGGGTGTCGGCATGGGGCTATCTCATCACCCCCCGTTTCGCCGAGTGCGGGAACACCCCGGCAGGGTTTAGCGTCGTTGGATGTCACGGGGGACGGCCGTCAGGGCCGCGATCGCGCTCGGTTTACTCGCCGGGTTCTACGTCTACGCCCTGGCCTGGGCGGTGGGCATCGGCCTGCTCGCGTTGTGGGCGGTGCGCTCGTTCGGGGTGGTGCTCTCGCTGCCGGTGACGGTGGGGTGCGGGGTCGTCGCCTTCGGGGTGCTCGGCGGGCTGCTGGCCTCGCTGCGGAAGGTGCCCTTCGAGCCGGGCGGGCGGCCGCTGGGACGCGGGGAGGCGCCGGAGCTGTGGGAGTTCGTCGAGGAGACCGCCCGGCTGGCGGGGACGCGGCCGCCCGACGAGATCCACCTCGACGAGGACGTCAACGCCTGGGTGTGCGAGGTCGGCGGGCTGCTGGGGTTGCTGCCGGGAACGAGGCACCTGATGATCGGGCTGCCGTTCCTGTCGGCGCTGCCGCGCGGGGAGCTGCGGGCGATCGTGGCGCACGAGTGCGGGCACTACGTCGGGCATCACACGCGGCTGGGGCCGGTGACCCACCGCGCGCAGCTGGCGATCGGCCGGGTCGGCGAGCGCCTGCGCCGACAGTGGTGGAACCCGCTGGCGTGGCCGCTGGTGCCGTACGCGGTGGTGTTCGGGCTGGTGGCGACGGCGGTGTCGCGGCGGCAGGAGCTGGAGGCCGACCGGGCGGCGGCGGGGATCGCGGGCGCCGACGCGATGCGCGCGGCGCTGCGGGCGCTGCGGGTCGTCGGCGCGGGCTGGGACTTCTACCTGGGCGCCTACGTCTCCCACGGTCTGCCGCACGGGCTCGTCCCCAAGGGCGTGCTCACCGGCTTCCAGGAGATGTGGGACCACCGCCGCGAGTTCGTGGCGCGGCTGGAGACCGGCCTGCCGATCGAGCCGCCCGGCGTCTTCGACACCCACCCGCACCTCGGGGTCCGGCTCAAGGCCCTCGACGGACTTCCCGCCGAGGGGACGGTCGACGACGAGGGCGAGGCCCGTGACCTGCTGCCCGCAACGCTGTGGGAGGCCTGCGACGGGCTGGTCGTCGACCTCGACGGCCGCGAGCGCGTGGAATGGGCGGCGTTCACGACCCGCTCCTACGCGGCCGTGCAGCGCGAGATCGCCGAGGACGCCTACCGCTTCCTCGCCAACGAGACCGGCGTGAACCCGCCGACGCTGACGTCGGTCCTGTGGAACTACGAACGCGGCCGCGGGGAGGCGCTGCTGGCCAAGCTCGCCGGGCCGCTGTTCCCCTCGCACGGGCTCGCCGCGATCGTGCTGAGCGCCGCCTACGACTCCGACGCGCTCTACTACGCCCACCACTGGGGCGGCGCGCTGCGACTGATGCGGCAGGGCGTGCGCCTGTCGGCGGCCGTCGGCGAGCCGGTCACCGACCCGACGCCCACCGGCGGCTTCGACGACCTCGCCGCCGACGTCACCTACCGCGACACCGACTGGGACATGGCCGTCACCGTGCACGGCCTGCTGCTCATCCCCTTCGAGGGCCGCCAGCCCCCGAAAGGGCTCTCCGAGACCGGCCGCCCCTACCAGCGGCTGCGCGAACTCGTCGGCCGCAACAGCCCGCTCACCTACACCCGTCACGAGACCCTCTGGCTCCCCTACGCCCACTGGACCTCGGCACACGTCGAGAACGACAAGCCGCTGCGGCTGACCTTCGAGACCCGCGACGGCGCCCGCCACACCCTCGGCGAGCACTACGCGCCGATGCGTTTCGGTGAGCCCGCGCGCCTCCTGCGGACACGACTCGCCGCATACGGCATCGGTCGGTGACAGTACGATCGCGTGCGTGACCGAGCAGCCGAAGATCGACACGCACACCACGGCGGGCAAACTCGCCGACCTGCGATCCCGCCTCGACGCGGCCACGCACGCCGGCAGCGCACGCGCGGTCGAGAAGCAGCACGCGCGCGGCAAGAAGACCGCCCGCGAGCGCATCGCGATGCTCCTCGACGAAGGCTCCTTCGTCGAACTCGACGAGCTCGCCCGCCACCGGTCGACGAACTTCGGCATGGAGGCCAACCGGCCCTACGGCGACGGCGTCGTCACCGGCTACGGGACCATCGACGGCCGCCAGGTGTGCGTGTTCGCGCAGGACTTCACCGTCTTCGGCGGGTCCCTCGGGCAGGTCTTCGGCGAGAAGATCGTCAAGGTCATGGACCTCGCCGTCAAGACCGGCTGCCCCATCATCGGCATCAACGACTCCGGCGGCGCCCGCATCCAGGAAGGCGTGGTCTCCCTCGGGCTGTACGGGGAGATCTTCTTCCGCAACGTGCGCGCCTCGGGCGTCATCCCGCAGATCTCGCTGATCATGGGCCCCTGCGCCGGCGGCGCCGTGTACTCCCCCGCCGTCACCGACTTCACCGTGATGGTCGACAAGACCTCGCACATGTTCATCACCGGGCCCGACGTGATCAAGACCGTCACCGGCGAGGACGTCGGCATGGAGGATCTCGGCGGCGCGCGCACCCACAACGCGACCTCCGGCAACGCCCACCACCTCGCCGCCGACGAGGACGACGCCGTCGACTACGTCAAGCAGCTGCTGAGCTTCCTGCCGAGCAACAACTTCGACGAGGCCCCCGCCTTCGACGCCTCCGCGACGCTGGAGCGGTCGGACGAGGACCTCGCGCTCGACACGCTCATCCCCGACTCCGCCAACCAGCCCTACGACATGCACACCGTCATCGAGACCGTCCTCGACGACGGCGAGTTCTGCGAAGTGCAGCCGCTGTTCGCGCAGAACATCATCGTCGGCTTCGGCCGCGTCGACGGGCGCTCGGTCGGCGTCGTGGCCAACCAGCCCATGCACTTCGCCGGGTGCCTCGACATCGACGCCTCCGAGAAGGCCGCCCGCTTCGTGCGGACCTGCGACGCCTTCAACATCCCCGTGCTCACCTTCGTCGACGTCCCCGGCTTCCTCCCCGGCACCGACCAGGAGTGGAACGGCATCATCCGGCGCGGCGCGAAACTCATCTACGCCTACGCCGAGGCCACCGTCCCCAAAGTCACCGTCATCACCCGCAAGGCCTACGGCGGCGCCTACGACGTCATGGGCTCCAAACACCTCGGCGCCGACCTCAACCTCGCCTGGCCGACGGCACAGATCGCCGTCATGGGGGCCCAAGGCGCGGTGAACATCGTCTACCGCCGCGAACTCGCCGAAGCCGACGACGTCGACGCCCGCCGAGCGGAGCTGATCACCGAGTACGAAGACGCCCTGTGCAACCCGTACCTGGCGGCCGAGCGCGGGTACGTCGACGCGGTGGTGGAGCCCTCGGCGACGCGGGCGCACATCGTGCGGGGACTGCGGGCGCTGAGGACGAAGCGCGAGACGCTGCCGCCGAAGAAGCACGGAAACATTCCGTTGTAGTTGCGGCTGGTTAGTTGGTGGCGGGCTCGTTGGCGGCTGGCTCGTTGGTGGCGGGCTCGTTGGCGGCTGGCTCGTTGGCGGCTGGCTCGTTGGCGGCTGGCTCGTTGGCGGCTGGCTCGTTGGCGGCTGCGCCGCGGGCGCGCTTCGCACGCTTGCCGCTGGGCGCGGTGGCCCCCTCCGCCGTCTCGTGGGGGGACGGACGTGGGGAGACGGACGTGGGGGGACGGACGTGGGGGGTGGGGGACGGCTTTGGCGGCCCCGCGCCGTACGCGGCAGAGTTGGCGGGGCGCGGGGTCAGGGCGGGGCGGTTCGGCGTGGGTGGGGTGCGGGGTGCGGGGCTCTGCGCGGGGTGAGGGTGCTGTGGAAGGCGTGGGGCGCTTCGGTGGTGGCTCGCGAGCGGGGGCGCGCAGGGTGCGGGCTGGTGACGGCGGGCTGGTGACGGCGTCCGGCGGCTCGGGCGCTAGCGACGCTCCGCGTTGACTCGCCCCGTCTCGCTTCGCTCCACTGCTCTGGGTTTCGCGGCTCTGCCACCCCGCACCCCGCACCCCGCACCCCGCACCCCGCACCCCGCACCCCGCACCCCGCACCCCGCACCCCGCACCCCGCACCCCGCACCCCGCACCCACGAGTGTCAGCGCGGCCGTCGCCGCCGCACCGGCGGACGGCCGGCTCGACGACCGCGTGAGCGGCGACGCTCTCCGGTTCGGATTGAGGTTCGGACCAGCCATCGTGCGCACGGCCACCGCCCTCCGCGCCGTCTGAGCACCGACGCGTCCACGACCGATTCAGCGAGTGGCCGGTCCAACGATCGCGCGAGCGGCAGCGCGCTCGAGTTCGGGCTCGGCCCAGCCAGCATGTGCGGCCACCGCCCTCTTTGCCCTCGCAGTTCGCCTCCGACGGCGCTGCGGCTCTGCGCCACCCCGCCGCCCTCGCCCCGCCTCAGAGGCAACGCATGCGCTCGCTGTACTGGCGGGCGGACTGCACAAAGGCTGCGTGATGCATTGACCGCCCGGGCCAAGCGATCACACCTGCGGTCGGTTCACCGGTCCGCAGGTCGGCCGCCTCCCCCCTCGCACTCGCCGTTCACCTCGTCGCCCCACCGCAGCTCCACGCCACCCCGCCGCCGCACTTACCGTCGCCTCGCCGCACACCACGTGTCTCAACCCAGCGCCTGCACTCGCTGTAGCGGCGGGAGGCTCGCACGATCTCGACTTGGCCGTCGTGCGGCCGCTCGGGCGCCGCCCAACTCCACCGCCTCGCCCTCGCCCTCGCGTCTGCGTGCGCTCGCCGTACTGGCGGGCGGACTGCACAGAGGCTGCGCGATGCGCGTTTGCATCGGCCGCCCAGTCCCAGCCATCACACCTGCGGCCGCGGCCGCGTCTCCCTTCGGCCTCGCCTTTCATCTCGCCTCGCCACCGCGTGCTCCGTCGAACTGGCAGGGCGGCCGGCGCGACAGCCATGTGAACGGACCCCCACGCCCTCGCCCCAAAGCGTGAGCGAGCGCAGCCGTCCTGGTGCGCGCCGCACGGCGGATGCGCTGGCGACCATTGGTGCGCGGCGGCCACGAGCCCGGCCCGGCCCGGCTCCGCCATCGTGTGGGCCCCCGCCACTGGCCTGTCCCACCCCTGGTCCCACCCCTGCCCGTCACCCCGGCGCGCGCTCAAACGTCCGCGAGGGCGCTCGCCGCACCGGCCTGCGGCTGGACGGAGATCGCGTGGGCGACGCACGCGCACGACCTCGGCCGGGTACCACGTGCCTTCGCCGCGCTCGCCCCGCTCGTCCAATGTCCGCGGGCGCGCCCGCCCCAACCGCTCCCCCGCCCACCCGCCGCCACCCCCTCCCCGCACACCCCGTTCCCGACCACTCCCACCGTCGCCCGCTCGCGACCGCACGCACTGCGGTCGCCCCTCCCAGCCCACCCGTGTCAGTGGCTCATCTCGCCCGCGTGCTCCGGTAGCGTTTCGACAGGAACCATTTACCACTTGTTGCGAAATATTGGAGCCGCTCATGTCCCGACTCGACCATGACTGCGGAAGCAAGGCCAGTCGCCGTTATTCGATCTTGATTGATGTGGGCTATCTGTACGCCGCCGCCGCCGAAGTGCTGCTCGGGGCCACGTCCCGTCGCGAATACAAAGTGGATGCCGAGAAACTGATCGGCACTTTAATAGCCCGCGCCGCCGAGCGCCTCATGGACGGTGAGTTGCTGCGCGTCTACTGGTTCGACGCCGCGCGCGACCGTGTTCCCACCGTCGACCAGCGCGTCATCGCGCAAATGGACTTCGTGAAAGTCCGCCTGGGCAACCTGAACTCCCGCGGCCAGCAGAAGGGGGTCGACGCGATGATCCGCGCCGACCTCGAGCAGCTGGCCCGCCACCGCGCCATCAACGAGGCGATCCTGCTCGCCGGCGACGAGGACATGGTCCCCGCCGTCGAGATCGCCCAGGCCTACGGCGTGCGCGTGCACCTGTGGGGCGTCGAACCTCCCTACGGCACCAACCAGGCCGAACGCCTGGTGTGGGAGGCCGACACCGTTGAGATCCTCCCCGCCGACTTCTGCCGCGCCTACTTCACGAAGATCGGGACGGCGGCCGCCGGTGCGGCCCGCGTGGCCGCGGCCCCACAACCGGGCGAGGAGGTCGTCCCCGAGCCGGTGCTCGGTCCTCCCTCGCCCGCCTCGGTGTTCGGCGCCCGCCACTCGGTGGCGGTCACCATGAGCGCCGCCGACGCCTGGGACAACCTGGAGCGCGCCAAACCCAAGCTCACCACCAAGGAGGCCGCCGACCGCGCGGCGATCGAGGAGACCGGCGAGTACGTCGCCCACAAGTGGATCCTCACCCGGGGGCAGGACAACATAAGGGATCTCCTGCCCGGACCGACCCTGCCGACGGTCATCGACAAGGAGTTGCTCGTCGAGGCCGAGAAGACCCTGGGATACTCGCTGCGTGATCTTCCCGAGGCGCGCATCTGGGTGCGCGACGGCTTCTGGGACCGGGTCTACCGGGAGTTCGATCACGACGGCAAACCCTGGTAGGGAGTGAACATGCAGGTGGTGAGGGGCGAGGTCACGCCCGAGGAGCTGGCGGCACTCTACGTCGTGCTCGCCGCGCGGTCGCGCGCCGGCCAGGCCCCGCCCCCACCCCCGGCACGACCCTGGACCGACCCGGGCCTGCGCCTGGGCGCGGTCCGGTCCTGGCGCGCGAGCGGACTGCCCCGGTGACCGCCCGCTTCATCCTCGGCTCGGCCTCACCGGCCCGCCTGGGGCTGCTGAAGGCCGCCGGGCTCACGCCCGAGGTGATCGTCTCGGGCGTCGACGAGGAGGGCGTGACCGCCGCCGACGTCGCCGCGCTGACGGCCGAACTGGCCCGCATGAAGGCCGTCGACGTCGCCGCCCGCGTCGAGGGACCCGCCTACGTCCTCGGCTGCGACTCGCTGCTCGAACTCGACGGCCGCCCGTGCGGGAAGCCCGGCACGGCCGAGGAGGCCGTCGCGCGCTGGAAGTCCATGCGGGGCCGCTCGGGCGTCCTGCACACCGGGCACTGCCTCATCGACACCGCGAGCGGCCGCCGGCTGCTCGAAGTCGGCTCGACGACCGTGCACTTCGCGAAGATCTCCGACGAGGAACTGGCCGCCTACGTCGCCACCGGCGAGCCGCTGCACGTGGCCGGCGCGTTCACCATCGACGGCCACGCCGCACCGTTCGTCGAGCGCATCGAGGGCGACCACGGCAACGTCGTCGGCGTGTCCCTGCCCCTGCTGCGGCGCATGTTCGCCGAGCTCGGCGTGCCCGTGCACACCCTGTGGGGTCAGCGCCCGCCGGCCTGACGCAGCAGCGCCGCGATCGTGTCCTGCCCGCGCTCGCGGGCGTGCGACAGCGGCGTGACACCGTTGGAGTCGGCGAGGTTCACGTCGGCCCCGGCGTCGATGAGCAGACCCACGATCTCCTGGTACTGCCGGCCGCCGTCGCCGTAGACGATCGCCTCCAGCAGGCCCGTCCAGCCCAGGTCGTTGACGTGGTCCACCTTGATGCCCGTCTTGAGGACCTCGCGGACGTAGTCGACATGCCCGCGCTCGCAGGCCGGGATCAGCGCGATCCCGCCGAAGCGGTTGCGGATCGTCAGATCCGGCTCGGCCGGGAGCAGCGCGCGCATCATCCGCACGCTGCCGGTGACGCCGGTGACCAGCCACGGCGTGTCGTGGCGGTCGTCGAGGGCGTCCACATCGGCGCCGGCGGCGACCAGCGCGGCGGCCACGTCGACGTGGTCGTGCGTGGCCGCCAGCAGGAGCGGGGTGCGCTCGCGGCCGTCGCGGGTCTCCAGCTCGGCGCCGTCGGCGATGGCCGAGGTCAGCGCGGAGAGGTCGCCGTCGCGGGCGGCGGTGAGCAGGTCGGCGTTCGACATCGGATCGGCTTCCTTCGGCGTCGGGGACGGCTCGGCCGGCGCAGAGGAGCCCGCCGGCGACGGCGGTGCCACCGCGGGGTCACCGCACGCCACGAGCAACGGTACGGCCAGCGCGGCCGTGAGCAGGGCACGACGCGAATGTCCTCGGTTCATGCCCCAAGGCTGGCGCCCGGGACGGCCGACGGCGTCGGGGCCGGGGGCGACGC
Organism: Phytomonospora sp. NPDC050363; assembly: GCF_040655735.1. Classification (NCBI taxonomy): domain Bacteria; kingdom Bacillati; phylum Actinomycetota; class Actinomycetes; order Micromonosporales; family Micromonosporaceae; genus Phytomonospora; species Phytomonospora sp. NPDC050363. The sequence goes on from NZ_JBFAKK010000017.1 coordinate 89,055, forward strand.
GGCGTTCATCCGATCGGACGACACGCCGATCCCGGCCGGGCTGCCGCTCGGGCCGTCACAACACGGAGATACGAGCTGAATAAGACTATTTCCGCCATTGCACATAAACCACCGTAGATGCGAAAGGAATACGTTTTCGAGCGTTCCATTGGGCGAATCCCTCACCGCGCGGCCGGCGGCGTACCCGGTGTGCGCGGCTCCCGATGTGCCTAAACGCCGGTGATCTTCCCCAGCCACCAGACCAGCCCTTCCCAGGACTGTTCGACGTCGGCGGAGTGCTCGTGCGCCTGGCGGAACTGGTGCGAGTAGGCGGCTATGTCGTCCAGCGCCCAGCGCCGCTCGTAGAAGGCGACCAGCTCCTCGGAGACCTCGTGGCCCGTGTCCCGCGTGTACCGCGCGCGAGCCTCGGCGTCGTCGGCGAGACCCATCCACAGGTCGCGTTCGGGCGGCGCGAGGCGCGCGGTGTCCCAGTCGATGAGCAGCAGGCGGCCGGCGGCGGTGAGGACGTTCCCGCGGTGCGGTTCGCCGTGCGTGATGACGAGATCGGTCGCGCCCGAGGCGATCCGGCCGGCGATCGCGTCGAATGCGGCCAGCGCTTCGCGGATCTCGCTCTCGTGCGCGGCCAGCAGCGCGCGGGTCTTCTCTCCGTACGGTCCGGTCTCCCAGGGGCGTGCGAGGTCGCCGAGGGCGGCGTCGAGGTGCGCGCGGTCGGCGAGGGCAGGGTCGTGGCGGGGCGGGGCCGCGACGTCGGGGGTGGCGTTGTGGAGTCGCGCCAGGACGGCGGCCATGTCGGCGCGCTGGGCGGGTGTGGGCACGTCGGAGAAGCGCCCCGACTCGGCCTCCACGAAGGGGAAGAGCGTCAGGGCGTAGCGGTCACGGAGTCGCACCGCGCTGTTACCGTCCTTAGTGGATAGAGGTGCCACGGCGAAGCCGAGGTCCGCGAGCGCCATGGCGGTGTCCATCGCCGCGCGCAGGGTCTCGTAGTCGGTGTGCGCGAGGTCGTTGGCCGTGACGAAGTGTCCCGGCGCGGTCCAGTGGTAGCCGCCGAAGCCGACGGGCGCGTAGGTCAGCGTCGTGTCGGCCAGGTCCCAGTGCTCGGTGAGGGCCGCGGCGAGTTCGCGCTCGCCGAGGTCGGCCGGTCGTTCCTGCATCGCGACACCATAGCTGCGTCCGGGCGGGACCAAAGACCTATTTTCGGTGCGGGACTGGCCGCCTGCGGGTTCGGCGACGCACAGTGGTGTCTCATGTACCGGTCCGAGAATCACGAGCCGGGGAGGTCGATCTATGCAGGGCGAGGCGATGTTGAAGGTCAGTGAGCACACGCGGGCCGAGTACGGGATCGCGGCGGCGACCGCCACCGCGATGCTGCACTACGGGTTCGTACTACTGGCCATCGCCGGAGGGGACGAGGAGGTCGGCAACGCGCAGCTCGACTGGCTCATCAAGCACCAGCGCAGGTTCGGGGCGCCGGACGAGGTGATCGATCAGTACCTGGACTTCGATCACCGCTCGGCCGACATCGTGTCGCTGGTGCGCGACATCGCCACCGACGTGCCGACGTGGGCGGCGGCGCCGCACCTGATCTACCACGCGATCCAGATGTGCACTGTGGACGGTACTTATGACATCGGCGTGCAGCGCAAGGTCACGCGGGCGGCGCGCAGGCTCGGGGTCACCGACGACATCATCCTGACGATCCAGACCCTGATCGACATGGAGAAGGCGGCGGCGAAGATGCGCCGGGCGCTGTTCGGCGTCGACACGCTGTAGCGCCGCACGGTCGGGGCCCGGACCTCGCCCTGACCTGCCCGTTCACCCCGCGCGAGATTCATATCACCTGATCGAAGGCGACCCTTACCGCGCCGCGCGTTCTTATTGCCAGTAACTTGCAATAGTGCAGGACCTGCAATAGAACGTCCGACCACTAAGGAGCGCCACGCAGATGGAGATCTACACCCTCCCCGACCTGCCGTACGACTACGCCGCGCTTGAGCCGCACATCAACGGCCACATCCTGGAACTGCACCACGACAAGCACCACGCCGCCTACGTCAAGGGCGCCAACGACACCCAGGAGCGCATCGCCGAGGCGCGCGACAAGGGCGACTTCACCTCCATCGTCGGCCTTGAGAAGACCCTGGCCTTCAACCTCTCCGGCCACGTCCTGCACTCGCTGTACTGGCAGAACATGAGCCCCGAGGGCGGCGACCGCCCCGAGGGCGTGCTGGCCGAGGCCATCGACGAGCACTTCGGCTCCTTCGACGCCTTCCACGGCCAGCTCTCGGCCGCCACGACCCTGGTGCAGGGTTCGGGGTGGGGCGTACTGTCCTTCGAGCCCCTGTCGAAGCGCCTGATCGTCGAGCAGGTCTACGACCACCACGGCAACGTGGCGCAGGGATCGGTGCCGCTGCTGGCCTTCGACGCCTGGGAGCACGCCTACTACCTGCAGTACAAGAACGTGCGCCCCGACTTCGTCAAGGCGATGTGGGACGTCGTGAACTGGCAGGACGTGACCGCCCGGTACACCGCGGCGACCGCGGGCTAGAGTCCGCGCCCGCGTGGAGACTCCGGGGCGAGCGGGTTCCAGCTCCCGCTCGCCCCGGTCGAGTTCACGAGACGGCGACGTCCTGGCGCGGCTGGCCCTTGAAGTTGACCTCGTCGTAGAGGACCCAGCCGGTCACGTCGATCCGGTAGACGCGGTGGTGGCTCTCCCCCGAGGCCAGTCGCGCGGGCGCGATCGCGTTGGCGGCGCTGGGATGGCGGCCGACATAGGCGGCGATGTCATCGTCGATGCCGGTGACGGCCAGTTCCCGCGCGGTGCCGACGAACTGGACGCCGCGCACCGGCTGGCCCAGGTCTTCGAGCTCGATGGCGAGGATCGCGCCGGCCACGCGCTCGTCGGCGCGCAGGTTGACGCAGTGCGCCCGGTTCGGCCGGGAGATGAACCACAGCCGGTCGGGCCCGAAGGCACTGGCGAACCACAGGTTGCACACCACCGGTGCGCCCGTTTCGTCCACAGTGGCCAGTTGCAGCGCCTTCCCGGCCGAGACGTACTCCTCCAGCAGTGCACGTGCGTCACTCATCGGCGAGCCTCCATCCAGTTTGGACAGATGGTAACGGCGGCGACGACGTTGCGTCCCCCTCCGAGGGCGACTATTTCCACTGTCCGGTAAGGATTCGAAGCCCTCACGCTCCTTCTGCGGCGTCCCGGGCCGCGCGCACGAAGGCCTTCACCCGCTCGGTCGTGTTCGACTCCAGCCACACCGGCCCCCGCTGGATCGGCGGCGCGTCGCGGATCGGCACGTAGGCCAGCCCGGGACGCGGGTAGTGCCGCTCGGTGTCCTCCCCGACCGGGCACACGCCCTTGCCGAGCGCCACCAGCGTCAGGATCTCCGAGAAGCTCTCGGCCGTCGGCCCCTGCGGCACCGGCCGCCCCGACGGCGTGAAACGCGGCGTCCGGTCGGCCTTGAACGCCTCCGAGGTCGCCTCCGGGTACTGGATGACCGGGTGGTCGCCGAGGACCTCCAGTGACACCGACTCCTCGTCGGCCAGCCGGTGCCCGGCCGGCACCGCGAGGACGCGCTTCTCGGCGAGCAGGGCCGGCCCGTTGGCCATGCCGTCGAAGGGGAAGGAGGCGAACAGCACGTCGACGCTCCCGTCGAGCAGGCTCGCGCGGGTCCGCAGCAGCGACGCCTCCCGCACGCGCACCTCGCAGTCGGGATGCCGCGCGGTGAACAGCGCGACGGCCTTGAGCACCACCTCACCGGGCCCCTCGCCGATGAAGGCGACCGTCAGCTCACCGGTGACGCCGCGCCCCGCGTCGACGGCCCGGCGCACCGCCTCGTCCATCGCCGCGGCCAGCGGTGCCAGGTCCTCGGCGAGGCGCCGCCCGATCGCCGTCGGCCGCACCACCCGGCTGGTGCGCTCGAACAGGGGCGCGCCGACCCGCCGCTCCAGCTTCTTGATCGTCTTGCTGACCTGCCCGGTGGTCAGCCGCAGGCGCTCGGCCGTGCGGCCGAAGTGCAGCTCCTCGGACAAGACCAGGAAGGTCTCGGTCTCCTGCCGCTCCAGCATGCCGCCGCCCATCGTTGACTCTGAGGCAACGATGGTAGCCCGAAGACGGCTTGATGATGTTTCGCGCGGCGACGAGAGTTGACGACATCACCCCCACCGACCAGGCGAAGGACTGAGGAACAGTGACCGTCACCGAATACATCGCCGGACTCGACGGCGAGACCGCGGCCGTCGCCGCCGAACTGCGCGGCGCCATCGACGCCGCCATGCCCGAGGGCACCGGCGCCGTGTGGCACGGCCACCCCGTCTGGAGCCTCGGCGCCAAGCCCGGGCAGACGCCCGTGTGCTTCATCAAGGCCTACAAGAACCACGTCGCCCTCGGCTTCTGGCGCGGCGGCGAACTCGCCGCCCCCGGCGCCGCCCTCGACGTCAACCCGCGCGGCATGGGCTCGCTCAAGGTGCGCGCCCTCGCCGACGTCGACACCGAACGATTCACCGCCTGGGTGCGCGAAGCCCTCGCCCTGGAAAACTAAGAGACCGGAGACCACCATGCGCGTCAAGGCATTCGACCACCTCGTCCTCAACTGCGGCGACGTCGAGCGTTCCCTCGACTTCTACTGCGGCACCCTCGGCCTCGCCCCCGTCCGCGTCGAGGAGTGGCGGGCCGGCAAGGTCCCCTTCCCCTCCGTGCGCATCACCCCCGAGACCATCATCGACCTCGTCAGCCGCGAGCGCGGCGAGTCGAACGTCGACCACATCTGCCTCGTGGTCGATCCCCTCGACTGGGACGAGGTCATCGCCTCGGGCACCTTCGACGTCACCGAGGGGCCCGTCGAGCGCTTCGGCGCCCGCGGGTCGGCGACCTCGGTCTACGTCCGCGACCCGGACGGCAACGGCGTCGAGCTGCGGTGGTACCCGCAGGACGTGGGCGAGTAGGGGCCGATCACGTACCGTATCCGCCGTGACCCCCGCCCAGCACGTCCGCTCCTTCGCGCACCGCCACCCGCGGCTCGCCGACGGAGCGGTCGTGCTGGGCCTCTACGCGGGCCTGCTGGTCGTCTCCTACTTCGGCAAGCTCCCCGACCCCTCGCGGTGGGTGCCGCTGGCCGGGGCGCTGATGGCCGGGTCGTTCTGGTTCCGGCGGCGGTGGCCGACGCAGGTCCTCGCCTTCTGCCTGGTCCTGCTGGTCGCCCTCCTCGTCGTCGACGGCTGGCGGCGGGCACCGGTCGACCTGCTGGCCGCATTCGCGCTCTACAACCTCGCCGTGCGCCGGCCCCGCAAGACGGCGTGGACGGCCGGCGCGATCGTCGCCGCCGTCCTCCTCGCCGCCAACCTCGCCACGCCGGAGAACACCCCCCTCATCGAGGACATCCTCGGCCCCGTCCTCGCCGTCGGCATGGCCACCGGCATCGGCGACGCCCGCCGCACCCGCCGCGCCTACATCGCCGCCATCGAGGAACGCGCCCGCCAGGCCGAGGCGACCCGCGAGGAGGAGGCCGAACGCCGCGTCATGGCCGAACGCCTGCGCATCGCCCGCGAACTCCACGACGTCCTCGCCCACCACATCGCCCTCATCAACGTCCAGGCCCAGGTCGCCGCGCACGTCCTCGGCACCGCACCCGCCCAGGCCCGCACCGCCCTCGGCCACGTCCGCGACGCCGGCCGCGAAGCCCTCGACGAACTGCGCACCACCGTCGGCCTGCTCCGCACCCCCGGCAGCGGCGAGGAGCTGCCCACCGCCCCCTCCCCTGGCCTCGACGGACTCCCCACCCTCCTCACCGCGTTCACCGCCGCAGGCATGAACGTCACCGCCACCACCGACGGGACCCCGCGCCCGCTGTCCACGCAGGTCGGCCTCGCCGCGTTCCGCATCGCCCAGGAGGCCCTCACCAACGTGCACAAACACGCACCCGCCGCCTCGGCCGCCCTCACCGTCGCCTACCTCCCCGACCACCTCCTCGTCGAGGTCACCGACGACGGCCCCGGCGGCGCCACCCTCGGCCCCGGCAACGGCCTCATCGGCATGCGCGAGCGCGCCCTCTCCGTCGGCGGCACCTTCACCGCCGGCCCCGCCCCCGAAGGCGGCTTCCGCGTCCGCGCCGTCCTCCCCGTCCTCCGGGAGACACCGTGATCCGCGTCCTGCTCGCCGACGACCAGGCCCTCCTGCGCACGGGCTTTCGCGTCCTCATCGACGCCGCCCCCGACCTCCAGGTCGTCGGCGAGGCCGCCGACGGCGACGAGGCCATCCGGCTCACCGCCGCCACGGGCGCCGACGTCGTCCTCATGGACATCCGCATGCCCGGCACCGACGGCCTCACCGCCACCGCCCGCATCACCGCCGACCCGGCCCTGTCGGCGGTGCGGATCCTCATCTTGACCACCTTCGAGATCGACGAGTACGTCTTCGCCGCCCTGCGCGCCGGGGCCAGCGGCTTCATCGGCAAGGGCGTCACCGCCACCGAACTCCACGACGCGATCCGCACCGTCGCCGCCGGCGAGGCCCTGCTGTCCCCGGCGGCGACGAAAGGCCTCATCGCCCGCTTCCTCGCCGGGCCGGCCGAGGAGCGCCCGCACGCCCCCGAGGACCTCGCCGTGCTCACCGAACGCGAACTGGAGATCGTCGCCCTCGTCGCCGTCGGGCGCACCAACGACGAGATCGCCGAAGGCCTCGGCATCAGCCGCACCACCGCGAAGACGCACGTCAACCGGGCCATGCTCAAACTCGGCGCGCACGACCGCGCGCAGCTGGTGATCATCGCCTACGAAACGGGCCTGGTCCGCCCCCGAAGGTCGTAGACCGGCGCGCCCGGATACGGCGAACGCAGTACCCCGCGAACGTTCCCTGGGAGGACGTCGCCGCCCCCTCCTCCGGCGACGCTTGATCAGCGCCCCGCCGCGCATCACCTGTCCCGGCGCGTTGAGGAGTTTCTCCGACATGTCCTTCCTGGCTCGATGGAGCCTGGCCAACCGCGGCCTCGTAGCGCTCATCACCTTGGTGGTGGCCGGTTTCGGGGCCTTCGCGGTCCCGGCCCTCAAGCAGCAGCTGCTGCCCCAGATGAGCTTCCCGATGGTCTCGGTCACCGCCCCCTACCAGGGCGCGGCACCCGAGGTCGTCGAACAGCAGGTGACCATCCCGCTCGAAGACGTCCTGCGGGGCGTCGACGGCGTCATCAAGATGAACTCCACCTCGGCGGAGTCGAGCGCCAGCCTGCTGGTCTCCTTCGACTTCGGCGTCGACATCGACAAGGCCCAGGCCGACGTCGACAAGGCCATCGCCTCCGTCCGGCTCCCCGACGACGTCGAGCCGCGATCCCTCGTCGGCAGCACCGACGACCTGCCCGTCATCCAGCTGGCCGTCGCCTCCTCCGAGGACCAGCAGGTCCTCGCCGAGAAGCTCGAACGGCTCGCCGTGCCCGAACTCGCCGCCGTCGAGGGCGTCAAGGAGGCCACCGTCTCCGGCGCCCGCGAGCGCGTCGTGACCATCACTCCCGACCCGGCGAAGATGGCCGCCGCGGGCCTCGACGCCTCGGCGATCTCCACTGCCGTCCAGGCGGCCGGCACGCCCTTCCCGACCGGTTCGGTCACCGACGCCGACAGCACGCTGACCGTGCAGGTCGGCACCGCCTACGACGCCGTCGAGGACCTGGAGGACCTGTACCTGACCCCGGCCGCGCCCCCGCAGGGCTCGGCGACCGGTTCGCAGCGGCCCGCCGAGCCGGTCCGGCTCGGGGAGGTCGCGAAGGTCTCGCTCGAAACGTCCGAGGCGACCTCGCTGACCCGCACCGACGGTCAGCCGAGCCTCGGCCTGTCGATCACGATGACGCCCGACGGCAACGCCGTCGACGTCTCCGAGGGCGTGCGCGAGGCGCTGCCCGAGCTGGCCGCCGCGCTCGGTTCGGACGCGACCCTGACGGTCGTGTCCGACCAGGCGCCCGCCATCACCGAGTCCATTGAGGACACCACCACCGAGGGCCTGCTGGGTCTGGCCATGGCGGTCCTGGTGATCCTGGTGTTCCTGTTCTCCGTGCGCTCGACACTGGTCACCGCGGTGTCCATCCCGGTCTCGGTGCTGATCGCGCTGATCGCGCTGTGGACGCAGGACTACACGCTGAACCTGCTCACCCTCGGGGGTCTGACCATCGCCATCGGCAGGGTCGTCGACGACTCGATCGTGGTGCTGGAGAACATCGGCCGCCATCTCTCCTACGGCGAGCCGAGGCGGCAGGCGATCCTCAACGCCGTCAAGGAGGTCTCGGGCGCGGTCACCGCCTCGACGCTGACGACGGTCGCGGTGTTCCTGCCGATCGCGCTGGTCGGCGGACTGATCGGGCAGCTGTTCGGCTCCTTCTCCTTCACCGTCACCGTCGCGCTGCTGGCCTCGCTGCTGGTGTCGCTGACGGTCGTGCCGGTGCTGGCGTACTGGTTCATGAAGACGCCGAAGCACGCCGACCGGGAGGCCGCCGAACGCAAGGAGCGCAACAACATCCTGCAGCGCGCCTACGTCCCGGTCCTGCGCTTCGCCACGAAGCACCGGCTGACGACGGTCGCGGTGGCGCTGCTGATCCTGGTCGGCACGCTGTCGCTGGTACCGCAGCTGGAGACCAGCTTCATCGACGACGCCGGGCAGAAGACGGTCAGCGTCAGCCAGACCCTGCCGCCGGGGACCTCCCTGGAGTCGGCCGACGCCAAGGCCAAAGAGGTCGAGGGCGTCATCGCCGGGATCGACGACGTCGAGATGTACCAGGTGAACGTCGGCGGTGGCGGCGGGCTCGCCGCGCTGTTCGGCGGCGGTGGCGGCGGCACGAAGGTCAGCTACTCGCTGACCCTCGCCGAGGACGGCGACCCCGAGGCCGTCGAGGAGACACTGCGCTCGACCCTCGGCGCGCGGCCGGAACTCGGCGAGATCGCCATCGGCGAGGCCGGCGGCTTCGGCGGGGACTCGCTGGAGGTCAAGGTCACCGCCGACGACCCGGCGGTACTGGCCGAGGCGTCGTCCCTTGTGGAGGACGCGATGACGCAGACGCCGGGCGTCACCGAGGTCACCAGCAGCATCTCCGAGACGGTGCCGCGCATCCAGGTGACCGTCGACCGGGAGGCCGCCGCGCAGCGCGGGCTGTCGGAGGCGGCGATCGGGCAGCTGGTCGCGCAGGCCATGCGCGGCAGCACGATCACGCAGATCTCCTTCGACCAGACCACCGCCGACGTGGTGCTCACGTCGGGCGCCGAGCCACCTTCGTCCATTGAGGACCTCGCCGATCTGGCGCTGCTGCCGGGCGTGAAGCTGTCCGACGTCGCCGAGGTCGACGAGGTCGCCGGGCCGGTCTCGGTCTCGCGGACCGACGGCGAGCGCACCGCGACGGTGAGCGGCAAGAACTCCGGGGTCTCGCTGGGGACGGCGACGGCCTCGCTGACCGAGAAGCTCGACGGGCTCACGCTTCCGGCGGGCGCGAGCTACGCGCTCGGCGGTGCCAGCGAGGAGCAGGCCGAGGCCTTCGGGAACCTGGCGCTGGCCGGGCTCGCGGCGATCGCGCTGGTGTTCATGATCCTGGTGGCGACCTTCCGGAGCCTGATCCAGCCGCTGATCCTGCTGGTGTCGATCCCCTTCGCCGCGACCGGCGCCATCGGGCTGCTGCTGGTGACGGGCACGCCGCTGGGTCTGGCGGCCGGAATCGGCCTGCTGATGCTGATCGGGATCGTGGTGACCAACGCGATCGTGCTGCTCGACCTGATCAACCAGTACCGCCGTGACGGGATGCCGCTGCATCAGGCGGTGATCGAGGGCGGGCGCAACAGGCTGCGGCCGATCCTGATGACGGCGCTGGCGACCATCTTCGCGCTCACGCCGATGGCGCTGGGCCTGACCGGTGGCGGCGGGTTCATCTCGAAGCCGCTGGCGATCGTGGTCATCGGCGGTCTGGTCAGCTCGACGCTGCTGACGCTGGTGCTGGTTCCGACGTTCTACACGATGGTGGAGAACCGCAAGGAGAAGCGCCGGGCGAAGCGCGACGCGAAGGCGGAGCGCAAGGCGGCCAAGGCCGACGCGTCCAGGAGCGAGGAGGGCGAGCCGGTCACGGTCGGCTGACGCCTTGAGGTGAGGAGACCGCCCGTGCCTTCGTGAGGAAGGCGCGGGCGGTCTTCGCGTCGGGTGCTGTCCGACTCCGGTGTTAGCCTCGCGGCCCGACCGGGACGCGCGCTCACCGAGCACGGTCCCGCCGATACGGAGGAATGCCCGGTGCCCGAACTCACTCAGCACGAACGCGCCATCGTCGACAAGGTCGCCGCCTCCGGGCGGTTCCTCGTCCAGGGCACCTGCCATCCCGGCGGGGCGTCGTTGAAGTCCTTCAACGAGCAGGGCCGCCCGGTCGGCTCGCCCAGGATCTTCGAGCAGCTCGGCGCGCTGCGAGACGCGCTGGCCACCGACGGCGACGAGCGAACGCTGACCGTCGAGGTCCGCCGGGGCGAGAACGGCTACGAGCTGCGCCGCACCTTCGACCTGCCGCACATCTCGCCCGCCGTGGCGGTCCTCGATCCCGGCTACCGGTACCCGGGCCACCCGGCACCGGGAATGCCGCGCCCCCACGGCATCGACGTCACCGCCGAGCCCACCGACCCGGCCGTCCTCGCCGAGGTGAGCGGTCTGGTCGCCGCGTTCGTCGCGCTCTACACCTCCATCAAGGGCGAGGCTCCCGACTTCGGCCCGCCCCGGACGGAGGAGGAGATCGCCGCCGCCGAGGCGTCGATGGGCCTGCGGCTGCCCGAGGAGGTCCGCGCGCTGTACCGGTCGATCTCGGCCGACAACAGCGAGCACGGTCTTCTCGGCGCGCACTCGCTCCTTCCGCTGGAGGCCGTGGTCGAGTGGTACCACCAGGGCGAGCCGGGAACCGAGACCGGCGACGACGGGCTGTTCCCCACCTACGAGGTCGTGCTGGACACCGAGCCCGCCGGCCACGTGCGCCGGGGGTCGCGCAGCGACTGGTGGGTCACGGTCACCACCGACCGCGGCTGCAACTACGGCGCCGTCGATCTCGACCCGGCGGCGGGTGGGCGCCGCGGGCAGTTGTTCGAGTACGGTCGCGACTTCCACAATCCCGTCGGGTACATCGCCGCCTCGGTCACCGACGTGATGAGGGATGTCGTGGCCGCGTTGCGCGCGGGCGAGTACGAGAAGGGCCACGAGGAGTCGACGTACCTCGTCGCGGAAGGAAACATCGGCCGGTCGACGGAGGCCGACCACACCCGCTCGGTGCGGGCCGGCGAGAGGTCGACCGCCGAGGTCGTCGCGGGCCTCGACGGCGTCCAGCAGCTGTACCTCAACGACGCCGACCGGATCGAACTGGCCGCACTGGCGCCGCTGTCCACCCTGCGGGCCCTGTCGATCAACCGCGCCGGGCGCGTCGAAACGCCGCTGCCGCACCGGATCCCACTGGAGTCGCTGTCCCTGCACGCTGGGCAGGCCGACCTGGGCGCCCTCGCCTGCCACCCGACCCTGTGGCACCTGGAACTCAGCGGTCTCTCCGCACCGGTAGACGTCGCGGTGCTCGCCGCGCTTCCCGCCCTGACGGCGCTCGATCTGTCCGGTGTGGACGCCGTCGGCCTCGAACTGCTCGCCGACCTGCCGGGCTTGCGGGTGCTGACGCTCAGCCCTGAGCAGTGGCGCGTCCTGCGTGCCTCCGACCGCCTGCCCCCGCGTCTGGCGGCGGCGCGCATGGGCGGCCGCACCTTGCTCGACGAGGCGATGGAGTGGCGGGGATGGCTCATGGGCGAAGCCGCGTCCTGAAAGCCGGTGCGGGGCGCTTCGGTCCGAGGAGACCGAACGCCCCACCCCTACCGCATGTTGTGCCGCGCCTGGGGAGTCAGCGCCGGACCCACCTGGTTGATCAGGTCGGCGAGCTCGTGGGCGACCTGCCCGATGTCGCAGCCGAAACCGGCCAGGGCGAGAAGGCTGGCGCCGTTCGACACGGCCATGGAGAACATGTAGCCGCCGTTCATCTCGGTCAGGTTGCTGATGACCGGGTCGGCGCCCATCGAGCGCGCGGCGCCGGCGAGCAGGCTGGTGAGGCCGGAGGCGACGGCGGCGAGGCGCTCGGCCTCGTCGGTGGGCAGCTCGTTGTTCGCCGCGATCAGGAGCCCGTCGGCGGCGACGGCGAGCACGTGGGACACATGCGGGACACGGCCGACGAAGTCGTTGAGAAGAAAGTCGACGTTGAAGCTGCTGGTCACGTGGGCGTCCTCGGGTTGTTGTTCGGTTTCTTCTGGGCCTGCCGGCTGCCGGAGAGGCCACGGGCGTAGGCGAGGTAGGTGGCGCTGATCGCGGCCGGGTCGCGGCGGATCGGGCCCTTCACGACCGGCCGGGCGGCGGCCGGCGCGGTGGCTCCCGGCGCGAGGCTGGACATGGGCCTGCGGCGCGGGAGGCCGTTCTCGTCGAGGTCGGGTTCGGCCTGTTCGGCGACCTGGGCGGCCTGCCAGGCGAAGTGGACGACGGGGATCTCCTCGTCCTCGGCGTCGATGACCACCGACGAGGTGCGCCCGCCCGAGGCCGCCGCGGCGGCCGATCGGCTGGCACGACTGCGAAACAGCGGCGCCTCGCGTCGCTGCGGCGCGGCTCCGCTGGTGAGTTCGAGCCGGCGGCGGGCCTCCGGCGTCGGCGAGAAGTCGAGGAGCGTGGCGGGCAGCACGACCTCGGCGATGGTGCCCCGGTCGGGCGCCGGGCGCAGCCGCACGGAGATGCCGATGCGGGTGGCGAGGATGCCGACCACGGTCAATCCCATGGCCTGGAGGGATTCCAGGTCCATCGGCGAGGCCGCGCCGAGGCGAGCGTTGAAGGTTCCCAGGCGCTCCTCGTCGATGCCGATGCCGTGGTCGCGGATCTCCACGACGACCTTGTCGGTGAGGAAGCGCGCCGCTACGTGCGCGGGGTCGCTGGAGTACTTGGTGGCGTTGTCGATCAGCTCGGCGAGCAGCTGCACGGCGTCGTCGACGGCGGCGGGTTTGATCCACACGCCGTCGTCGACGGTGGTGAACTCGACGCGCTTGTAGTGCTCGGTGTGGCTCTGCGCGGCGCGCAGGACGTCGCCGAGGAGTTCGTTGGAGGTACGGACCTTCGCCGCCGACGCGCCGCCGAGGACCAGGAGGCTGTCGTTGGCGCGGCCCTGGAGGGAGACCAGGTGGTCGAGCCGGAACAGGCGCTCCAGCTGGTCGGGGTCGTTCTCGGCGTGCTCGGCCGCGTCGAGTTCGGCGGTGAGCCGGCCGGTGAGCGAGTGGCCCCGGCGGGCGAGGCGGATGAACATCGAGCCGACGTGCACGCGCAGCATCGCCTGCTGCGCGGCGACCCGGATCGCCTCGCGGTGCACGAGGTTGAAGGCACCGGCCACTTCGGACAGTTCGTCGTCGCCGCTCTCGCCCAGGGGCGGGGTCGTGGCGTCGGCGAACTCCTCGGGGGTGAGTCCGGTGAGGTCCTTCTGCTCGTCGACCTGGCGGACGGCGGTGGGCAGTTCGTCGCGGGCCACGCGGCGGGCGGAGTCGCGCAGGCGCCGCAGGCCCCGGGTGACCGAGCGGCCGAGCCACAGGGCGGTCAGCACGGCCATGATGATCGTGATCACCACGACGGTGACCTCGATGAGCACCTGCCGGGTCACCGTCTCCTGGATGGCGATCGACTCGGCGACGGTGTCGTTCAGCGTCTGGTCGATGACGGCGCCGGTCGCCGTGTGCCGGGCGTCGAAGCCGGCGACGAGTGCGGTGTGGTCGACGGCGATGTCCTCGTACGAACGGGAAGTGGTGACCTCGCGTTCGAAGCTGTTGACCGGGCGCGCGTCCTGCGCACCGAGGCCGCCGGCGTCGAAACCGGTGCCGTCGCTGATGCGCCGGTACTCGTTGAGGGTGCGCTGCCGGTCGCCGATCAGCTCCATGAAGGGCCGGTAGGCGGCGTCGAGGGGTTCGCCGTCCTTGAGTTCGAGGGACAGCACGCGCAGCTGTTCGGAGCTCTCGTCGGCGGCGCTGAGCAGTACCGCGGCGCGCAGGCTGCGGTTGAGGCTCGTGGCCTCGGCCTGGTCGACGGCGTGGTCGAGCAGGCGGGACAGGCGGCTGACGGCGGCGCCGTAGACGGTGAGGTGATAGCCGGCGATGTCGCGGTGCGCGGCCGAGCGCACGACCGTCAGACGTGACAGCGGCTTGTCGGCCGAGGCGAGCAGGTCGGTGACCTCGACGTCGCCGGCGAAGGCCTCGCGGGCGGTGGCGAGTTCGGCCAGCCGCTCGTTGGAGGCGGTGACGGCGTTGTCGAAGCCGGTGATCGAGGTGTCGGCGAGGTCGAGTTCGTCCTTGAAGACCTGCACGGCGGCCTGGGCGCGCTCGTCCTGCATGGCGCGGATGACGCGCGAGACGGTCCCGGCGAGTTCGACGAGCGCCGCGGTGTCGTCGGCGTCGGACGCCTCCTGCGCGGAGTCGGAAAGACGCACCGAGGCGATTCCGGCGAGCGCGATCACCGGGATCAGCAGCATCATGGCCAGTTTGGTGCGGATGCGCGATTGAGAGGGACGCAGTCGGGCGAGACGGCGCGACCAGCCCGAGCCCACCGGGGCGTTGCGGTCACCATCCAGCATGGATCCTCCACGGATCGGTCGTCGGGGCCGGCGCTCCCACCGTCGGCGCCGATCTCGAATCGGCGTCTCCCGCGACGTGCCCTCGCAGATCTCACCACAGGATTTCTCCTGAGGAAATAGCGAGGACGGCAAATGTTTACACGTATCGATTCATGTTCATCACCCGCGGACACCGGCTGTCGAGCCGCCGTCGCCGCACGTGATCGGTACATTGTGGACGCACCGCAGGCTTCAGTCGCCCTCCAGCGGGACCAGCACTCCGTCCCGGACGATCTGCACCACCGGGTCCTGGTAGACCTCCCCGTTCTCGTCGATGGAGAGCGTGCCGAGGATCGTCTCCTGTTCGAGGATCTGGCCGAGGTTGTCCTTGATGGCCTCCCGGCCGGCGTCGCAGTCGGCGCGCACCGCGACGTCGATGAGCTGCGCGGCGGTGTACGCCTGCGCGGCGAACTGATCGGGGGCCTTGCCGTAGCGCTGGGTGAAGGACGCGACGAACTGCTCGTTGCCCTCGCTCGGCAGCGCCGAACTCCAGGCCCCGCCGACGATCAGGCCCTCCGCGGCGGCACCGAGAGCGCCGACCATGACCGGCGAGTTGAAGGCGTTGCCGCCCACGATCGGGGCCGTGATGCCCAGTTCGCGGGCCTCCTTCACCAGCGGGATCGTCGCGCCCGGCAGCGCCGAGAGGACGACGGCGTCGGGCGCGGCCGCCCGGACCTGGTTGAGCTGCTCGGTGAAGGTGGTGTCGGTGGTGGCGAACTCGTGGTCCTCGACGATGTCGATGCCCAGGCCCTCCAGGGCCTCCTTCATCGTCGTGTAGGCCGAGGAGGTGAACTCGTCGACGCTGTCGTGCAGGATCGCCACGGTCTTGAGGTCGAGGGCCTGCACGGCCGCCGGGATGCTCGCGTTGAGCGCGATCTGCTCCGACAGCGAGTCGCGGAAGATGTAGTCGCCGAGCTCGGGGATCCCCTCGGCGGTGGTGGAGATGCCCAGCGCCGGGACACCGGCCTCCTGGGCGTCGGAGAACGCCGTGAAGGCCACACTGGACAGTGTCGGGCCGACGATGACGCTCACCCTGTCGGCGTCGATGAGCTTCTCGTAGACGGCGACGCCCACGTCGGGCGTGGTCTGGTCGTCTTCGAGGACGACCTCGTAGTCGACGCCCTTCTTGGCGTTGATCTCCTCGAAGGCCAGTTCGAGGCCCTGCTGCTGGTACTCCCCGGCGAAGGCCGCGCCACCGGACAGGCTCAGCACGATGCCCACCTTGACGGGCGTGCCGATGACGCAGTCGGCGCCGGATCCCGTACCGGACAAGGAAGTGCCGTCGGCGGAGGTCCCGTCGCCGTCGTCGGTGCAGCCGGCGACAAGGAGCAGCACGACGGCCGCCAGTGCGGCCGACCCCACTCTTAAGCGCATGGGTCTCCCCGGTCCTGTGAGTCCACGGTGGTCGAACAGCGTCTCCCGGCGAGGGGTGGCGAGGTTCGGTACGTGAAGCTACACGGCCCGGGCCAGCCGGTCGAGGGCTGAGCGGACCGCCGACGGTCAGCGTTTCGGCCGGAAAGGGGCCATGGCGGCGATCTGGGAACAAAAAATTCGGGCCGCGGCGTGCAACCACGACGGCCCCTCGATGCGTAGGTAGCGGCGACCATCGCCGACGGGAGAGCACATGCGGGCCGAGCAGGAAGCCGAGTTCAGGAAGTACGTGGCCGCGCGGGTCGATCGCCTGCGCCGCTTCGGATACCTGTGCTGCGGAGACTGGCAGCGGGCGGAAGACGCCGTCCAGACCGCCTTCATCAAGCTCTACGGGGTATGGGCGCGACGGTCCTCGGACGCCTGCGACGCCTACGTCCGGCGGATCGTGGCCAACGCGCTCATCGACGAGCACCGGCGCGGCTGGTTTCGCCGGGAACGCGCCAGCGACCGGCTGCCCGACCGCACCGTCCCCGACGCGAGCGCCGCCAGCGTCGAGACGCTGCACATCATGAACGCCCTGGCGAGACTGCCGAACCGCCAGCGCGCCGTGGTCGTCCTGCGCTACTGGGAGGACCTCTCCATCGAGCGGACCGCCGAGGTCTTGAACTGCTCGATCGGAACGGTGAAATCGCAGGGCGCGCGCGGCTTGCGGACGCTGCGCGCCCTGCTGTCCGATTCCATGCCGGAACGAACACTTGGAGCGACATCATGACAGAGGATCTCAAGATCATGCTGGACCACGCCTCGGAGCAGTCCCCGCCGCACGCTCTCGACACCGACACCGTCGTCAAGCGCGGCCGCAACCGAGTGCGGCGGCGCGGTCTCGCGCTCGTCGGCGGTGCCGCGCTGAGCGTCGCGGCGGTCACCGCCGTCTCGGTCGCGGTGGCCTCCTCCCTGCCCACCGCGCCGAAAGCGGAAGAGACACCGCCGGTGGCGGCCGCCGAACCGCCACCGGACTACACACTGCCCGACCTCGACCCCGACGGCCGGTTCGAGTGGAACTCCGCCGAGCGCACGGACGACGCCACCGGCGCCCAGCTCACCGCCGCCCTCACCGCCTACTTCGCCGGGCACCACCCCGAGGCGAAGGTCGCGCGCTGGGGACCCGAGAAGACGGACGTCAACGGGAACAACTTCTCCTACGTCCGCAACCTCGCCGAGCTGACCGAACCCCAGTCGACCTTCCAGGTCTCCCGCTACACCAATCAGCTGATCGACGCCGAAGTCGAACTCGACCTCGAAAACCCCGACCTGGAAAGCCGAGTCGTCTACACGGCACCGGTCTACCGCCTCTGGAACGGTGGCGAACTCCGCACCGACGTCGACACCGGCGCCACCATCGGCAGGGCCACCGGAGCACCGATCGCCTTCGACGGCGAAGGCGCCGACCAGCTCGACGACCTCCAGGTCGCCCTCTTCCCGCCCGGCGGCTACCGGACCGGCCACGACGCCACGAAGGACTCGATCGGCGACCCCGGCAACGGCCACCTCGTCGAAGGCTGCGACGACCACGACGTCAAGGGCCACCACGGCGGCCCGGGCACCGAGGTCACCTACCGCTGCGACGAACTGGCCGGCCCGAACGGCGAGCGCATCACCACCGTCGCCGCACGCGAGACCTACAAGCAGGACGGCACGACACTGGCCCTCAACACCGTCGTGGTGATCCGTACCGACGGAACGGCACTCGTCGTCACCGACTCCCCCACCACCGGGATGGAATGGACGCAAGGCAGCGGTGACGGCCCCGGCGGGCCGGCACTCGACCTCGACGAGCTCACCGAACTCGCGCTCGCCGTCCCGCTGGTGTCCTTCTGACGGTGCGACCGTCCCGCGCGGCCCGTTCACCGCGGCCGCGCGGGACGGCCCCTGCCCACCGCCGGAAGCGGTAGCGTCGCTGACCATGAGCCGACGATCCATCAACCTGAACCCCGACCTCGACGACTACTCGCAGGCGCACTCCACCCGCCCCGACGGGCTCCTGGCCGCACTCGCCGCCGAGACCCGCGAGGCCCTCCCGGCCGAGGCCGGCATGCAGATCAGCGCGGTCCAGTCCCAGTTCCTGACCATCCTGGCCCGCTCACTCGGCGTGCGCCGGGCCGTGGAGGTCGGCACCTTCACCGGCATGTCCTCGCTGTCCATCGCGCGCGGCATGGCCGCCGACGGACGCCTCATCTGCTTCGACATCAGCGAGGAGTTCACCAGCGTCGCCCGCAAGTACTGGGAGCGCGACGGGGTCGCCGACCGGATCGAACTGCGCATCGGCGACGCCAAGACGCGCCTCGCCGAACTCGACCCGGCCGCCGAGATCGACCTGGCCTTCATCGACGCCGACAAGCCCGGCTACCCCACGTACTGGGCCGAACTGGCGCCCCGCATGCGGCCGGGCGGCATCATCGTCGTCGACAACGTCTTCCAGGGCGGGCGGATCATCGACGGTGACGAGAACGGCGCCAACACCGTGGCGATGCGCGAGTTCAACGACATCGCCGTGGGCGACGAGCGCTTCGACGTGGTGATGCTGCCGATCTCCGACGGTCTCACCCTCGCCCAGCGCCGCTGAGTCCGCCGCACCCTCGCGGGCGGCTCTATCGTTGGAAACGGCGAGACGATAAGGAGCACATGTGCACGAGCATCCGCTGAAAGGCCAGTTCGACGAGCAGGCCGCCGATTGGCGCCGGTCGACGAATCTGGACGGCACTCCCGGAAAGCTTGAGGTCGGCTTCGCCGCCGACGGACTCGTGGGACTGCGCACCGTAGACGAACCCGAGACGATCCTCATCTACACCCCGGCCGAATGGGACGCCTTCGTGGCGGGCGCCAAGGACGGCGAGTTCGACATCGAGGTGCTCGAAGAGGACGCCCGGCTCGCCGAGGAGGCCGAGGCCGCCGAGCTGAAGGCCCGCGAAAGCGCCGAACCCGGCGAGTGAACGACAGCGGGGGCCTCCACTGTGGAGGCCCCCGCTTCGCTCGGACCGCAGGATCAGGCCGCGGCGCGGCTGAACTTGCGCGCCGACCAGAACACCAGCACCAGCATCAGCGCGCCGATGAAGATCGCGGCCTGCCAGATCGCGTTGGACGCCAGGTCGCCGTTGAACAGCGCGCGGGCGGCGTCGACGGCGTAGGCGAAGGGGTTGAACTTCGCCACCGTCTGCAGCCAGTCGGGCGCCAGCGCCATCGGCAGCATGATCCCCGACAGCAGCAGCACCGGCTGCGTGACCGTGTTGAGCAGCGGCGCCATCGCGTCCTCGCTCTTGAGCACGATCGCCACGCCGTAGGAGGCCGCCGACAGCGCGAAGCCGATCCCGATGACGATCAGCATCATCAGGCCAAGGCCGTCCCAGTAGATCGTCAGACCGCCGATCGGCGCCGACAGCAGCACCAGGATCAGCGCCTGGAACACCAGCGTCGACACGTCCCGCAGGGAACGCCCCAGCAGCAGCGACAGCCGGCTGATCGGGGTGACCCGGAAGCGCTCGATGACGCCCTCGCGGATCTCGGCGATCAGCCCGAAACCGGAGAACAGCGTCCCGAACATCGCCATCATGATGACCAGGCCCGGCACGAAGGTCTGCATCGCGCCCGCCTCGAAGCCGGGCAGGCCGCCGAGGCCGTCGAGGAGCGGGCCGAACAGGATCAGGTAGTAGAGCGGCTGGATGAGCATGATGAACACCCAGGTCGGCTGGCGGATGACCAGGCCCATCTGCCGGGCGTAGACCAGCCAGGTGTCGCGGAGGATTTTCATGATCGCTTTCTCCTAGTCGCTTTCCCGCAGGGAACGGCCGGTCTGGCGCAGGAACACGTCGTCGAGGCTCGGGCGGTGCAGCTCCATGGAGCTGATGGTGATCTCGGCCTTGTCGAGGGTCCGCAGGATGTCGGGGACGGCCTCGGAGCCGTTCTCGACGTAGAGGCGCAGCAGGCTCACGCCCGTCGGGTCGGGCTCGTCCGACTCGACCTCGCGCACGTACTCGGCGGGCTCCAGCAGCGAGACGGCCTTGGCCGCCGAACCGGTCACACCGACCAGCACGATGTCGCCGGCGATCTGGCGCTTCAGCTCGATCGGCGTGCCCTCGGTGACGATCTCGCCGTTGTCGATGATGGCGAGGCGGTCGCACAGGGCGTCGGCCTCGTCGAGGTAGTGCGTGGTGATGAAGACCGCGGTGCCGCGCTCGCGCAGTTTCTTGATCTCCTCCCACATGTGCGCCCTGGCCTGCGGGTCGAGGCCGGTGGTCGGCTCGTCGAGGAACAGCAGCGACGGCTGGTGGACGGTGCCGAGCGCGACGTCGAGACGCCGGCGCTGCCCGCCGGAGTAGGTCTTGACCTTGCGGTCGGCGAACTCGCTGAGTTCGAAGGCCTCGATGACCTCCGCGGCGCGCTCGCGGGAGGCGGACTTGCCCATCTCGTAGAGGCGGCCCTGCATGACCAGTTCCTCGCGGGCGGTGACCTCGCCCCAGGTTCCGCCGGACTGGCCGACGTAGCCGATCTGGCGACGCACCTGGGCCGGTTCCTTCAGCAGGTCCGCACCGGCGATGCGGGCGGTTCCCCCGGTGGGTTCGAGCAGTGTGGAAAGCATGCGCAGGGTCGTGGTCTTGCCCGCGCCGTTGGGGCCGAGGAAGCCGAAGATCTCGCCTTCCTTGACCGAGAGGTCGACACCGCGCACGGCCTCGACGTTGCCTTTTCGGGAGCGGAAGGTCTTCCGCAGGCCCCTGGTCTCGATCAGCATCCTTGTCTCCCCGTCCGGTCGCGGTGACGGCCGCCCGGACATAGTTCAGACGCCACAATGGCGTCACTCTAGCCTCGAACGCGACACTACCTCAGGTCTCGCAGGCTAGTCAACGTTGAATAGAAAACCGGGGGACAGGCAGGCAAGTCCGCATGATCGCCATACTCAAGTTCGGCTAAGATTTAATCCATGTGGACCACCCGGCTGCTCATCCTCGGTCTCGTGCGCTGGTTGCAGCCGGTACACGGTTACGACGTCCTCAAGGAGCTGACCTCCTGGAACGCCGAGGACTGGGCCCGGGTCAAGCCCGGCTCGATCTACCACGGCCTCAAGAAACTCACCACCGACGGCTGCCTCACCGTCGTCAGCACCGAGCAGGTCGACAACCGGCCCGCCCGCACCAGCTACGAGATCACCGCCAAAGGCGAGGCCGAGTTCCAGCAGGTCCTGCGCGCGCGGCTGTGGAGCATCGAACCCGTCGTCGACCCCTTCTTCGTCGCCTGGAGCTTCGCCCCCGTCCTCGGCGCCCGCGAGTCGGCCGCCATGCTGCGCAACCGGGCCGCGCTGATCAGCGCCCAGGTCCGGCAGCAGCGCAGCTGGCTCGCCGAGGCCCTCAGCACGGATCCCACCGCCGAGTCGTTCATCCCCGTCCACGTCCAGGAGGCCATGCGCCTGGCGGCCGACTCCATGCAGCTGACGGTCGAGTGGTGCGAGCGCGTCGCCGAACGCGCCGAGAACAACGAACTCGGCTTCGACGAGAACCACTCCTACTCGCCCGAGACGATCGCGCTGTGGCGCGAGCACATCCACTCGATGCCCGACCCGGGCACGGCCGGCAAGGCTTGACGAGGGGCAATAACATGCGGCCAGACCGACCGAAGGAGGCCGCCGTGCACGCCTACCCGACGAAGATGCGCACCATCGGCGAACAGCTCAAGTCCATCGCCACCGACGCCCAGGCCGACGCCGACGCCGCACAGGCCGGCATGGACAAGGCCGGGCAGGGCAACGAGGGCTTCGCCACCGTGAGCGCGGCCGCCGACGCCTCCTTCGACTGGCGCCAGCACGTCCACCAGGTCCGCATGCGCATGGGCGACGCCGGAGGCGGGCTCATCGCCGCCGCCGACGACATCGCCGGCACCGACGCCGACAACGAGGCGAACATGCCGATCGTCGAGCCGGTCCAGATCTAGCCTCGATACCCGGCCTCCACACCCCGACGGCTACCGGCTCCGGTACGACGTGGCCGGGGACGAAAGCGCGCCGGCGATCCTGTCCCCCACCCGGCTCCGCGTCGAGTTCGCCGCCCTGGGCGCCGCGCTCGCGGCGATGCCCGGCCCCAAGACCCCGCGACGGCTGGAAGCGCTGGGCGAGACGAGCCGGTGAGCGCACCGCCGGGCTCACGGCCTGCGGAGGTCGCCGGTGTCGGGGTCGCGCCCGGTGAGGCAGTACTCCACGCCGGCCGGATCGCGCATGACGTGCCAGAAGGGGAAGGCCTGGACGTGCCCGGCGCCGGCGGCCACGTGGGCGTCGCGGGCGGCGTCGATGTCGCGGCAGGCGAAGTCGAGGTGCATGCGGGCCGGGCCGGGCTCGTCGAGGCGCTGGACCAGGATCCGCAGCGGCAGGCCGGGCGGCTGCTTGAACCGGCCGAAGCCCGGCAGGCTCCCATGGCCCGACTCCCAGCCGGTCAGGGCGGCCCAGAAGGCGAACTCGGCCTCGTAGTCGGCGGGCGAGACGTCGACGCAGATCTGGTCGAGGCGGGTGCGGCCGCCGGCCAGGTCGACCGGTTCGGGCCGGCCGGTCTCGCCCTCCCAGGCGACGGCGCAGAAGGGGGCACCGGCCGGTGAGGCCAGGACGGTGACGTCGTCGAGTTCGGTGACCACGCGGGCACCGAGGCCGACGGCCCGGGAGGTGAGGTCGGCGATGTCGTCGACGGAGAGGTCGAGGTGCGCGCCAGGCGCCTCGCCGACGGTCTGGGTCTTGACGTAGGCGTGGCCGTCGCCGGGGAGAAGAGTGGCGAACTGGCCGCTCTCTCCCCGGCGGGGTGAGATCTTCGCGTCGGTGACCGTACGCCAGAAGGTCTCGGCGGTCCGGTCGAGGCGGTCGATGAAGGCGTAGGACCAGCGGATCATCGTCCTATCGTCGCTCAGTGGTAGGCGTGGACGACGGCGTGTCCCTTGCCCTTGCCGATGATCCACCGGTTGATCGGCGTGGTGATCACGAAGGCCAGGGCGAGCGCTCCGGCCAGCGAGGCCCAGAACAGCCAGGTGCCGAGTCCGGCGTCCATCGCTCCGGGGATCAGCAGCATCGCCGAGTTGTCGATGATCTCCATGAAGACGATGGAGACGGTGTCGGCGGCCAGGGCCACCCCGATCATCTGCTTGAAGGTCAGCCCGGACTTGCGGATGCCCCACATCGTCAGCGCGTAGCCGAAGAGGAAGGCCAGCCCGACGGCCAGGACGATCGTGGCGAGATTGCCCCAGCCCAGGGCGGTGCCGATGACGATGCCGAGGACCTCGCCGATAGCGCAGCCGGTGAGGCAGTGGAGGGTCGCCTGGGCGGCCATCTTCCAGGAGACCTTGCCTCCGGGGGTGTGGTGTGCGTGTCCGCCGCCGTGGCCCTCGTGACCGCCGTCGGCGTCGTGCCCGGGGTGGGTGCCGCCGGGGCCGTGGTGGTCGTGGGCCATGGGGGCGGTGTGGTCTGCGTGTTCCCCGTGCCCGCTGTGGTGCTCGTGTGCTTCAGATCCGTGTGCCATACCAGGAACATATACCCCCTAGGGGTATCTGACAAGCGACACGCCGAGTGACCCGGCGCACACTGGCGCTCACGATCGGGAGCAGGGTGCCGCAGGCGGGACCGCGCACTAGACTCCTTGCGGGTCTTCGGCCCCCCACAGTCACCGCGGAGGAGTAAGTCGTGCGCAAGGTGTTGATCGCCAACCGGGGAGAGATCGCCGTCCGGGTCGCCAGGGCCTGCCGGGACGAGGGCCTGGACTCGGTCGCCGTCTACGCCGACTCCGACCGCGACGCGCCCCACGCCCGCCTCGCCGACGAGGCCTACGCCCTCGACGGCGACACCCCCGGCGACTCCTACCTGCGCATCGACAAGATCCTCGACGTGGCCGCGCGCTCGGGCGCCGACTCCGTCCACCCCGGCTACGGCTTCCTCTCCGAGAACGCCGACTTCGCCCAGGCCGTCATCGAGGCCGGGCTCACCTGGATCGGCCCCACCCCGCAGGCCATCCGCGACCTCGGCGACAAGGTCACCGCCCGCCACATCGCGCAGCGCGCCGGAGCCCCGCTGGTCCCCGGCACCTCCGAGCCGGTCAACGGCCACGAGGAGGTCGAGGCCTTCGCCGACGAGTTCGGGCTGCCGGTGGCCATCAAGGCCGCCTTCGGCGGTGGCGGGCGCGGCCTCAAGGTCGCCCGCACCCGCGAGGAGATCCCCGAGCTCTACGCCTCGGCCGTCCGCGAGGCCGAGGTCGCCTTCGGGCGCGGCGAGTGCTTCGTCGAGCGCTACCTCGACCGCCCCCGTCACGTCGAGGCCCAGGTGCTGGCCGACACGCACGGCAACGTCATCGTCGTCGGCACCCGCGACTGCTCCCTCCAGCGCCGCCACCAGAAGCTCGTCGAGGAGGCCCCGGCGCCCTTCCTCACCGACGAGCAGCGCGCCACGATCCACAGCGCGGCCAAGGCGATCTGCGCCGAGGCGAAGTACCACGGCGCCGGGACGGTGGAGTTCCTCGTCGGCAACGACGGGACCATCTCCTTCCTGGAGGTCAACACGCGCCTCCAGGTGGAGCACCCGGTCACCGAGGAGACCGCGGGCGTCGACCTGGTCCGCGAGCAGTTCCGCATCGCGCGCGGGGAGACCGTCACCTTCGGCGAGGACCCCACCCCGCGCGGGCACTCCATCGAGTTCCGCATCAACGGCGAGGACCCGGGCCGGGGTTTCCTGCCCGCGCCGGGCGCGGTCACCACACTGACCCTGCCGACCGGGCCGGGCGTGCGCGTCGACGCCGGCATCGAGTCGGGCACCGTCATCGGCGGCAACTTCGACTCGCTGCTGGCCAAGGTGATCATCACCGGCGCGACCCGCACCGAGGCGATCGAGCGGGCCCGCCGCGCGCTCGACGAGATGGTCGTCGACGGCATGGCCACCGCGCTGCCCTTCCACCGCGCGGTCCTGCGCGACGAGGCCTTCACCGACGAGCCCTTCCGCGTGCACACGCGCTGGATCGAGACCGAGTGGGTCAACGAGGTGCCGCCCTTCGCCGGCGCCGCGGAGGCCGAGGCGCCCGAGGAGCGCGAGACGGTCGTCGTCGAGGTGGGCGGCAAACGCGTCGAGGTGCGGCTCCCGGCGGGCTTCGGCGCGTCGGCGGCACCCGCCGCCAAGTCCGGTCCCCGCAAGGGCGGCGGCCGCAAGAAGGCCGCCGCGGCGGCTTCCGGCGACTCCCTCACCAGCCCCATGCAGGGGACTATCGTCAAGATCGCCGTCGAGGACGGACAGCAGGTCGCCGAGGGCGACACCGTGGTCGTCCTCGAGGCGATGAAGATGGAGCAGCCGCTCACCGCGCACAAGTCGGGCACGGTCACCGGGCTGGCCGCCAAGGTCGGCGACGTCGTGTCGTCGGGCGCCACGATCTGCGAGATCAAGGAATAGGGCCCGCGGGCCGACTACGGGGGTTTTCAGACAAGATGCGCTGGCTGCACGGCGAACCCGACTACGACCTGACCTACGCCGACGTGTTCATGGTGCCCAACCGCTCGTCGGTGGGCTCACGGCTCGACGTGGACCTGTCCACCGGGGACGGGACCGGCACGACCATCCCGATCATCGCGGCGAACATGACGGCGGTCTCGGGCCGGCGGATGGCCGAGACGCTCGCCCGTCGCGGAGGTCTGGCGGTCATCCCGCAGGACATCCCCGCCGACGTGGTCTCCGACGTCGTCGGCTGGGTCAAGCGGCGGCCGCTGGTGCACGACACCGCGCTGACGCTGCACCGCACCGACACCGTCTCCGACGCCCTGGCGCTGCTGTCGAAGCGCGCGCACGGCGCCGTGGTCGTCGTCGAGGACGGCAGGCCCGTCGGCGTGGTGACCGAGGCCGACTGCTCCGGGGTCGACCGCTTCACGCAGCTCCAGCAGATCGCGTCGAGCGACCTGGTGACCCTCCCGGCGTCGCTGGCGCCCGAGGAGGCCTTCGCCGAGCTGACCGCGCGCCGCCGCAAGCTCGCGCCGGTCGTCGACGCCGACGGCCGCCTCACCGGCATCCTCACCCGCGCCGCCGCGCTGCGCGCGACCCTCTACGAGCCCAACGTCGACTCCTCGTCGCGCCTGCGCGTCGCCGCGGCCGTCGGCATCAACGGCGATGTGGGCGCCAAGGCCCGCCGTCTGGTCGAGGCCGGCGTCGACGTGCTCGTCGTCGACACCGCGCACGGCCACCAGGACCGGATGCTGGACGCGCTGCGGCTGGTCCGCGAGGCCGCCCCGGACGTGCCGGTCGCCGCCGGGAACGTCGTCACCGGCGACGGCGTGGCCGACCTCGTCGACGCCGGAGCCGACATCGTCAAGGTCGGCGTCGGGCCGGGCGCGATGTGCACGACCCGGATGATGACCGGCGTCGGGCGCCCGCAGTTCTCCGCCGTGCTCGAATGCGCCGCCGCCGCGCGCCGCCTCGGCCGCCACGTCTGGGCCGACGGGGGCGTGCGCCACCCGCGCGACGTCGCCCTCGCCCTCGCCGCCGGCGCCTCCAACGTCATGGTCGGCTCCTGGTTCGCCGGCACCTACGAATCACCAGGCGACATCCACCGCGACGCCGACGGCCGCTCCTACAAGGAGAACTTCGGCATGGCCTCGGCCCGCGCGGTCCGCCTGCGCACCGCCGAGGACACCGCCTACGACCGGGCCCGCAAGGCCCTGTTCGAGGAGGGCATCTCCACCTCGCGCATGTACCTCGACCCGCAGCGACCGGGCGTCGAGGACCTCCTCGACTCCATCGTCGCCGGCGTGCGCAGCGCCTGCACCTACGCGGGTGCGAGCAACCTCGCCGAGTTCGCCGAGCTGGCCATGGTCGGCGTGCAGAGCGCCGCCGGGTTCACCGAAGGGGCACCGCTCTCGGACTGGTGACCCCGGTGGCGGCGGGCCAATACCGTGTTCCCTCAAGCGAACACGGGGAGACAGCGGGATGGCCCACGAGACCGAATGGCGCTGGACCCAATGGGGTCATGAGCGCCAGCAGAACCGCAACATCGGCTACCTCAACGAGGAACTGGCCTTTCAGCGCCGCGCCAACCGGCGCACCCAGGATGCCATGCGGGCACAGCTCACCCGCCTGTCCGGCGACCTGAGCGGGCGCATCGACACCATCGGCCGCGCCCTCGACTCCTTCGTCGAGCTGTCCGACCTGCGCTTCGAACTCGCCGTCCACCAGCCCGCCGCGGCCGTGCGCGCGGCGGTGCGCGCCTACCTGGTCGCCGCCGCCGACAGCAGCGCCGTCGCGGCCGCCGAGCTGCCCGAGGCCACCGGCTACTGGCTGCGTCCGGCCGCGCTGGCGCTGTCGGCCCGCCTGACCGGCGACGGCTCCACCGCCCACCTCGCCGCCGCGCACGCCCTCGACCACCGCCGCACCGAGCTGTTCCTCGCCACCGCCCTGGCCGCCACCGGCCACCCCGACGCCGCCGCCGAACACCTCCCCCAGGCCGTCGGCGACTTCCACGGCGAACTCACCCGCGCGCAGCTCTCGCTGTGGCTGGGCTCCGTGCACGGCCACTTCGGGCGGACCGGGGACGACTTCCTCGACACCTGGATGCGCGAGCGGCTCGCGGGAGACGAGGACCCGGCCGCCAAGGCGGCCTGGGACGAGTTCGGCGCGAAGCGGCTCCACGTCACCCCGGTGACCGGCGCTCCACGGGCCGCGCATTTCGCCGCGAGGCTGGACCGGCTGCGCGCCTTCTGCGTCGAGTCCATGGCCGCCGCTCCCCCGAAGGGCCGCGAGGAGCTGTTCTCCCTGATCGAGGACCTCGTCGACGAGGGCACGCCCCTGGAGGCGCCGCTGCTGCGCCGGTCGCTGGAGCTGCGCCGCCAGATCGAGGAGCGCACGACCCAGCCCATGCCCGTCGAACACTTCGACGACCCCGCCGGGACCGTCGACGCCGTACTGGCCGGCGTCGCCGCCGGGGACGACCCGGCCGCCCGGGCACGGGCGATCACGGTGGGGGCGCCGCGCCTGCTGGCCATGTCGGAAAGGCTGCGCGCCGAGGCGACACTCCCCTTCGGCGAGAACACCCGCCAGGTCCGCCGAGCCGGCGTGACCCTGACCGTCAGCGCCATGGACACCCACACCGACGTCAGCGCGCTGCGCCCGGAGGTCGAGCGACGCCACCCGCGACCCGACCCGGTGCGCTGGGCACTGGCCGCGCTCGGCATGGCCGTGCTCGCGCTGGCCCTGACCTACCCCGTCCCGGGCCTGGCGATCCTGCTCGCGGCGGCCGCGATCGGGCTGGGCGTGAAGTGGTTCGCCGTCCGCAAGGCCGCCACCGAGACCGACGGCACCGTCGCCTACGTCATGAAGGCGCTGGAGAAGGACGTCGCCGCGGCCCACAAGGCGCTGATCGACCGGCGCGAACAGGCCGCCCTGGCCGCCACCGAGGCCGAGAGAGCGCACCGCGAACTCGCCGAGCTGCTCGGCGGGAAACAGTGAGCTCAGGCGAGCGCGAGGCGCCCGTCGGTCTCGGTGTAGGCCTCGTCGGTGACCGGGCAGCGCCACGTGCCCTCGCCGTCGGCCACCAGGGGGCGTCCGGCGCGGCCGACCCAGCGGTGGAAGCGCGCGGGGTTGCCGATCACGAGGGCGAAGTCGGGGACGTCGCGGGTCACCACGGCGCCGGCGCCGACGATCGCGAAACGGCCGATCGTCACACCCGCGACCACGACCGTGCGCGCGCCCAGGGCCGCGCCCTCGCGGACGGTGACGCCGGTGGCCTCCCAGTCGTCGCCGCCCTTGAGCTCGCCGTCGGGCGTGACGGCGCGCGGGTACTGGTCGTTGGTGAGGATGACGCCGGGGCCGAGGAAGACGCCGGCCTCCAGGTGCGCGGGCTCGAAGACCTGCGCCAGGTTCTGGATCTTGCAGCGGTCGCCGACCTGCACGCCGGGCCCGATGTAGGCGGAGCGGCCGATGACGCAGTCGCGCCCGATGACGGCGTTCTCGCGGATCTGGGTGAGGTGCCAGACTTTAGTACCCTCGCCGATAACGGCACGGGGGTCGACGTCGGTGCTCTCAGCGATCGTTACAGCCACGCGGCGACGATACAGCCCGTCGCGTCACACGGTGAGAGCACGATGGGGCGACCCCGCACGGCCAAGCGCGACCACATAGTCTCTATGACGTTCACGACACAGATCTGACCGCGAGATCTCAATACCTGGAGGACGCCGTGGGCCGCCACAGCTCTGAAGAGGATGGCGCGCAGCCGGACGCACTCGACGCCGACGGCACGCCTGAACGCGACCGTGAGGCCGACGAGTTCTGGGACCTGGTCAACGTCGATCCGGTGGAGATCGCGCTGAGCAAGGGCGTCGGGTACACCCTGCGCGCCTACGTCACCGTCGAGAGCGCCGCCGACGAGGACGAAGAGGTCGAAGAGGCCGTCGAGGAGGACGAGGAGTCGCCGACCGAGACCGAAGAGGTCGAGGCCGCCGACGCCGAGGACACCGAGTCGGACGAGGACGACGACGAGCCCCGTAAGAAGGGCAAGGACGTCAAGGCCTCCGACGACGCCGACGAGGACGAAGAGCTCGAAGAGGAAGAAGAAGAGGAGATCGTCGTCGCGGCCCCCAAGGCCGAGATCGCCGAACTCGACATCGACGAGGCCCCCCGCTTCCTCACCGCCGACGGCAAGCTGCTGCTCTTCGAGACCCCCGAGCTGCTGACCGCCTTCGTGCGCGAGAACCACGACCACGACCTCGCCGACCTCGACAAGTGGGACGAGGTCGTCGCCAAGATCAAGCCCGAGTGGGTCGTACCCGGCGAAGAGGACTCCTACGAGCTCGACCTGGTCGTCGAGAACCTGCGCGGCGGCCACGACGTGTGGGACCACGACCTCATCATCTCCGCCGGTGAACTGGCCCGCGACCTGGGCTACGCGCTCCACCTGAAGTCGGTGCTCACCGCCCTCGCACCCGGCTCCCCCATCGACGATCTCGACGATGCCCTGCGCGCCGTCGAAGCCGGGGGGTTCGGGGGATTCTTCGCCAAGCGCCGTCTCCGTAAAATCGGGGCACAGCAGGCATCTCTGGCGTGGAGGTCCATCATCGGCAAGATATCTGCCGCAGTGGACTGGCGGAAGTAGCACTCTTCGGGGGAGCATCGGGACGGACCGTACGACTGGAGGGAGCAGACAGCGTGCGCATCTACTGTGGACTCGCCACGGCCGGGCATGCGTCTTTCGCCGCGATCGTGGACGACGCCGGGCGTGCCATCGCCGTCGCCGCGCTTGACGAGGACGGACCACGCGCGTACACCGCGCTGTGCCAGCTGCTGGCCGCCCACGGCGGCGACCGGTACACGCCGATCGCCACCGACGACGGGTCGGGCACGACGCCACAGCTGTGCACCGCGGCAGGACACCCCGTCACGGTCACCGACGAGGAGATCATCGGCCGCTTCACGCGCGACGACCCCGCGGCCCGCCAGCCAGGCGCACAACGCGCCCTGGCCGCCGCGCGGGCCCTTCAGACCGGCGCGGTCACCGCCATCGCCGGCGGCGCCGTCCGCAACCTCGCACGCCTGCGCCCGCTCCTGTGCTCCGCCGCCGCGCTCGCCGCCGGCCGCGCCACCGCCGTGTCGACGCTGCGCGGAGTCCTCCGCGAGCTCTACCCGGCGGCCCTGCGCGCCTTCGACGACCCCGGCGCGCCCCGCCCCCTCGCCGTCCTCGACGCGCTCCCCGAGCCCGCCGCGGCCGCCTACTGCCGGGAGGACGAGGTCGCACACGAGCTCGCCACCGCCGGCCTGCCCGACACCACCGGCGTCATCGTCGCCCTGCGCACCGCCGCCGCCGAGTACGCGCCGAGCCGCCGTTCCGGCGACGACGCGACCCGGGCCACCGTCCGAACGGCCGTGCAGGCCGTCCGTGTCTACGACGACGGCCTCAAAGGCCTCGCCGAGGCCCTGACCGAGCGTTTGAAGCAGAGCGGCGCCAGAGGGCAGACCAGAACGCGCGGGGAGACGCCGGGCGTCGACCTGCCCGCCATGCCCGAGGAGCGCGGCAAGCGCAGGACCATACCGGCCCAGCGCATCACCGTGCCCCCCGCCGCCGTACCCGAACCCCCGCAGCAGGCGGCACCGCAGCCGCCGGTGGCGCCCCCCGTGCCGCCTTCGCGGCCCGCGCCCTCCGTCGAGGAGTCCCGCAGCTCGAAGATCACGTCGCTGCCGACCCGCCGCAGCGCCCGCGCCAAGAGCGACAGCGGCGGCTTCCCGCAGATGCCCGAGCCGCCCGTCTTCAACGAGGGCGCCACCTCCGCGCAACCCGTGCTCCCCCCGCACGCGGAGCCGGAAACGGTTCCCGCCGGGCTGAAGCTCCCGCCGCCCAACAACATCGCGCCGCCCCCCGTGCGGCCCGCGCCCCCCGTCCCCGAGATCGACGGCGACAACGACGAAGGCCTCACGATCTTCGCGCAGGCCAAGTCGGCCTGGTTCACCGGCGTGAACGAGGACGAGGAGCCCACCGCGCTCGACTGGTCCATGCCGACCGACGAAGCCTGGCGCAGCGCGCAGAAGACGGTCACCCCGTCCACCGGAGAGGCCACCGCCAAGGGCCTCCCCCGCCGCGTCCCCCAGGCCAACCTCGTCCCCGGCTCGGCGCTGCCCGAAGACCCCGGACCCATCGCCATCGAACGCGACCCGCAACTCATCGCCGCCAACACCGCCGGCTACTTCCGCGGCTGGAACCGCGCCCGCCGCGACGCCGTGGACGCGGCCCCGGTGGGAGCCAACGGATCGACGGTGCGCTTACTGTGACGAACCTAGGTGTATACGAGCGAAGCCTGAGCATGCTGCTCGCCTCGCTGGTGGCCCGGACACCCGGACTCACACACGCCGTGCTCGTCTCGGCCGAAGGCGTCCCACTCGCCATGTCGCACGGCCTGCCGCTGGAGCGCGCCTCGCAGCTGTCGTCCATCGGGGCGGGCCTGCTGTCCATCGGCGACGGCGCCGGGCAGGTCATGACGACCGGTCACACCCACCAGGTGATGGTGGAGATGGCGGAGGGAATCCTGCTGACCGCGCCCGTCGGACCGGCGATCTCGCTGACCCTGCTCGCGGTGACCGAGTGCAACCGGGAACTGCTCGGGTACGAGATCGGGCAGTTCACGACCCAGGTCGGGCCGCTGCTGGACGAGGCGCTGGGCGGCGGGCGGTAACCGATCCGCTCGCGCCGGGCGGTCGATCCGGTAGACGTGGTGAGCGCGGCCGTCGGCCGGGTTGTCGGGCTCCAGTGCGGCCTCGGCGACCCGCCGCAGCCCTGCCTTCTCCAGCGCCCCCCACGACGCCCGGTTGCCCACCTGCACCGGCACCACGATCGCGGTGACGTCGGGGCGCTCGGTCCACGTCGCCTCGACGAGCGCCCGGATCATCGCGGCGCCGTACCCGCGGCCCACGAAGCCCGGAGCGCCGATCAAGTAGTCGATCGTCGCCGCCCCCGCCGGCATGTCCACCCCGGCGGCCACCAGCTCGGCCAGATAGTCGGGGTAGTCGGCGAACAGGCACCGCTGCACCAGTCCCAGCGGCTCCCCGTCGAAGAAGACGAGCAGGTCCTCCGACGGCTCCTCCCCCCGAGCCGCCGGCCCGAAGTCGCGCGCCACCGCCTCCGCGGACGTCTCGTGGTTCCACCACCGCGCGACATGCGGCTCCCGCAACCAACCCCGCAGCAGAGGGAAGTCGGACTCACGCAGCCGCCGCCAGGTCAACCCCTTTGGAACGACGGGCTCGGTGCCGAGGACGCTCACGGGCCGACGGTAGCAGGGCAGGGTCGGGGGGACGGTCGGGTCTTGAGAGCCCGAGTCGACCGAGCCGTGGCGTGGGCGCGCCGTCGCCCCACTTCGAACCCAACGCAAAACCGCCCCACCAAGGCGGGGCGGTCCACGTCATGCGGGTCCTACTGCGCGGCTCCGACCGTGCCGGCGCCGGCGCGGCGCATCGTCAGCACGTACTCGACCAGCGTGATCAGCACCTGCTTGGTCGACTCGCGGCTGCGGGCGTCGGTGGTCACGATGGGCGTGTTCGGCGAGACCGCGAGGGCCTCGCGCACGTCGTTGACGTCGTGCTGCTGCCTGCCGTCGAAGCAGTTCAGCGCGATGAGGTAGGGCAGTCGCCGGTGTTCGAAGAAGTCGATGGCGGCGAAGCAGTCGGCAAGGCGGCGAGTATCGACTATTACGACCGCGCCGATCGCTCCTCGTACCAGCTCGTCCCACATGAACCAGAACCGTGTCTGGCCAGGGGTTCCGAACAGGTAGAGAATCAGGTCCGAGTCGATCGTGATACGGCCGAAGTCCATCGCCACCGTGGTGGTGGTCTTGTCCTGGACCATCTCGTTGTCGTCGACGCCTTCGCTGGCGGAGGTCATGATGGCCTCGGTGGTCAGCGGAGTGATCTCCGAGACCGATCCGACCAAGGTCGTCTTCCCAACGCCGAATCCGCCTGCGATGACGATCTTCGCCGAGGTCACGCGGTTGTTCGGTTGACGGATGGACACGTCAGAGCCTCCGGAGTCCACTTAGTACCCTTTCCAGCAGTTCGGTGCCCACCAGGTCACCGCCCCCATCACTAATCCCCGAGGGCTCGTGCACGGCCAGCAGGCCGTCGGCCGCCATGTCCGCGACGAGGACTCGCGCCACTCCGAGAGGCATGCGCATGTGCGCCGCGATCTCGGCGAGCGACTGGAGTCTCGTTCCGCACATACCCGCGATCGTCGCCTGTTCACGCCCGGAGGACAGGCCGTTCAGCCTGCCACGAGCGGTGGTCTCGACCAACGCCTCCATGGCGATCTCAAGGCGCGGGCGGGTGCGGCCTCTGGTGACGGCATATGGCCGTACCAGCGCACCGGTCGGCTCGTGGTCCCGATCAACGACCATCGTCCTCACATCCTTGAGTCTTCACGGAGTGTTAAAGCTCTGTCTTGGCTGTAGGTCACGTCGTCGGGCTCCTAGCCTTTGTCCACGTTGCACGGTACCGCACGCAGGCTGGTAGTTCCCGTTCTCCTCCGGGGCAAGGGAACGAGCGCGATCATCCGACCTCGCGTTCGGCGATTCGATCACCGTGCGGCCTCCCGGGCGGCCGGGGTGAGGGCCTGACCGACGCGGTCGACGAGCAGGGCCATTTCGTAGCCGACCTGGCCGACGTCGCAGTTGCGCGCGGCCAGCACGGCGAAAGAGGAACCGTCCGAAATGGACATCAGGAAGAGGAATCCGTTGTCCATCTCGACGACTGTCTGGAGGACGGCGCCGCCCTCGAAGCAGCGCGAGGCGCCCTGGGTGAGGCTGACCAGGCCCGAGGCGACGGCGGCGAGCTGGTCGGCGCGGTCGCGGGGCAGGTCGCGCGAGGACGCGAGCAGGAGCCCGTCGGCCGACACCGCGACGGCGTGCGCCACTCCGGGCACCCGGTCGGCGAAGCCGGCGAGGAGCCAGCCCAGGTCCTGCATGCCGCGAGGGCCTGCCTGCGACGGGGCGGGGCCACGCTGGTGGCCGTGTGCCGTGTGAGGGAGAGTCATGCGTCGTGCTCCTTGCCTGAGCCATTGGTGAGCCTGCCCGTCCGGCTCCGGGCATCGTCATCCACCGTACGACCACCGCGGCCGCGTTGCACGCCCCTGTGGTACGCCGACAGCAGTCCGCGTACGCCTTCGGGGTCGCGCTGCTGTGCGCGCATGGGCTGCTCGTCGGGGATCTCGATACTGCCTGGAACCAGTTGCGCCATGGGCGTGCGCTTGGGCAGTCCGTTCTCTGACCTAGCTTCCGCTGCTGTTGCTGTCGGCGCGGCGGCGGCCCGAGCGGCGCGCCAACCGTCGTCGACCGACGACTCACCCCAGAAGTCGGTCCTGGGGGTCTCGCGTGACGGCGGAGCGTCGGACATGCTCTCCTCCTGCCGGGTGGAGGTCGATTCTGCGTGGGTGCCGCCCGTACGACCGCGGACGGGATCGCCCGCCGGTGCACGGGTGGGCAGGTCCGGGAGGTCCGGGACTTCGGGCACGGACGGTGCGCTGCCGAAGAAGGACTCGTCGTTGCGGGGTTCGTTGGACCGTACCCGGCCGGACGCGCGCGCGGGTAGGCCGCCTTCCCTTGAGGTGCGGGGTGCCGGCACGTCGGCGGCGGGCGCGGCCGCGCCCTGTACCGCCTGCTGCGCCGGGGGTGTGACGGTGAACCACGCCGAGGAGACCTCGCGGAAGATCGGGATCTCCATGGTCTCGTCGGCGGCGCCCGAGGGGGGCGGGGTGGGCTTCTCGGTCGAGCGGGGCGGCGGCCACGACGGGATGTCGTTGAGCGCGGCCCACTTCGACTCGCCGTCGGCCTTCTCCTGCTCGGCCTTGGTGCTGCCGCCGGTCGCGATGGTGCGGCGGGAACGGCTCGACGGAGACGTGGTGGCTTCGAGCGTGATCATCGGGAACGCCTCGGTGGGTCCCTCGACGGGGGTGTGCACCGGCGCGTCGGGGTCGAGGGCGCCCTCGGCCTCGGAGACGATCTCGCCGGTCAGTTCCATGACCTTGCGGCGCGGCATCGCGTCGGCGTCCTCGGCCGCGGGCCGGAACGTCATCGTCGGGACGTCCTCTTCCTCGCGGTCGGGGACGGCGGGAGGCGCCGGCGGCTCGGGGTCGTGGTCGGGGATGTGCACCGGCTCGAAGAGGCTCTGCTGCGGCGGCGGGGGCATCCCGAAGGAACCGGAGTTCTCCTCGTAGGACTGCTGCTGCGGCGCAGGGCTGTCGTAGGAGGTCGGCGCCGAGGACGCGAAACCGTTGAACGACGTCGGTCCGGCCGGGATCTCGCCCTGCGGGCGGCCGCCGTTGAGCGACGGGCGGCCGGTCGAGCCGAGCGGGTCGGTGAGGACCGCGTCGGGGAGGACGACCTCGGCGACGGTGCCGCCGAGTTCACCGGGGTGGAGCGTGACGCGCACGCCGTGGCGGATGGCCAGGCGGCCGACCACGACGAGGCCCATCATGCGCGAGGCGGCGAGGTCGACCAGCGGCGGAGCGGCGAGCTGCTGGTTGAGCTCGTCGATCTGGTCGGGGCTGATGCCGATGCCGCGGTCGGTGATGAGCACGACGATCTCGCTGCCGACCTGCCGGGCCTCGGCGACCACGGCGGTGTCGGGCGAGGAGAAGGCGGTGGCGTTGTCGAAGAGCTCGGCGACCAGGTGCACGAGGTCGTTGACGACGGCCGCGGTGATCTCGCGCTCGGCGAGGATCGTGCCGAACTCGATGCGCGTGTACTGCTCGACCTCGGACTGCGCGGCGCGCAGGAGGTCGGCGACGGTGGCCGGCTCGCGCTGGATGCGGGCCGAGTCGGCGCCGGCGAGGACCAGGAGGTTCTCGTCGTTGCGGCGCATTCGGGTGGCCAGGTGGTCGAGCTGGAACAGCTCGCCGAGGCGGTCGGGGTCCTCCTCGCCTCGTTCGAGGCGGTCGAGGTGGCCGATGAGCCGGTCGACGAGGATCTGGCTTCGGCGGGCCAGGTTGACGAACATCGTCGAGACCGAGGAGCGCAGCGCGGCCTGTTCGGCGGCGACGCGGACGGCTTCCTTGTGGACGATGTTGAAGGCCTGGGCGACCTGGCCGATCTCGTCGGCGTTGCGCAGGCGCAGCGGTTCGGCGAGGCGTTCGGCGAACTCGTCCGGGGTCGACTGGCCGAGCACCTCGGAGTCACGAAGTCGGGCGACGGCCTCGGGGAGGTCGACGTGCGCCATCTGCAGCGCGCCCTCACGCAGCTGGCGGAGGCTGGAGGCCATCGAACGGGCGATGATCAGCGCCAGCGCCACGGCCAGGGTCAGGGTGAGCAGGACGATCGCCGACTCGACGAGCACCCGGGTGACCACCGAGTCGCGCAGTTCCTCGGCCTTGGCGACCAGCTCGGTCTCCAGGCGGATCTCCACGGTACGGGTCGCCTCGCGGCGCTCGTCCATCGCCGAGACCCACACGGCGTAGTCGAGGTCTTCGAACTTCTCACCGGGCAGCACGTTGTCCAGCTGCGCCTCGACCTGGGTGGCCGAGCGGGAGTCGGCCTCGTTGAGGATCCGGTCGACCTCGTTGCGCTGCTCGACGGTGATGACGGCCTTCATGTTGGCCTCGGACAGGTCCCGGCTGGTCCGCTGGGAGACGAACTCGCGGAACTCCTCGGTGCTGAAGACGCGGTCGTTCTCGGTGGCCAGGACGGTCAGCTTCTCGCGCTCGTTGGCCTCCTTCATGCGTGACAGGAGGGAGGCGATGCGAATGTCGAGGGCCAGGTCGGCGTCCTGGGTGACCTGCGCGATCGCGTCGTGCACGTTGAGCAGGTTCGTCACGTACCCGCCGTAGCGCTTGACGGCGCTGGTGTCGGCGATGAGCTTCTCGCGGACGTCGGCGCGGTGCGTGTCGAGGTTGATCAGGAGGTTGTCGGCGTCGCGAATCGTCTGTTCGAGCAGTTCGGGCAGGTCGGACAGCCCGTCGCGTTCGGCCTTGTAGTCGGAGTACGACTGGTTGGTCGCCGCGACGGCGCTCTCGAAGGCCGCCGAGTCGTCGTCGCCCGCGGCGTCGCCGCGGTCCTCGGGGTCGAGGAAGTCGAAGGCGGCGGTGCGCTCGACCTGAAGGTCCTGCGTCAGCTGCGAGACCGTCGCCGTGAAGCGCGCGAGAGTGCGGATCTCGTCGGCCTGAACGGCCCGTTCACCGGTGTCGAGGAGCCGGACGACGGCGAGACCGACAAGGGCGAGCACCGGGACCACCAGGATGATGCCGAGCTTCGGCCGGATGCGGATGTCCCGCAGCGGCGGGATGCCGAACCGGCGTCGTCCACCGGTCGCCTCGCTTCGCTTGCTCACCTCTGGTCGTCCTCCAGGCGTTCGGTTCGCGTCGGTCGCAGCCGACGGGTTCGAGGACAGCGCGACAGACGCCGTCAGGCTTTACGGACCTGAGCGATTCCATCACGCGAAGCGGGAAAGCGGAAGGGCAGGTGGCAAGATCAATTAGGGCTCTGCCGCAATTGGGGTATATCGACAAAACCCAGTGACATTCAGTGTTTGAGCAGTGACTTCACGTGCCGAAGGCCTGCGAAACACGTCGTGGGACGGTGACGGCCGCCTCGTCTCGGAGGAGCTCGGGGAGCAGCTCGGCGGGGGTGTCCTGGTAGGCGACGGGCCGCAGGAAGCGGCGCATCGCGGTCTCTCCCACCGACGTGTACTGGGAAGACGTCGCGGCCGGCCACGGTCCGCCGTGCTGCATCGCCGCGGTCACCGCCACGCCGGTCGGCCAGCCGTTGACGACGACACGGCCGACCTTGGCGGCCAGAGCGGGGAGGAGCCCCTGTACGAACGTGCCGGTCGATTCAGCGTCGGCCAGGTGAACGCTGCCGGTGAGGCTGCCCGGGAGCAGTTCGAGGATGCGCGCGATGTCCTCCGGCCCGTGGTCGACGACGACCGAGACGGGACCGAAACACTCGGTGAGCAAGGCCTCGGCGTTGTCGAGGAAGTCGGCGACACCGACCTGGAACAGTCCCGGCCGCACCCCGAAACCCTCACCGTCGGCGCCCGGCTCGGCGAGCGTCTTCACGCCCGGCAGGCCCGCCAGCGCCGCGGCTCCGTCGAGGTAGGCGTCGCGGATGCGGGCGTGCAGCAGCGGATGCGGGGAAGCCTTGGCCGCCGCGTCGGCCAGCTCGCCTTCGAGGCCGTGACCGGCGGGGAGGAACAGGACACCGGGCTTGGTGCAGAACTGGCCGCTGCCGAGGGTCGCCGAGGCGACGAAGGCCGCGGCGAGCTCGGCGCCGCGCTCGGCGACCGCGCCGGGCGTGGCGAACACCGGGTTGATGCTGCCGAGCTCCCCGAAGAACGGGATCGGCTCCGGCCGGGCCGACGCCAGCGAATGGAGCGCGCGGCCGCCGTTCAGCGAACCGG
Organism: Phytomonospora sp. NPDC050363; assembly: GCF_040655735.1. Classification (NCBI taxonomy): domain Bacteria; kingdom Bacillati; phylum Actinomycetota; class Actinomycetes; order Micromonosporales; family Micromonosporaceae; genus Phytomonospora; species Phytomonospora sp. NPDC050363. Next base: position 127,974 of record NZ_JBFAKK010000017.1, read on the forward strand.
TGAACCCGGCAGCCTTGACCGCCGGATGGGTGATGAGTTCGCGGCCGGCCTCGAAACCGTGCACGACGGCGAAGGTGCCGTCCGGGGCACCGGCCGCCATGAGCGCGTCGCCGACGATCCGCGCGCACAGCTCGGAGGTCCGCGGGTGGCCCTCGTGGGCCTTGACGATCACCGGGCAGCCCGCCGCCAGGGCGCTGGCGGTGTCGCCGCCGGGAACCGAGAACGCCAGCGGGAAGTTGCTCGCGGCATAGACCGCGACCGGGCCCAGCGGGACCAGCATCCGGCGCAGATCCGGACGCGGCGTGGGCTTGGCCGCCGGGTCGGCGTGGTCGATGATGATCTCCAGGAACGCGCCCGACTCGACGGCGTCGGCGAACAGCTCCAGCTGCACCCGGGTGCGGGCGAGCTCGCCGGTGAGACGGGCGGTGCCCAGGGCCGTTTCGGCGTCGGCGGTGGCGATGACCTGGTCGGCGTGCTCGCCGAGGGCGATGGAGACCGCTCGCAGGCACGCGGCGCGGGCGGCGAGGGGAAGCGCGGCGTAGTCGACGGCGGCGGCGCGGGCGCGTTCGGCGATGACGGCCAGTTCGATCGTCGTGGTCGCCTCGACCGCGTCGCCGGCCTCTTTGCCGGTGCGGGGGTCGATGCTGCGCAGCGCGTCGGTCACGGTGGTGTTCCCTTCGGTCGGGGCGGATCACTGTCACCGTACCGATCCCGTGCCGGTGGTGGGCGTCGCAGCCCGGGAGCGCCGCGCCACACAGGGTCTCCACTCCTCAAGTCGGGATTAAGAGACTCTTAAGGCCTTGGATCTTCGGGGCGGGATCGGACAGACTCACCCCAGAAGATGAGAGATGTCCGGCTTAGCTAGGGTCAGTCCCCGGCACCCGATCGGAAGCGGCCGGCGTCGTAACAGAACGCACACCGTGTCCGACGAGCACAACGCCCTCATGACAAGACTCGGTGGCAGCCAGATGCCTACCCAATGCGTCAGGAGTTGACGTGGCTCATATCTCGCACTTTGCGCACGGTTTCATCAATCCGTTGATGGGATTCGGTTTCGCCATCTCAGGGTCGCTGCTCGGCCTGTTCTGCATGGTGCGTGCCCGAAACGCCACGACTACCGGCTCGAAAGTCATGCGTCTCGGTTACGCGACCATCGCCCTGGGAGGCACGGGCATCTGGATGATGCACTTCACGGCCATGATCGGCTTCGACGTGCAGAACTCCGACGTCCGCTACGACATCGGCGTGACAGCGCTGAGTCTGTTCATTTCCATCGCCTCGGTCGGCTTCGGCATCTACACCGTCGGGCTCGGCCGCAAGTCGCTCACCAAGGTCCTCATCGGAGGGCCGCTCACCGGTCTCGGCGTGGTCGCCATGCACTACACCGGGATGGGGGCCGTGCGCATCAACGGCACCATCGAATACGACCCGCTGCTGTTCTCCGCGTCGGTGGCCATCGCCGTCATCGCCGCGACCGTCGCACTGGCCTTCGCGGTGTGGATCGAAGGCCGCAAGCCGATCCTGATCGCCTCGGTGATCATGGCGATCGCCGTGTGCGGCATGCACTACACGGGAATGGCGTCGGTCTCGGTGGCACTGCGCACCGAAGGCGCGCAGCCCGTGCCGGGCGTCGACCCGATCCTGTTGCTCATCCCCATCATGGTGCTGGCGACGATCGCGCTGATCGGCCTGATCTTCGGGCTGCTCAGCGACGCCGACGAACCCGAGTCGGTGCTGTCGGCGGCCACCCCGCGCAGCCGCGCGTCGGCGGAAAGGCGCCCCGCCCACCGCGGAGCCCGGCCCACCTTCGCGCCTACCGTCACCAACCCGGACCCCGGTCAGGGTCCTCGACCGGCCTCGGCCTTCGGCGCGAACGCCTCCCCCGTGTCCGCCGCTGGGCCGCCGCCATACTCGAACGACTCCACGTCAACGGTCGTCGCCAACGAACCGGAGCCGTTCGCGTACCGCGAGAACGACCGCTCCACCCACCGAGAGGCGCCCCCGGCCTCCCGTCCCGCCAGTGAGGAGGCCTGGGCGAACTTCATGGACGAGACCGAACCACAGGGTTCCCTGCCGCGCCGGGACACGCGACTCCCCCGTCCGCGTGAATCCGGCTCGACGACCCTGGCCTCGCCCCCCTCCACGGGTGGACGCGCCTGACCGCAGGACGAAGCCCCGGACGCCGACCAACGGCGGCCGGGGCTTTGTCGTGGGTGGGGACACGGATGGGGGTGAGGACGGGTGGGGACAAGGGCCGGCCTGGGGAATCGGTGCGGCGGGTGGGCAATGGGTGGCGCGGGTGAGAAGAGACGAGGTCGGGGAACAGGGTGGCGAGGTTCAGGGCGCGCTGGTGGCGGGGATCGGGCTCGCGCCTGCGCGCTAGCGCTGGAACGCGAGGCTCGGCGCCGCACATCGCGGGGTGACACGGGTGCGGCCGACACCGCAACGCTGTACGGCCCGTAGGCCAGGCTGAGGACCGGGTCCAGGGACGGAGTTCCTGGCAGGGTCTGGGACAGCGTCCCAGTGGGGGTCTGGGGCGAAGCCTCCCAGCAGGGTTCGGGACGGAGTCCCGGCGGGGGTGCTGGGGGCGGAGCCACCCAGCCGGTTTGAGGTGAGGAGGACGCCGGCACCACCCCAAGGGTGCTGCGGCAACGCGGCCAGGAAACCACCGCCCCCCACACCCGTAACGCGAGCCTTGCGCCACCGGGCCACTAGGGCGTGTCCTGGTGATCTTGTGGGTGCGAGGCGAGGCTCGTTTTTCTTCTGGCAAGCCGTTCTTTCGCCCTGGTACCGGTGTTGTACCTGGGCGAAAGAACGGTGCCGCCAGGGGGAAAACGAGTCCGCCGCAGCCCCACAGTGATCACCAGGACACGCCCTAGGCGAGTTCGAACGCCGGGCACGCGCGGAGCACCGAAGGCGAAGCGGCAGCGAGTCGGGGGGAGGCCGGTCCGCAATTCCACGCTGGCGAGCGCGAGGACATCGACGCCAAGACACCAGTGCATTCGAGGGCAGGGCGGGCCGAACTTGGCAGGCGTTCGAACGACCGGCGAACCCGCCGCGAAGCGGGCGACGCCGCCCACGCCGGCGCGGCGACGCTCGCCATGCCTTGTGCGGCGATCGAACGATCGGCGACGGCGCGGCGTGGACGACACCGCGGCGGCGAGGTGGCGAGGTGGCGAGGTGGCCCACCGCGTTCGTGGGCAGGTGATGCGGACCCGAACACTCGCGAGCGCGCCGCGAGCACAACCACGAAGTACCGGGGCGAACGGGCGCGGCGGCAATCAGCGCGCGAGGTACGAACGAACGCCGAACAGCGCACGGCGCACGGCGCACGAAACGGTGGCGCAGTGCCATATCCGTCGGCGGCGAGGTGGTGTCGCCCGTTGTCAGACGGCTAAAAGAGGTCGGCCGAGGTGCTGTTCGTGAGGTTCTCAACGATCGTGCGCAGCCACGGGCTGCGCACGGCCGGCAGCCGGACCAAGGTGTGCAGGAACGTGTCCCGGTCAGCCCGGAACAGGTGGTCGGGGAGCGGTGGGAGAGGTGCTTCGCGGAGTACGTCTCGGGGTATGCGACCTGACGCGGGAAGCGGCAAGTAAGGCTGGGGATGAGCCAGACACAGCCACACCCCCAGTGGCAGGGGAACCGAGTACACCGACGCGGTGGGCCTGGCGGAAGTCCAGGTCCGACCTGTCTGAGGATGAACCGGTACGAGGAGGATGTCGGCGCCCGCGTCCGGGGAGGGCTGTCCCGGTCCAGCCAGGACGGCGACCCGCTTCAGGGCGCCAGCGGGCAGCAGGGCGTCGAGCGCGCGCTGGAACACGTTCGCGGTCAGACCGCCCGGGACCGTCACCGGCTGCCCTTGGGAGGCGACCAGCAGGTGGGCGAGCGCGTGACCGGCCGCCGCCTCCCACCGCGGGCTCCACGACCAGTAGTGGTTCGTCCCCGACCGTCCTCCCCACGTGGCAATGGGTTCGAACGGGGGCGTCTTCTCCCCCTTCTCTGTCAGCGTCGACCAGGAGAGGGGTGCGGCGTGGACACCGTCAACGGGGACGCGGTGCACGGCGTCCGGGCTGAGCCGCACCGCCTGCCACAGCGAACAGTCGTCGACCCTGGTCGCCACGGGGAGGTCGCATGTCTCGCAGGCCATGTTGGGCCCATCGGCTCCATCGAGGCCGCAGCAGGAACCGCCGCGTTTCCCAGGAATCAGGCGGGTTCCGCGAATATCACCGGGCGCGGCGACACTGGCCCCGGGCACACCGTCGGACAGGGCGTAGACCGGTGCGTAGATGCCGCGTGCCTCCGCCTCGCCCGGGCCGATCTCGTCCCACGTCCGCCACGGCCCTCCCCACGGGTCCGGGTCCACAGCGAACGTCCCGGACTCCATGAGCACCGCAAGCTGGGCCCCGTTCCCGTACTTCTGACGAACGTGGACCGGCAGTGAAACCTGGGACAGCGGAGTGGTCAACCCGGCACCGCATCCCCCACACACGAAAACGAACACACGTCCTCCGCCCGGGGAAACAGAGCATCGTCCCAGCCCGCCGAAAGCCGACCGACATGGTTTCTCGTCCGCTGGCCGCAGCCGCAACCGCAACCGCAGCCGCAGCCGCAGCCGCAGGAGTCAGGCGGCACACACCGCCACCAGCGCGAGGCCGCACGGCAGGCGGAGTGGGGCGGCGGCGGCAACGACGAGTATCCGTGCGCCTCGCGAACAGCCCGCCTTAAAGCAATCCGAGTCCCGCGCCAAGCCTCCGCCCCCTCGCGCTAACCCCCCCTCGCGCATCCCCGCCCTACCCCGCCAACTTCGCGTAGGCCGGCTTGATCACGTCGTTGATGATCTCCAGTCGCGCGTCGAAGTGCACGAAGGCACTCTTCATCGCGTTCACCGTGAACCACCGCAGGTCGCTCCACCCGTATCCGAAGGCCTCCGACAGCAGCGCGAACTCCTTCGACATCGAGGTCCCGCTCATCAGCCGGTTGTCGGTGTTCACCGTGACCCGAAAGCCCAGCGAGCTCAGCAATCCGATGGGGTGTTCGGCGATAGAGGGAGCCGCGCCGGTCTGGACGTTCGACGAGGGACACATCTCCAGCGGAATGCGCATGTCGCGCACGTAGTGCGCGAGGCGGCCGAGGTGCGCGCCGCCGTCGGCGGTGGGAGTGATGTCGTCGATGATGCGCACGCCGTGTCCGAGGCGGTCGGCTCCGCACCACTGGAGGGCCTGCCAGATCGAGGGCAGGCCGAAGGCCTCGCCGGCGTGGATGGTGAAGTGCGCGTTCTCGCGCTGGAGGTACTCGAAGGCGTCGAGGTGGCGGGTGGGAGGGAAACCGGCCTCGGCGCCGGCGATGTCGAAGCCGACGACGCCCTCGTCGCGGTAGCGGACGGCGAGTTCGGCGATCTCCATCGACCGGGCTGCGTGGCGCATCGCGACCAGCAGGAGGCCCATCTTGATGGGGCGGCCGTTGCGGGCGGCTTCGGCCGATCCCTCGCCGAATCCGGCGAGCATCGCCTCGACGGCCTGCTCCAGGGTGAGGCCGCGTTCGATGAGCAGTTCGGGGGCCATGCGGACCTCGGCGTAGACGACGCCGTCGTCGGCGAGGTCGAGGGCGCATTCGCGGGAGACGCGCTGGACGGCCTGCTCGGTCTGCATGACGCCGACGGTGTGCGCGAAGGTCTCCAGATACCGCTCTAGGGAACCGGAGTCGGCCGCGGCGCTGAACCACTCGCCGAGGGCTCCGGCCTCGGTCGCGGGGAGTTCGTGCCCGCACTCCTCGGCCAGCTCGATGACGGTCTGGGGCCGCAGCCCACCGTCGAGGTGGTCGTGCAGGAGGACCTTGGGGGCGGAGCGGATCTCTTCGAGAGTCAGTGGCATCGGTCGAGCATACGACCGGCCGGTGACCCACTCGTGTCGGCGTGGTGACGTTGGGCGACATGGGAAACGGCCCCCGCCGTGGGCGAGGGCCGTGTTCCGTGCCGGGGTCTAGCAGCAGGGCGGCTTGCCCTCGCCGATCGTGCCGGGGAAGTAGACGCCGTCTCCGCCGCAGCCCGAGACGCAACGGGCGATGACAACGCTCGCTTTGGCCTCGTTCTTGGGGAGTAAGGCCCTGGACACTCGCGCGAAAAGTTTGCGCATGACACGCCTCCTATATTGACGCTTGTCGATGCAATGAACCCATAGTGTTCCGAATGCCTCAGCCGGGGTCAATATCAGACCGCATAAGCAACCGCATTCAGAGTTTGCGCACGACCACGCCTCGCACACGACCGAGCGCGACCAGACCCTCGTGCCGCGAGTCATAACTGTCCACCCGGTTGTCCCCCAGCGCGACGAAGCCGTCGGCGGGAACCGGCTCCCCTGCCAGGTCGAGCAGGGCCGGGCCCAGCCCGGGCGGCACGGCGTCGCCGGGACCCGCCGCCACCCGCTTGAGCAGCCACAGCCGGCCACCGCCGGGCGAGGGCACGGCGCCGCCCTCGAAACGCGGAATAAAGGCCACGACCTGGCCCGCGCGCACACGGCCGGTCCGGCGGACCAGCACTGTGTCCCCGTCCAGGTAGGCCGGGGACATGCTCGACCCGTCCACATCGACCATGACGAAGCGCCGTCGTGCCCACCACAGCGCACCCACGAGCGCCAGGAGCGACGCCGCTAAGACCACAGCCCAGAACGGCACGACTAGTCCCCGTCCCGGAACTCGTGCGAGACGACGACCTGCCCGGCACCGAGAACGCAGAACGCCGGGGTCGCCTTGACGCGAAAGGCCCTCGCCACCGGTCCCCTGCGGCGCTCGACGACGACATGGGCGTGCGGGGAGGCCACGGCGATCATCTCCTCCTGGTCGGGCGCCTCGCGGACGACCGCAAGGGCCTGCTTGCGTCCCAGGGGAAGCGCGGCGGCCACCGCCGACCACTTCGGCAACTCCTCCGCACAGGTCTCGCACTGGGGATCGAAGAAGCCGACCAGAGTCCCCTCCGGCAGGGCGTCCCTGGTGAGGATCTCGCCGTCCACCGTGGCCGCCTCGAAGTCGTCGACGCGTTCGCCCACTTCGGCCAGGGCGACGGTCTTGACCTCGAAGGCGGCGAACTTGGCGTCGTGCTCACGCACCCGTTTGACCAGCGCCACGGTCAGCAGGAGATTGAGCAAGCCGAGCAAAGTCGCCAGTACGGTCAGGGACGCTAATAGCGCCATGGGGACTCCCGAATCAGCCGTGCCGCGACGAGGTCGTCGCGGGCGTTGGACGGAACAACTCGTACAGATCGTCGAACATCGTCACCAGACCGCCGAACACCAGACCGCCGACGACCGCGACCGCCGCCAGCCCGAACTCCAGCGGACCGCCGACCGCCGCGCCGACGAGCCCCGCGGCGGCGACCAGCAGCAGGAAGGCGTTGCGCCCCACGTGCTGCGGCCCCATCGGGGTCGTCGACTTGCCGAAGCACGAACAGGGCTCGGTGTCACCGTCACGGACGGCGACGACGATCCCGACGGTGAAACCACCGAGCAGACCGAGCGCCACGACGAAACCGGCCAGCGCCGACACGGTCAGCGGGATCGCCATGAGAACGACGATCGCGACCTCCGCGACGACGACGAGAACGGCCGTCTGCTTCACCAGCGCCCGCGGCACGACCCGCATCCGCCGGGTAGCCCGCTGGAACGACCGGTAGCGGACCGGACTGGTCAGCTTGGTCGCCGCCGAAACGAGGAAGACCGCACCGATCAACGCCCGGCAGGCCAGGGCCAGATACTCCATTTCCGCGCCTCCTACAAAGGGCGACCGTCCGACGACGCACGCGGAATCGAAGCTACTCGATCAATTCGGCCCGGGGAAGACCCCGGGCCGACAAGATCTACTGTGGACTTATGCGGACAGGTCGACCTGATCCCAAGCGGGGAAGGGAACCTGGCTGCGACCGCGCACGACCAGCGCCCACTCCAGTGCCCAACGCCGATGCCACACCGCCGCCGGATCCAGCGGTCCCGGCGCGGGCATCCCGCGACGGGCCGCGTCCTGGTACATCCAGTCGAGGCAGTAGTACATGTCCAGAAGGGACGCGACCTCCCACGGATCCGGCCTCGTCGTCAAAGTCCGCGAACGCCAGGCCCCGAAGGACTCGCCACCGCGCAGGTCCGGAAAGAGCGCCGCCAGACCCTCGACGCAATCGCGCTGCGGGTCGAGATGCTCGACCAGACCCAGCAGCCACGCCAGTCCATAGAGGGCATCGAGCTGCTGGGCGTACCGGCGCGGATCCCCCACACCGCTGCCGATGAAGGCCCACTCGTCGCGGGTCATCTCCTCCAGCACATGGGCGTCGAGCATCCACCGCATCGCGTTCTGCGGCGGCATGTCCATCACCCTGGCCTGAAGGACGTTGAGTATCGCCGCCCGCGCCTCGATCTCGCCGACCGAACGCAGACTCACGTCCTCGTCCGGCTGCCAGATCAGCGGAAAACGATCGGCGTTCATGGGCACGCCCAAACGCTGAAAGTCTCCACACGTACGGGTACGGATCTGCCGAGGATCCACCGTCATCGCAGTCATGAGCCACTCGTTCAACACTCGTCGTGCCAGGATGGCGCACTTTACCGCGCCCAAGGTGGCGCGCGACACACGTGGCGCTCTACGCCGGAACATTAGGGGTTCACGGGCTGATCTACAAGGGTGACAAGTCGGGGCTAATGGCTGCGAACAGTGAGCAAGACGACATGCGCTGGTGAGCTTTGCACGGAGAACCGACGCGAAATTAACGCACCCGCAACAGGGACTTTCGGCCCCGCCTTTTCAGCACCCCGGAAAACCACCGTGAGACAAGAGACCAGGACTCGGCGTGACCGCGCCGAATCCCGATCCGCAAGCCGGGTCAGGCGATCCGGTCGATCAGCATCGTGCGCGAGACAGAGTCCCCGCCGACGTCGACGGCGCCTTCGAGGACCTGCCGGGCCGCGGCGAAGCGCGCGGTCTCCCCGGCGTCGGCGTGCAGCCGCAGGATCGGCTCACCGGCCCGCACGGTCTCCCCCACGGCCCGCAGGATCTCCACACCGGCCCCCGCCGACACCTTGTCCTCCTTGCGCGCCCGGCCGGCACCCAGACGCCAGGCGGCCACACCGACGGCGTAGGCGTCCATCCGGGTCACCACACCGTCCGACTCGGCCACCACGTCGTCGGACTCCTCGGCGACCGGCAGCTCGGCGTCGGGATCGCCGCCCTGCGCCTCGACCATCGACCGCCAGGCGTCCATCGCGCGGCCGTCGGAGAGGGCCTTCGCCGGATCGGCGTCGACACCGGCCAGCGCCAGCATCTCCCGGGCCAGCGCGACCGTCAGCTCGACCACGTCGGCCGGTCCCCCGCCCGCCAGTACCTCCACCGACTCGCGCACCTCAAGGGCGTTGCCCGCCGTGCGCCCCAGCGGCGTCGACATGTCGGTCAGCAGCGCCACCGTCCGCACCCCGTGCGCGCCGCCGAGCCGGACCATCGTCTCGGCCAGCTCACGCGCCGGACCGATCTCCTTCATGAACGCGCCCGAACCGACCTTCACGTCCAAGACCAGCGCGTCGGTGCCCTCGGCGATCTTCTTGCTCATGATCGACGACGCGATCAGCGGAATCGACTCCACCGTCCCCGTCACGTCCCGCAGCGCGTACAGGCGCCGGTCGGCCGGGGCCAGCGACTCGCTCGCCGCGCAGACCACCGCGCCGACCCGGCGCATCTGGTCGATGAACTCCTCGTTCGACAGCGCCGTCCGGAAGCCGGGAATGGTCTCCAGCTTGTCGAGTGTCCCGCCGGTGTGCCCCAGACCGCGGCCCGAGAGCTGCGGAACGGCCACACCGTGCGCGGCGACCAGCGGCGCCAGCGGAAGCGTGATCTTGTCGCCGACACCGCCGGTCGAATGCTTGTCGACGGTCGGCATGCCCACACCCGACAAGTCGAGGCGCTCGCCGGAGGCGATCATCGCCTGCGTCCAGCGGGCGATCTCGGCGTCGGTGGCGCCGTTGAGGAAGATCGCCATCGCCAGCGCCGACATCTGCTCGTCGGCGACGGTCCCGCGCGTGTACGCGTCGATGACCCAGTCGATCTGGTCGTCGCCGAGAACACCCTTGTCCCGCTTGGTGCGGATGATCTCGACCGCGCTGAAACTCACGACGTCTCCCTGCTGAGGTGGTCGGGGCCGAAGGCGCCCGGAAGAAGATCAATTATGCGCAGCGGCCCCTCGGCGGAGTCGATGAGGCATTCGGGGCCGCCGTGCTCGAAGAGCAGCTGCCGGCAGCGTCCGCAAGGCGTCAGCGGGTTCCCGCCGCCGTCGACGCAGGCCATCGCGACCAGGCGCCCGCCGCCGCTGTCGTGGATCGCCGAGACCAGGCCGCACTCGGCGCACAGTGTCAGCCCGTAGGAGGCGTTCTCCACGTTGCAGCCCGAGACCACGCGCTCGGTCCCGTCGGCGGCCACGACCAGCCCGGCGGCGCCCACGGGGTACTTCGAGTAAGGCGCGTAGGCCCGCCGCATCGCGGCGACGGCCTCGGCGCGCAGGCCGTTCCAGTCGATGTCCAAGGCAACCTCCAGAGATGATGCTCGCCCGCCCGGGGCGGGTCGCGGGCCGAAACCGGCCGGAAAACTCACCGGCCCGAACGCGCGAACGGCGCGGACACCCCGCGAAGGGGACGTCCGCGCCGTTCGCGCAGATCAGGACTTCACGTATGGCACCCCGTCGGCCGCCGGGGCCCTCACTTTCCCGACGAGCCCCGCCACGGCGAAGATCGTCACGATGTAGGGCAGCATCGACAGGAACTGCGAGGGGATCGGCGAACCGCCCGGCATGGAGCTGAGGAAGATCTGCAGCTGGTCGGTGAACCCGAACAGCAGCGCGCCCAGCAGGGCACCGATCGGGTTCCAGCGGCCCACGATCAGCACCGCCAGGGCGATGAAGCCCTTGCCGACGGTCATGTTCTTGTTGAACGCGATCGCCGAGCCGATGGTGAAGAACGCGCCGCCGACACCGGCGATCAGGCCGCCCATGAGGACGTTGCGGAAACGCACCCAGTTGACCCGCACGCCGACCGAGTCGGCCGCCGCCGGGTGCTCGCCGACCGCGCGGGTGCGCAGACCGAAGGGCGTGTGGAACAGCGCCACGTACACGATCGCGACGAGCGCGACGGCCATGTACGTGAAGATGTTCTGGTCGAACAGGGCCGGTCCGATCACCGGGATGTCCGACAGCAGCGGCACGGTCCAATCGCCAAGGCGCGGCGGCGAGTTGTACTGCTCGGCGGCCTGCTGCATGATCCGCTCGTACAGGAAGCCGGTCAGGCCCAGCGCCAGCAGGTTCAGCACGACACCGAGGACGACCTGGTCGACGAGGTAGCGGATCGCCAGGACGGCCAGGAACAGGCCGATGAGGCAGCCGGCGAGCGCGCCGGCGATGAGGCCGGCCCACGCGCTGGCGGTCAGCGTGCCGATGAGGGCGCCGGTGAAGGCGCCGACGAGGAACTGGCCCTCGATGGCGACGTTGATGACACCGGAGCGTTCGCAGAGCACGCCGCACAGCGCGCCGAGGATCAGCGGGAGCGCCAGGAACAGCGCGCCCTGCATCGTCGCCGTCACCGGCAGGAAGACGCCCGGTTTGGCGATGGAGAAGCACACGAAGGCGAGCGTGAAGGCGGTCAGCGCGATCGCGGTGCCGCCGGTGAACATCCCGGCGCCCAGCGGCGAGACGAGCAGCGCGCCGACGATGACGCAGATCCCGGCCAGGGCGAAGACGGTCGCCGCGGCCGGAAGTTTGACCTCGATGTCCTCGCCGGTCCAGAAGATCTTGAAGACGGCGTTCGCGCCGGACTCGACGCGTGTGCCGAACCAGATCGCGATGAGGCCGAGGGCGATGTAGGTGAGCCCGCCCTTGACCGAGCGGGTCCAGAAGCCGTGGACGGCCTTGGACTCGGCGACCTCCGCGGTAGCGAGAGTGGTCATCGGTTCACCAGCCTTTCGCCATGGTGAGGTCCAGGCCGGCGCCCCGGGAGGGGCGCAGCCGGAAGATTGCCTTCACCAGCGCCGGGGCGGCGATGAAGATGACGATGAGCGCCTGGAGGACGGTCACCATGTCGACGGGGATGTCGGCGACGGACTGCATGCGCACACCGCCCGCCTGCATCGCGCCGAACAGCAGGCCCGCCATGACGACGCCGACGGGACGCGCGCGGCCCAGGAGGGCCACCGTGATGCCGTCGAAGCCGATGTTGCCCACCACGGCCGGCGTCAGCGCGTGCGAGGTGCTCGACAGCATGATCGTCGCGCCGCCGAGGCCGGCGAGCGCGCCCGCGCAGGCCATGGCGGTGGCGTAGGTGCTCGCGACGCTCATTCCGGCGGTGCGGGCGGCGTCGGGGTTGGCCCCGACGGTCCGCATCCGGAACCCGAGGGTCGAGCGGCTCAGCAGCCAGCCGATGACCCCGGCCGCCGCGATGGCGACGAGGATGCCCCAGTTGGCCCGCAGGTTGGCGTTGAGGAACAGCGAGGGCAGCCAGGACGTGTTGTCCACCGACTTGCTGATCGCGTCGGTGCGCTCGGTGGAGTGCACGAAGGCCGTCGAGATCACCCACAGCAGCCCGTAGGCGGCGATGTAGTTGAGCATGATCGAGGTGATCACCTCGTGGGCGCCGGTGCGGGCCTTGAGGACGCCGGGAATGGCGCCCCAGATCGCGCCGGCGAGGGCGCCGCCGAGAAGCGTGGCGATCACGTGGATCCCGAGCGGCAGGTCGAGGCCGAAGCCGACCACGGCGGCGCCGATGGCGCCGGCGATGGCCTGGCCCTGGGCGCCGATGTTGAACAGGCCCGAGCGAAACGCCAGCGCCACGGCGAGACCGGTGAAGATCAGCGGAGCGGCGTTGGTGAGCGTGTCGGAGATCGGGCGCAGCAGCTTCGTCCAGTCGACCTGGCCCTGGAAGGCCAGTTCGAGCTGGGTGAAGTCGACGATCGCGCCCTGGAAGAGCGCGCTGTAGGCGTCGGAGATCGCCGTCCAGCTCGCCGACAGCGCGTCACCGGGCCGGGAGAAGAAGTAGGTGTACATCCCGCGGATCTCTTCGTCGGAGACGACGATGAGGACTCCGCCGATGACCATCGCCAGGATCAGCGAGTAGATCGTCACCATCACCGAGTTCGCGGTGACCAGGTAGCGCAGGAAGCGCACCGCCCAGGGGCGTTCGCGCTCGACCGGGGGCGCCTCGACGGCGACGGTCTGGTCGGGCTGCGGGGCCGTCCCGGTCCCGGCGACCTCCTGGAGCGCCTCCTTCTCGGCGCGCACCTCGGCCCTCTCGGTCACCGGTCCGGCGTCGGGCGAGGAGGCGGCGGGTTCGGGGCTCGCGGCCGCCGCACCCTCGGGCTCGGGAACCGCGTTCCCGGTCGTGTCGGGCGCGTCGCCCTCACCGGGTGGTTCCACGGGCGGCTTGGTCACGCTCCCGGCTCCTTACTCGCAGTGTTGTCGGCGGTCGGGCTGTCATCGCTCACGCCCGCCATGAGACGGCCGATCTTCTCTCGCGGGGTGTCCGGGCCGACCGTCGCCAGGATCTTGCCCCGGTACATGACCGCGATGCGGTCGGAAAGGGCCAGGACCTCGTCGAGCTCGCTGGAGATCAGCAGCACGCCGGTCCCGGTGTCGCGCTCGGCGACGATCCGCTTGTGGATGAACTCGATCGAGCCGACGTCCACGCCGCGGGTCGGCTGGGCGGCCACGAGGAGGTTCAGCTTCCGCGACATCTCGCGCGCGACGATGACCTTCTGCTGGTTACCGCCCGACAGGCTCGACACCGGCGCCCGCGAGGACAGGGTCCGCACGTCGTACTCCTCGACGCGTTCGTCGGCGGTACGGGCGATGACCTCGGGATTGATGGTGAGGGTCCCGCCGAACGGCGCCCGGTTGTACTGGTTCAACACCAGGTTCTCGGCGATCGAGAACGGCTTCACCAGACCGTCGGCGCTGCGGTCCTCGGGGATGTAGCCGACACCGCTCTCGATGACCTTCGAGGTCCGCGAGTTCGAGATGTCGACACCGTTGACGCGGATCGTGCCCGTAACCGCCGGCCGCAGGGCCATGATCGCCTCGGCCAGCTCGGTCTGCCCGTTGCCCTGGACACCGGCGATGCCGAGGATCTCCCCCGCCCGCAGCTCCAGGTCGAGACCGTCGACGGCGTGCTGGCCGCGCTCGTCGGTCACCGTGAGGTTCTCGATGCTCAGCACCGGCTCACCCGGCTGCGCCACGTCCTTGGCGACCGTCAGGCTCACCTCGCGGCCCACCATCATCGCCGCCAGCTCGTCCTGCGGCGCCGACGGGTCGGCGCTGCCCACGATCGTCCCGCGGCGCACCACGGTGATCTTGTCGGCGATCGCCTTGACCTCTTTGAGCTTGTGCGTGATGAAGACGATCGACTTCCCGTCATCGCGCAGGGTGCGCATGACCTCCAGCAGATCCTCGATCTCGCCCGGCGTCAGCACCGCCGTCGGCTCATCGAGGATCAGCAGGTCGCAGTCACTGGTCAGAGCCTTGATGATCTCGACGCGCTGCTGCACGCCGACGGGAATGTCCTCCACGACGGCGTCGGGATCGACGTCGAGGCCGTAACGCTCCGACAGCTCCCGCACCTCACGGCGCGCGGCACGGCGATCCAGGAACGCCAGACCGGTCTTCTTCTCCCGGCCCAGCATGATGTTCTCCGCGACCGTGAAGACCGGCACCAGCATGAAGTGCTGGTGCACCATGCCGATACCCGCCCTCAGAGCGTCACGAGGGCTGCCGAAGGTGCGCGGCACGTCGTCGATGAGGATCTGCCCCGAATCGGGCGTCAACAGTCCATAGAGCACGTTCATCAACGTGCTCTTACCCGCGCCGTTCTCACCCAGAAGCGCATGGATCTCGCCGGGCTCGACGATCAGGTCGATGTGGTCGTTGGCGACAAGCGCACCGAACTTCTTGGTGATGCCGCGCAGTTCGAGTCTCAGGGGGAGCCTCCTGTGTTTGCTGGTCGGCGCTGCGCCTCTGGTCGGCGGCGAACGAATTCGCCTTGCGGGTAGGGGATCGGGCTGCGGCCCCGCCTCCGGTGCCGGGTTCCCGAGGCGGTGCCTTCGCTTCGGCCGGAGCCCCGGGTGGTGGCCGGGTCTCCGGATTTGCCGGAGTGGTGCCTTCACGTCGGCCCGGTGCCCGAGATGGTGCTTCGGGCGTCCGGGTTTCCTTCGTGGTGCCTTCGCGGGGAGGCCTACTCGGAATGGGCCCGGACGGGCGCTTCCCTGAGCGGTTTCCCTGCTGACCTGGCGCCGGGGTTTCCCGCCTCCAGGTGCCGCGATCCTCGTGCCGCCACGTGTCGCCGTCCTGCCGCCGCGCCCTCCGTATGCCGTCCGAGTCGCTTGCAGAGCTCAGAAGATAACCGTCGTACCGGGTGCCGGTCACGAGGACCAGCACCCGGTACGCATTGTAAGCGGGTTATAACCGCAGGCAGGGCACTACGCGGCGGCGGGCTGCACCTTCGACGCGATGGTGACCTTGCCGTCGATGATGTCCTGCTTCAGCGTGTCGAGCTCGGCCTGCAGCTCGGCGGACACCATGGAGGCCTTCTCCTGGAACGCGGCCAGCGAGACGCCCTGGTTTTGCAGCGTGCCCACGTAGTGGCCGGTCTTCGCGCCACCCTTGGCGGCGATCAAGGCGTCGGTCACGGCGGCCGGGATGTTCTTCTCGGCCGTCGACAGGAACACCGAGCACGAGTCGGCGAGGCTCTTGCAGCCGTCGACGTCGACCCAGATGACGCTCAGCTCGGGGTTCTCCTTGGCGACGTTGGCGGTGCCGACGCCCGTTCCACCCGCGACCGGGAAGATGATGTCGGCGCCCTGCGACACGAAGGTGTCGGTGAGGCTCTTGCCCTTCTGCTGGTCGATGAAGCTCTCCGCGAAGGAGCCCTCCTGCTTGGCCGGGTCCCAGCCGAGCACCTCGACCTTCTTGTCCTTGACCTTGTTGAAGTGCGCGACGCCCTCGGCGAAGCCGTCCATGAAGATCGTCACCGGCGGGATGTTCAGCCCGCCGTAGGTGGCGACCTTGTCGGTCTTGGTCGTGGCGGCGGCGAGGTAGCCGGCCATGAACGAGTTCTGCGCGGTGTTGAACTCCATCGAGAACACGTTCGGCAGGTCGACCTTGGCGTCCACGATCGCGAACTGCTGCTCGGGGTTGGCCTCGGCGAGCTTCTTGGTCGCGTCGAACATCAGTCCGCCGACGGCCACGATCAGGTCGCACTCACCGTCGACGGCCGCCTGGAGGTTCGGCTCGTAGTCGGCCTCGCTGTTCGACTGCGTGTAGTCGACCTTGATGCTGGCGTCGCGAGTCGCGGCGTCCTGCATGCCCTGCCAGGCCGAGGAGTTGAAGGACTTGTCGTCGACGCCACCGAGGTCGGTGACCATACAGCCCTTGAACTCGGTGCCCGTGGAGCCGGCACCGTCATCCTCGGGGGCCTTGCCGCATGCTGCGACGGCGAGCACGAGACCACCGCTGGCCAGCGCGGCGATCAGTTTCATAGCAGGACGCACCCTGCGTCTCCCTTCCCTGATGGCCACACGCGTCGCGGTGGTCCAAGGGCGGAAGCTTAGTGGTGTTCGCACGCCTGAACACAGGGTTGAGTCCGATTCGTCGGCGAGTGGTTACTGAGCCGTAATCCAAGCGACGAACCGGACCCTGATGCGTGTTGGTCCTAGGACGGCTGTGAGGGTGAGGTGATCTGGATGGTACCCGCGGTGATGTCCCTGCCGACCTGTTCGACCTCGGCCTTGAGCTCGGCCGGGACCTTGGCGTCGAAGTCGTGGTAGGGCGCGATCAGCACGCCGCTGTTCTCCAGCGTGCCGACGTAGACGCCGGAGCGCGGGCTGCCCTTGACGGCGTCGACGGTGGCCTGCGAGACGACCTCGGGGATCTCCTTGACGACGCTGGTGAGGAAATACGGGCAGTAGTCGGGGGCGGCGTCGCAGCCGTCGAAGTCGACCCAGATCAGGCTGAGCTTCCCGCCCGACTCGGCGGCGACGTTGGCCGCGCCGAGGGAGGAGTTGCCGGCGACGGGCATGACGATGTCGGCGCCCTGGGAGACGAAGTTCGTGGTGAGGGACTTGCCGGCGGTCTGGTCGGCGAAGCTGTTGGCGAAGCTGCCGTTCTGGTCCTCGGCGTCCCAGCCGAGGAGGTCGACCGAGGCGTTCTTCTTGTCGTTGTAGTAGTCGATGCCCTGCGCGTAGCCGTCCATGAAGATGGTGACCGGCGGGATGTTCAGGCCGCCCCAGGTGGCCACCTTCTTCGACTGGGACATGCCCGCCGAGAGGTAGCCGGCCTGGAAGGCGGCCTGCGCGGTGTTGAACTGCATCGAGTAGACGTTCGGGAGGTCGATCTTGGCGTCGACGATCGCGAAGTGCTGGTCGGGGTTGGCCGTGGCGATCTTCTCGGTGGCGTCGGCCATGAGACCGCCGACGGCGATGACGATGCCGCAGCCCTGGTCGACGGCGGCGTTGAGGTTCGGCTCGTAGTCGGCCTCGGTGGTGGAGGCGACATAGGACGGCTCGACGTTGGAGTCGGCGGCCTTGGCGTCCTGGAGGCCCTGCCAGACCGAGGCGTTGAAGGAGCGGTCGTCGACGCCGCCGGTGTCGGTCACCATGCAGGCCTTGAAGGAGCCGCCGCCCCCGCTGTCGTCTTCGGGCGGGCTGCCGCACGCGGTGAGGAGCAGCATCGTTCCGGCCAGGATCCCGGCGCCCGTACGTACCCGCATCGCATACCCCCGTATGGCCCGATTTGTCGGCATGGTCATGGTATGCGTGGACGGGGTCCACTGTGGGCGACATGGGAAAACCCCGCGAGCCGTGGAGGCTCGCGGGGAAGGGCTGGAGGGCTACTCGACAGACACGTCGGGAAGCGCCTCGGCCAGGGCGAGGAGCTGCTCGACGCTGATCGCCGGTTCGGCGGTGTCGGTGTCGAGGTACTGGCGCACGGTGCCGACGTTGAGTTCGACCGCGCTTCCGTCAAGGCGGTAGAGGACCACCCAGTAGCTCACATCGGCTCCAGCGACGTCGTGACCCTCCTCGTCGGGCATGAGCCGGCTGACCGTTCGGGAGGTCACGAAGCGCTCGCCCTCGGCGTTGACGCCCTCCTGGCACGTGACCTCGACGGAGTGGTCGGCACTCGCGCCGTTGTCCTCCTCGTAGTCGTCGCAGCCGATGAGGTCGAAGACGCCCTCCTGGTCGGGCGAGCCGTCCTCAGGACGGTGGGTGCCCTCGGTGTAACCACCCTTCGGCCACACCCTCACCCCGAGGCTTTCAGCCGCCGAGGTCGAGCCGGGAAGCTGGAGCTTCACGCCGGGGTACCACCCGTCGGCATCGATCAGGGTGTAGGCCGGAAGGCGGTAACCGGTCCACTTGGCGTCATCGCCCGAGCCGCCGATGAACTCGACCAGTTCGATCTCCTCGCGCTTGAAGAGCGAGTGGGCGCCCGAGACGTGATCCTCCTCCGAGTACACCGGCCCTTCCTCGCCGTAGTGCTCCACGTCGTCGGAGCGATCGATGTAGCCGGGGAGGTTGGACTCGACCCACCCCCAGAACGCGTCGGAATAGGCGGAGGTGGCCACGCTGTAGGTGTACTCACCGTTCATGTCGGCCCAGTAGTACTCGACCCCGTCGTCCAGCGCGGGCAGATCCACCGGCGTCTGCCCGGTCGGCGGTGGCCCGCCCTGGCTCGCGCTCGGGCTCGGAGTCGCACTTGCCGCCGCGTCGGGCGCCGCTCCCCCCACCGTGTTCATCGCCAGGCTGATCGACACCGCCACGGCCACAACTCCGGCCAGCGCGCCTCCGCCCGCCGCGTAGCGACGCCGCCCGAGCCGCCGGCGCCCGGCCGCGACCGCCGACTCACCGTCCATCGCCGTCGGCGGCGGTTGGGACAGCGCGCCGTTCAGCAGGTTCTTCACTTCCTCGTTCATGCTCGTACCCCTTCGGTCCGCTTCGATCGGTCTTCTCCGAGCAGACCGCGCAGCGCCTGCAGCCCCCGCGCGGTGTGACTTTTTACCGTTCCGGTGGACAGGCGCAGAATCTCCGCCGTCTGGTCCACCGACCTGTCCTCCCAGAAACGGAGGACGACCACCGCCCGCTGCCTGGTGGGCAGCCTGGCGAGGGCGGACAGGACCGCCATGCGCTGAGCGCTCGCGGTGGCCGGGTCGGCCGTCGCCGACTCGGGGATCTCCACGTCGGAGTGCTCCCGGCGAAACCACGCGCGCCGCCAGACGTCCTTGATGACGTTGACGAGGATCCGCCGCGAGTAGGCGTCGGCGGAGATCTTCGCCGTCTTGGGCCAGGCGACGTACAGCTTCGCCAGGGTCACCTGGACGGCGTCCTCGGCACGATGCCAGTCGCCGCAGACCAGGAAGGCGAAGTTGCGCAGCCGGTCCAGCCTGGTGGCGACGAATTCGCGGAACTCCGCCTCTTCGCGCTCACTGTGTCTCATGCGTCCTCTTTCACCCGCGGAACCTGTCGGGGTACGTACGCGCGCCCTCGGGCGAAGGGTTGTCACGGCGGCGAAGGCAACCGGGAGGCTAACCCGGGCACGCGAAAACCCCCGCGTGCCATGGGCTCGCGGGGGCGGTGAGCTCGCGGGTTACTGCACCGGCTCCAGGGGGAGGGCGGTGGCCATCTGGAGAAGCTGACCGAAGTCGAAGGTCTGCTCCATGCCCGGCGTGTCGACGGTGTCGGTGACCACGACGGCGCTGCCGTCGGCGCGGTAGAGGACGAGCTTGGTCTCGGTCATCTCGTACTCGCCGCCGGGGTCGGCGACCTCGGTGACCTCGATGTAGCGCTCGCCGATCCCGGTGGTCTTCTCCCTGCAGGTCACATCGATCTCGCGGGTCTGGCCGGCCTGAATGGCGTCGGTGCGGTCGCTGCAGCCGATCACGTCGAAGAAGCCGGGGTTGCCCTTCACGCTGTCGTCGGCGGGGCCGTCGACGCCCGTGGTGAACTGGTCGGGGACCCGCACGTCCACGCGAACGCGCTCGAAGGGACCCTTGTCCTTGCCCCAAGCGATGAGCCCGTCGTCGGTCTGCCCGTTGACGAACGCGAGGTTCAGGCGGTAGATGAGACGGTGGGCGACGATCTCGTACTCGCCGCTGGTGCCCTCATAGGGCTCCGCGCCGCTGATGACCTGGGTCTCCATCCGGCCGAACTCGGTGGGGGTGGGGCCCTCGGTGAAGCCGCCGAACTTCTCGTCGATGAGGTCGAAGAAGGCCTCGTCGTACTTCGCGGTGCTCTCGGTGCTCTCGGCGGCGAAGGGGATGATGTTGCCTTCCTGGTCCCACAGGCCGTCGTCGATCCAGGTGTAGTACTTCTCCGGATCCAGCTTCGGCAGCCCTTCGGGGCGCTGCGTGTCCTCCGTGTCCACGCTCGGATCCGCCGCGTTCACGCCCGGCGACGCGGGGTCGGCTCCACCTCCGGTGGGTGCCGTGACGCCCGGCAAAGCCACCATGGCCGCCGCGATGACCGCCACCACGCCCGTGGTGAGGCCGCCGATGGCGAACTTGCGCCGGCCGAGGGCTCCGTGGCCGCGCTTGACGGCCGCGTCGGCGTCGAAGGCGGTGAGGGAGTCGTGTCGGGCCGTCTCGTCCAGTAGTTCTCGAATGTCCTTTGTCAACGTACTGCTCCTTCGGCCCGCCTCGGTCCGGATCCTTCGAGCAGGCCGCGCAGCGTCTGTAGTCCCCGCGCGGACTGGCTCTTCACTGTCCCGGTCGTGCAGCGCATGATCTCGGCCGTCTGCTCGACCGACCTGTCCTCCCAGTAGCGGAGGACCACGACCGCCCGCTGCCTCTTCGGCAGGCGGGCGAGCGCGGACAAGACCGTGAGGCGGAGCGCCCCGGACTCCGCCGAGGCCGCCGGGGGCGGCTCGGGGAGCGAGTGGGAGACGCGTTCGCGCCGGAACCAGGCACGTCGGCGGTCCTCGTTGACCACGTTCACCAGGATCCGGCGAACGTAGGCCTCGGTGTTCAGCTTCGAAGCGCGCGTCCAGACGACGTAGAGCTTGGTCAGCGCCGTCTGGACGGCGTCCTCCGACCGGTGCCAGTCACCGGTCAGCAGATAGCCGAAACGCCGGAGGCCGTCGACGCGCGCCACCACGAATTCGCGGTACTGCGCGTCCCTCTCAGAGCGTCGCATCGTGTTCCTCTCCCGAGCTTGTCGCACCTATCAATGGGCGCGGGGGTCCGGGAGGTTGCACGTTCGGGTGAGAAGTTCGGCGGGTCTCAGCGCCAGAAGGTCGCCACGGCGGCGTTTCCGAGGGTGAGGACCAGGATGCCGATGAAGTGTCCCTTGTGGACCACGGCGCCGTCGGCGGCCTTGCGCTTGCGGAAGTAGGGGACCAGCACCATGATGCCGATCAGGACGGCGACGACGCCCTTGACGGCGAGCTTGGCGGGGTCGGGCTTGTCGGCCTCGTCGCGGCCGAGCGGTGCCGACAGCAGGATGCCGGTGAGCAGCTGGATTCCCGCTCCCCAGGCCATGGTCGCGTTGATCCGGAACCTGCCGGCGACGTACTGGACGCATGCGCCACCGAGCAGCACGGCGAACCCAATCAGATGGGCGTACCTCAGGATGAGCCGTAGAGTCTCCATGGCACGGCAGTATGCCAGAGGTTCTACGTGCCGTCGAAGTCCGGCGGATACATCGAAGAGGCAAGATCTTCGGCACATTCATTGGCACGCCTGCCAGACGCCGATGACGACAGTCGATAGCGTGTCCATATGCAAAGGGGGCCGAGCATGCGGGCGGAGCGCACAGTGACGCGACGATCACTGCTCGGATCCCTGTCCTTCATGGCCCTCACCGTCGTCGGCTGCGCGGCCATGCTCCTCCCCGCCGCGCTCTCCAACCGCGCGGGCACCGGCGAGGCCCCGCCGTTCTCCCTGGTGGACGACGCCGGCGGCGGCTCGGAGTCCCCCGGAGGCGGCGAGCCGAGCGGCTCGGCCGACCCCTCGACACCCCCTCAGCCGGGACCGGGCAACCCCATGCCCGGCGGCAACGAGGACAACGAGAACACCAAGACCGAGGGCGGCGGCTCCGGCGGCGGCCTCGGCGACCTGTCCTTCGGCGTCGAGACGGCGCTGTCGATGGGCCTGCTGGCCCTGTTCGCCCTCTTCCTCATTCCGGGTCGTCGGCCACCACGGTCGGCGGGCGGCCGGACAGGTCGATGACCCCGCCTCGGCGGGACGTCGCCGTCCACGCGGCGGCGAACATCAGGATCTGGTTGAACAGCTGAAGGAAGACCAGCAGCCCCACGGTTCCGGTCACCAGCTGGTATGCCGGGTTGTGCTCGACGCGGGTGATGTAGAAACGGCCGACGGTCTTGATCAGTTCGAGGCCGACGGCCACCCAGATCGCCGGGAACAGCACCCGCGCCGGGCGCATCGCCAGCCTCGGCAGGACCGTCAGCAGCGCCGTCGACAGCACCGTGTTGGTCGCCATGCCGATCATGAGCTCCCCGACGGTCGGAATCCACCCGTAGCCGTCGCCGACCGAGGCGTTCACCGTCCAGTTGAGACCCGTCTCGACGATCGTGCCGACCCCCAGCGTCACCGCCAGCAGGATCCCCAGCGCCACCAGGACGCCCAGGTCGACCAGCCAGCGCAGGATCGGGTGCCCCGGCTCGGGCTCCAGCATCCACACCGCCCGCACCGACGAGCGCAGCGCCTGCACCCACGCGATGCCGGTGATGACGAAGCCGATCAGGGCGATGATGCCGACCGTGCCGCGCGCGGCGACGATCTGCGAGACGTCGATCGTCGGCAGGTTCGTGGTCAGCCAGTCCTCGACGGTCTCCAGCACCTTGGAGTTCGCGTCGAGCACGAACCCCAGGCCGGAGAACGCCGCCAGCAGCAGCGCGAAGGCCGCGAAGAAGGCGTAGTAGGAGATGCCCGCCGACAGCAGCGCGCCCTGCGTGTCCCAGAACCGGTCGATCGCGCGGCTGAAGTGGTCGACCCGGGGCGAGAATCGGCGCAGCCGCATCCACATGCGCTCGGCGGCGTCGATCGGATCGGGAAACCTCATCTGCACATCATCGGGCAGGACGTCCACGCGTGACGGGATCCCACCGGTGTTTCCGCGCGGGTCGCACGGGACGTGCCGGACATGGGGGAAACGGCGGTCACCGCGAGCCGTTGGAGGGCGCCGGAGCGGTCAGCGCGAAGCGTCGCTGCACCCGCCAGACCCCGTCCCCCCAGTGCGCGTAGAGCACGAACTCGCCGACGGCGAAGCGCGCCTCGTAGCCGGCCAGTTCGTCGAAGACCCGGTCGGCCTGCTCGGCGGAGACGTCGTGGGCGACGGTCACGTGCGGGTGGTACGGGAAGCGCGCCTCATAGGTCAGCGGCCCGGTCCGCACCGAACCCGCGAGGCGCTCGCACTCGCTGATCCCGGCGGCGACGGCGACGAACACCACCTCCGTCACCGGACGAAACGTTCCCGTCCCGCGCAGGTGCAGCGCGAAAGGAGAGTGCCGCCGGGCGACGCCCGCCAGGTGCTCCTCGACGCCCGGCATGTCGGCGTCGGCGATCTCCACCGGCGCCAGCAGGGTCACGTGCGTGGGCACGCCCGCCGCCTGCGGATCGCCGGTGCCCATCCGGTGATCGCGCAGTTCGCTCCCCCACGGTTCGGGCACCGCGATGGCGACCCCGATCTTTGCCACGGCCACCCCACCCGTCCTTTAGTCGCGCACCGGCTGCGCGAACCCGACCTTTTCGTACACGTCCGCCAGCGTCGCCGAGGCGACCGCGCGTGCCTTGCGCGCGCCCTCGGTGAGCAGCTTGTCGAGCTGGCCGGGGTCGGCGAGGTACTCGTCGGTCCGCTTCGCGATGGGGGTGATGGCCTCCACCACGACGTCGGCGAGGTCGCCCTTGAAGTCGCCGTAGCCCTTGCCCTCGTAGCGCGCCTCCAACTCGGGGACGGTGACCCCGGCGAGGACGGAGAAGATGGTGAGCAGGTTGGCGATGCCGGGCTTGTTCTCCTCGTCGAAGACGATCTCACGGCCGGTGTCGGTGACGGCGGACCGGATCTTCTTCGCGGCGGCCTTGGGCGTGTCGCGCAGGTCGACGATCCCGGCGGGGGCCGAGTTCGACTTCGACATCTTCGCCGAGGGGTCCTGCAGGTCACTGATCTTGGCGGTGCCCTTGACGATGTGCGGCCGCGGAAGCCGGAAGGTGCGCCCGAAGGTCTTGTTGAAGCGGCCGGCGAGGTCGCGGGTCAGTTCGAGGTGCTGGCGCTGGTCCTCGCCGACGGGGACCTCGTCGGTCTCGTAGAGGAGGATGTCGGCGGCCTGCAGGATCGGGTAGGTGAACAGGCCGACGCTGGCGCGTTCCTGCTTGGCCGACTTGTCCTTGAACTGGGTCATCCGGCTGGCCTCGCCGAAACCGGTGATGGCGCCGAGGATCCAGGCGAGCTGGGTGTGCTCGGGGACCTGCGACTGCACGAACAGGGTGCAGCGGTCGGGGTCGAGGCCGATGGCGAGCAGCTGGGCGACCGAGGCACGCCGGCGGCGGCGCAGCTGCTCGGGGTCGTGCCCGGCGGTGATGGCGTGGAGGTCGACGACGCAGTAGAAGGCGTCGTGGGTGTCCTGCATCGCGACCCACTGGCGGAGCGCCCCGAGGTAGTTGCCGAGGTGGAAGGACTCGGCGGTGGGCTGGATTCCGGAGAGGACCCGTGGGATGCGCGGTTCGGCCATGGGCTGAATTCTGTCAGGTCGCCCGCCGGGGCGGTGGCGCCGGTGTGCGTCACCGCCCCGCGCGCGTCGCCTACGGCGTCGGGAGCGAACCGGTGAGGCAGTTGCCGCTCACCAGGGCGGTGAGGGTGGCCGACAGGTCCGCGGCGGCCGCCGCGGCGGCGGTGGCGTCGGGTCCGGCGACGTTGACGACGGCCGCGACCACGGCCGAGACGTTGAGCTGGAGGTCGAGGGCGAGTTCGACGCAGATGGTGATCTCGGCGCCGGGGTCGGGCGCACCGGGCAGGCAGCCGCCGGAGACGAGCGCGGCCACGGCGGCCTGCACGTCGAGGGCCGCGGTGACCGGGTCGCCGCCGGGC
Organism: Phytomonospora sp. NPDC050363; assembly: GCF_040655735.1. Lineage (NCBI taxonomy): Bacteria > Bacillati > Actinomycetota > Actinomycetes > Micromonosporales > Micromonosporaceae > Phytomonospora > Phytomonospora sp. NPDC050363. The sequence goes on from NZ_JBFAKK010000017.1 coordinate 153,057, forward strand.
AGTGGCGGGAGCGCGGCCGGGTTCGCGTCGCGGGCGGGCAGCGCGACGGCCGTCGTGAGCGCGGTGACGGCAGCCTGAAGGTCGACCGGTGTGACGAATGGGCGATTCGGGCGAGGGGAAGCCCTCGGAACCGTCGCTTACACCTCGCACTAGATCCAACACAACCCCAAAAGCACAGCTTCGCCCATCTCCCACACCCGGGCGGGCTGCGCGTTCGAGCCCGAATGCGCAAGATCCACGGTGAATAGGCCTCCGCCACGCCTGAGCGCCCCGGAACGTGCGCGAATGATGCGCACGCGCTCACCATTGGCATGTTGGGTCGTGTTGGTTTACTCTCGCAGGATCGTGTCAGCCGGTCCCGCCCCCGGGAGAGTCATGCTCGCGCAACAACGCCAGGCCATCATCGCCGAACGAGTCCGCCGCGACGGAGCGGTGCGCGTCAGCGAGCTCGTCGCCGAGTTCGGCGTCTCCGACATGACCATCCGCCGCGACCTCGAACAGCTCGCCGAGCGGGGGCTCGTCGCGAAGGTGCACGGCGGCGCCACGGCCGTCGACATCGGCGCCACCGACGAACCCGGCTTCGCGGCCAAGTCGGTGCAGCAGAAGAACGAGAAAGAGGCCATCGCGCGCGCCGCCGCCGGGCTCGTCAAACCCGCCACCGCCATCGCGCTGTCGGGCGGCACGACGACCTGGACCCTGGCCCACCACCTCCTGTCGGTGCCGAGCCTGACCGTCGTGACGAACTCCGTGCCCGTCGCCGACGTGTTCTACCGCTCCGGCCGCGCCGACCAGACCGTCATCCTCACCGGCGGGATCCGCACCCCCTCCGACGCGCTCGTCGGACCCTTCGCCACGGCGTCCCTGGCGACCATCAACGTCGACGCCCTCTTCCTGGGCGTGCACGGATTCAGCGTCAAGGCGGGCTTCACCACGCCCAACATCGCCGAGTCCGAGACCGACCGCGCGATGGTCGCCGCCGCCCGTCGCCTGATCGTGCTCGCCGACCACTCGAAGTGGGAGCTGGTCGGCATCCGCACCATCGCCGAACTGACCGAGGCCGACGTGCTGGTCACCGACGCGGGACTGCCCGAGGCGTCTCGCGCCGGCCTGCGCGAGCACGTCGGTGAACTGCTCGTGGCCGAGGCGTGAGCCCCGGCCGCGGGACGCCGACCCGGAATGAGGGCATCCCGGCTTTGTCCACTTTGACCAGCATCCACCGCTCCACCACCACCCTCGCCGACGGCCGGGAGATTCACTACTTCGACGCCGCCCCCGACTCCGGCCGGGCGTCCTTCGTGGACGGCCGCGCCCTGCCGCCGCGCCCGCCGGCCGGCGAGCTGCGCTACGACGCCCTGCGCGCCGAGTGGGTGGCCGTCGCCGCGCACCGGCAGACCAGGACCTTCCTCCCCCCGGCCAGCGAGTGCCCGCTGTGCCCTTCGACCCCGCAGCGGGCGACCGAGATCCCGGCGCCCGGCTACGAGGTCGCCGTCTTCGAGAACCTCTTCCCCTCCTTCGCCGGCCCCGCCGGGCACACCCTCGACGGGGAGTCGCTCTCCCCGCGACGCCCGGCGGCCGGCCGCTGCGAGGTCGTGTGCTTCACGCCCGACCACGGCTCCTCCTTCGCGTCGCTGGAACCCCGCCAGGTGCGGGTGGTGATGGAGGCCTGGGCCGAGCGGACCGCCGCGATGTCCGGCCTCGACGGTGTCGAGCAGGTCTTCTGCTTCGAGAACCGCGGCGAGGAGATCGGGGTGACGCTGCACCACCCGCACGGGCAGATCTACGGCTACCCCTTCGTCACGCCGACGACCCGGCGCATGCTCGCCTCCGCCGAGGCGCACCTGCTGCGCACCGGCCGCAACCTCTTCGCCGACGTGCTGGCCGCCGAGGCCGCCGGTGAGCGGGTGGTGGCCGCCAACGAGCACTGGACGGCCTTCGTGCCGGTCGCCGCGCGCTGGCCCTTCGAGGTGCACCTCTACCCGCACAGCCACGTGCCGGACCTGCCCGCGCTGTCCGATGTGGAGCGTGAGGCCTTCGGGCCGATCTACCTGGAGGTGCTGCGGCGCCTCGACGCCGTCTACGGCGTGCCGATGCCCTACATCTCGGCGTGGCACCAGGCGCCGGTGCGCACCGGCCGCGACCTGTCGTATGCGCACCTCCAGCTGCACAGCGCCCGCCGGGCACCGAACAAGCTGAAGTTCCTGGCCGGATCGGAGTCGGCGATGGGCGCCTTCATCAACGACGTCGCGCCCGAGCAGGCCGCGAAGATGCTGCGGGAGGCGTCCCTGTGAACGAGCGTCAGCGAGCCGACCGGAAAGCAGAGCCGCTCGGCGTTCGCCCAGTCGCCTCGCGCGGCGAGGTGGACTCGTGAACGCCCTGGCGACCGGCCTGCGCGCCGCCGAGTCCTTCATCTCCGCCTACGGCCGGGTCCCCACGGTCCGCTGGACCGCGCCGGGACGGGTGAACCTGATCGGCGAGCACACCGACTACAACGACGGCTTCGTGCTGCCCTTCGCGTTGCCGCACGACATCGTCGCGGCCGCCGCGAAGGTCCCCAATCCAGTGTGGACGGTCGTGTCGGAGGGCGTCGACGAGCGCGTCACCTTCACCGTCGACGACCTGGAGCCGGGCAAGGTCGAGGGCTGGGCGGCCTACGTCGCCGGGGTCGTGTGGGCCCTGCGGGAGGCCGGGCACGAGATCGGCGGCGCCGACCTGGCGCTGGCCTCCGACGTGCCGGTCGGTTCGGGGCTGTCGTCCTCGGCGGCCCTGGAGTGCTCGGTGATGGGCGCGCTGTGCGAGCTGTACGGCGTCGCCCTCGACGAGGAGACCGGCCCGAAACTGGCCCAGCGGGCCGAGAACGCCTACGTGGGCGCACCGACGGGCATCCTCGACCAGTCGGCCTCGATCCGCTGCCGTGAGGGTCACGCGCTGTTCCTCGACTGCCGCACCGGCGAGGCCGAACACGTCCCCTTCGACCTGGCCGCGCACGGGCTGAGCGTGCTCATCATCGACACCCGCGCACCGCACCGGCACGTCGACGGCGAGTACGCCGCCCGCCGCGCCGACTGCGAGAAGGCCGCCGAAGCCCTGGGCCTGCGCGCCCTGCGCGACCTGACCCTCGACGGCCTCGACGGGGCCCTGGCGCGCCTGGACGGCGACGTCGCCCGCCGCCGGGTGCGGCACGTCGTCACCGAGAACCAGCGGGTCCTGCACACCGTGGGGCTGCTGCGGGCCGGCATCGAGCCGCACCGGCTCGGGGAACTGCTCACCGAGTCGCACGCCTCCATGCGCGACGACTACGAGATCACCGTCGGCGAGGTCGACCTGGCCGCCTCCGCCGCCGTCGAGGCCGGCGCTTACGGCGCCCGCATGACCGGCGGTGGGTTCGGCGGGTGCGTCATCGCGCTGTGCGAGACGGCGAGGTCCGCCGAGATCGCCGCGGCCGTGCACAAGGCCTTCGTCGACGCCGGGTACACCCCGCCGGCGACGTTCCCGGCGGTCGCCTCGGCGGGTAGCAGGGTTCTGGGGTAGGGGCGGCGGGCCGCCCCCACCCGGTCACATCGCGTCGGTCTCGTCGTCGAAGTCGCCGAGGACCTGCTCCAGCAGGTCCTCCAGTGCCACCAGCCCGCGCAGTGCGCCGTCGGTCCCGGTGACCAGCGCGACCTGCGCGCGCTCGGCGCGCATGGTGGCCACCGCCCGCGAGATCGGCGTGTCCTCGGGCAGCGTCAGCGGCTCGCTGAGCAGGTCGGCGGCACCGGCGGTGGGCTGCTTGAGCGCGTCACGGATGTGCACGATCCCCAGCGGCCGGTCGCCGTCGACGGCCACCAGGCGCGAGCGCCCGGAGGCCAGCGAGACGCGCTCGACCTCGTCGTTGTCGGCCTCGGGGCCCACGGTGACCAGCTCCTCGCGGGGCCGCATCAGCTCGCCGACGGTCGTCGCGCGCAGCTTCAGCACGCCGCTGAGGATCCGGTGCTGCTGCTCGTGGAGCAGCCCGTCCTCCCGCGACTGCCGCAGCAGGACGGCGAGGTCCTCGGGCTTGTGGCTGTCGTCGATCTCGTTCTTCGGGGTGACCTTCGCCATCCGCAGCGTCAGGTTCGCCGCGCCGTTGAGGAGCAGCAGCAGCGGTTTGGTGAGCCAGATGTAGCCCTCGAAGGGCACCGACAGCGCCAGCGCCGACTTCTCCGGGTGGGAGATGGCCCACGACTTCGGCGCCATCTCACCGATCACCATGTGCAGGAACACCACGATGGCGATGCTCAGCAGGAACGCGATCACATAGGACACGCCGCCGGGCAGTCCGGTGGCGGCCAGCAGCGGGTCGAGCAGGTGCGCGATCGCCGGCTTGGCCAGGGCGCCCAGGCCCAGGGTGCACAGCGTGATGCCCAGCTGCGCGCCGGCGAGGGTGACGGTGAGGTGGCGGCTGCCGCGAACGGCCAGCCGCGCCGACAGGGACCCGTCGGCGGCCAGTTCGGCGAGACGGTGGCGTTTGACCGACACCAGCGCGAACTCGGCGGCCACGAAGAACCCGTTGGCGGCCAGGAGGAACAGCGAGACGATCAGCGCCCAGGCGGTGCTCACGCGCGCTCCCCCTTCTCTTCACGGACCGACATCGCGATCGTGTGCGGCACGTGCCGCTGCACGGCGACCACGGCCAGGCGCGCCACACGCGGCGGCGAGGCCTCCTCGTCGGGGTCGTCGACGCTCGCCAACGGCACGTCGACGGAGTCGCCGGGCGAGGCGGTGCGGCCCAGTTGCTGGAGCACCAGTCCCCCGACGGTCTCGTAGGCGCCGTTGCCCGGCAGCTCCACGCCCGTCTCCTCGGCGATCTCGTCGATGCGCCATCGGGCCGGCACGACCCAGCTGCCGTCACCGCGGCGGCGGGCGCGGGCCTCGGGCTTGTCGTCCTCGTCGAGGATCTCGCCGACGACCTCCTCGGCGACGTCCTCGAAGGACACCACCCCGGCGAGGCCGCCGTACTCGTCGACGACGCAGGCGAGCTGGCGGTTCTCGGTCCGCAGCCGCTCCAGCAGCACCGGCGCGGGCAGGCTCTCCGGCACGAACAGCGCCGGGGAGGCGACCGAACCGACCAGCGTGGTGCCGCGCTCGTCGCGGGGGACGCGCAGCACGTCGGCGATGCTCACGACGCCGACCACGTCGTCGACGCCGGTGCCGGTCACCGGGAAGCGCGAGCGGCCCGTCGACAGCAGCCCCACGACGCGCGCGACGGGCTCGTCGGCGGCGATGGTGTGCACGTCGACGCGCGGCGTCATCACCTGGCCGGCGTCGAGGCTGCGGAAGTCGAGCCCGCCTTCGAGCTGCCGGAACAGCTCGGCGTCGAGGAACCCGCCGGCGTGCGACTCGTCGAAGATGTGCTCAAGGTCCTCCGGCGTCGCACCGTGCGGCAGCTCCTCGACCGGCTCGATCCCGATCGAGCGCAGCAGCTTGTTGGCCGCGGCGTCGAACAGGCGGATCACCGGACCGGCGATCTTGAGGTAGACCACCGTCGAGCGCGACAGCGCGCGGGCCAGGGCCTCCGGCCGCGCGATCGCGAGGTTCTTGGGCGCCAGCTCCCCGAACACCATCTGGATCAGCGTCGAGAACAGCAGTGCGATGAGCACCGAGACCGACAGGCTCACCGAGGTCGGCACGCCGGCGCCACCGAGGATCTCGGCGAGGCCGTTGCCGACGTAGGGTTCGGCCACGTAACCGACGAGCAGCCCCGTCACGGTGATGCCCAGCTGCGCGCCGGACAGCATGAAGGACAGCTGCCGGGTCACGCCCAGGGCGCGCGCGGCGGATTTGTCGCCGGCGTCGGCGGCCTGGCGGAGGCGGTTGCGGTCGACGGCGACGTAGGCGAACTCCTGCGCCACGAAATAGCCGGTCGCCGCGGTGAGCAGGACGATGACGAGCACGCCGATGAGGATCAGCATGACGTCACCCCCTGTCGCGTCATGCGTGGTGTCAGCCGGGCCGAACCCGGCTGAGTACTACAACCCTCTATGTCATCGTCCATGATCGGCATTCCGAAGAGGGTACCGGAGCTCGAATTCGCCATCGAGGGCTTGTGGCCGAGGTGACGCCCGAGACGTGCCGGGACTCACCCGGGGAACAAACGGAGCCCCCGTCCTGTTTCCATCTTGCGTGCATACCGACCCCATCCGCGGCCACAAGCGCGGCACCGCTCCGGTCCCCCTGTCCGTCCTCGACCTGGCGCCCGTCGGCAGCGGGCTGACCGTCGCCCAGGCGCTGGCCACCACGACGGCGGTGGCCAAGCGCACCGAGGAACTCGGCTACCACCGCTTCTGGGTCGCCGAGCACCACTCCATGCCCGGCATCGCCAGCTCGGCCCCCGCGGTGATCCTGGCGCACCTCGCCGCGCACACCGAGCGCATCCGCCTCGGCTCGGGCGGGGTCATGCTCCCCAACCATGCCCCGCTGGTCATCGCCGAGCAGTTCGGCACCCTGGAGGCGCTGGCCCCCGGTCGGGTCGACCTCGGCCTCGGCCGGGCGCCCGGCACCGACCGCGCGACCACCCTCGCGCTGCGCCTGACGCCCGAGCGCCTCGGCGCCGACGACTTCCCCGAGCAGCTGGCCGAGCTCACCGCCTTCCTCGACGGCTCCTTCCCCGAAAACCACCCCTACCACCGCATCCACGCCGTCCCCGGCCCCGTGCAGCGCAGGGTCGACGGCGGCGTCGGCGAGCACTCCCGCCCGCCGGTGTGGCTGCTGGGCTCCTCCGACTACAGCGCCCGGCTGGCGGCCTCGCTGGGCCTGCCCTTCGCCTTCGCGCACCACTTCTCGGCCGACAACACCGTCCCGGCCCTCGACCTCTACCGGCGCACCTTCCGCGCCTCCTCGGTGCTCGACAAGCCCTACGCGATGATCGCGGCGACCGCCGTGGCCGCCGACACCGAGAAGGACGCCGCCCGCGCGGCGGCCTCGCTCGGCCTGTCGATGCTGAAGCTGCGCACCGGCCGGGCGGGCCTGGTGCCCTCGGCCCAGGAGGCCGAGGACTTCCCGTACACGCCCGCCGAGCGCGACTTCGTCGCGCAGTGGATGTCGAACGCCGTGACGGGCACGGGCGCGCAGGTCCGCGAAGGGCTCGACGCGCTGGTCGAGCGGACCGGCGCCGACGAGCTGATGGTCACCTCGACCGTGCACGGCCATGAGCCCCGGCTGCGCTCCTACGAGCTGATCGCCGAGGCCTACGGCCTATAGAGCGTGTCCGGTGGGGTCACTGCGGGGCTGCGGCGGGCTCATCTCGCCAACAAGACCCACAAGACAAGCCCTGGGGCTACTCCACCGTCACCGACTTGGCGAGGTTGCGCGGCTGGTCGATCTCCAGACCCAGACCGCGCGCCACCTCGCACGCGAACACCTGGAGCGGCACGGCCGTCAGCAGCGGCGCCAGCAAGGTCGGCACGACCGGGACGTGCACGATCTGGTCGGCGTAGGGCGCCACGGCCGTGTCGCCCTCCTCGGCGATGGCGATGACGGTCGCCCCGCGCGCCTTGACCTCCTGAATGTTCGACACGACCTTGTCGTGCAGAACCCCGCGCCCGCGCGGGGACGGGACGATCACCACGACCGGTGTACCGTCCTCGATCAGCGAGATCGGCCCGTGCTTGAGCTCACCGGCGGCGAAGCCCTCGGCGTGCAGGTAGGCCAGTTCCTTGAGCTTGAGCGCCCCTTCGAGGGCGACGGGGTAGCCGACGTGCCGCCCGATGAACAGCACCGGATGCTGCCCGGCGAGACGCCGGGCGAGTTCGCGCACCGGATCCATCTGTTCCAGGACGGCGGAGATCTTGGCGGGCATCGCGGCGAGCTGTTCGAGGACGGCGGCGACCTCGTCGGCGTACTTCACGCCCCGGATCTGCGCCAGGTGCAGCCCCACGAGGTAGCAGGCGACCAACTGCGTCAGGAAGGCCTTCGTCGAGGCGACGGCGACCTCCAGGCCGGCGCGCGTGTAGAGCACGGCGTCGGACTCGCGCGGGATGGTCGAGCCGACCGTGTTGGAGATGGCCAGGACGCGCGCCTTCTGCTCCTTGGCGTGGCGCAGCGCCATGATCGTGTCCATGGTCTCGCCGGACTGCGAGATGACGATCACCAGCGTCGAGCGGTCCAGGACCGGGTCGCGGTAGCGGAACTCGCTGGCCAGCTCGACCTCGCAGGGCAGCCGCGTCCAGTGCTCGATGGCGTACTTGGCGACCAGCCCGGCGTGGTAGGACGTGCCGCAGGCGACGATGAAGACCTTGTCGGCGTCGCGCAGGTCCTGGTCGGAGAGGCGGACCTCGTCGAGGGCGATCTCACCGGTCTCGGTGACCCGGCCGCGCAGCGTGTCGGCGACGGCGGCGGGCTGCTCGTCGATCTCCTTGAGCATGAAGTGGTCGTAGCCGCCCTTCTCGGCGGCCGCGGCGTCCCAGTCGACGGTGTAGGGGCGCGCCTCGACCGGCTCGCCGGCGAAGTCGGTGACGGTGAACCCGTCCCGGCCGATCGTGACGACCTGGTCCTGGCCCAGCTCGACCGCCTCGCGCGTGAACGACAGGAACGCCGCCACGTCGGAGGCCAGCCAGTACTCGCCCTCGCCGCGCCCGATCACCAGCGGCGAGTTGCGGCGGGCTCCCACGACGGTGTCGGGGTCGTCGGCGTGCACGGCCAGCAGTGTGAAGGCGCCGCTGAGCCGCCGGACCACGCGGTGCATCGCCTCGGTCAGGTCGGCGCCGCCGGCGACCTCGGCGGCCAGCAGGTGCGCGACGACCTCGGTGTCGGTGTCGGAGGCCAGCTCGGTGCCCCCGGCTTCGAGCTCGCCGCGCAGGACGGCGAAGTTCTCGATGATGCCGTTGTGGATGACGGCGATGTTGCCGTCGGCGCTTCGGTGAGGGTGGGCGTTGCGGTCGGTGGGGCCGCCGTGGGTCGCCCAGCGCGTGTGGCCGATCCCGACGGTCGCCTCCAGGTGGGCGGGCTCGCCGTTGTTCTCGGCGAGTGCCTTGTCGAGGTTGCCGAGCTTGCCGGCCCGCTTCTCGACGTAGAGCCCCCCGGCGACGGGCAGGGCGACGCCCGCCGAGTCGTAGCCGCGGTATTCGAGCCGCCGCAGACCGTCCATCACCACTTCGAGCGCCGAGCGCGCTCCCACGTATCCAACGATTCCGCACACGGCCGCGACTGTACCCGAGTTTCACGCAGAAGGCTTGCGTAATAGGGGGGTGTTCACGCATGCCCGCTGCGCGCAGCATGGAAGTGGGTTAACAGAGCGGCAACATCGGCCGCATAACGTGTGGTCACAGCCTTAAGAGGAGGACGGCCATGTCAACGCCCACGGCACCCTCGATCACGATCGCCGCCATGACCGACGCGCACGCCTGGCCCGTGCTGTCGATCTACCAGTCGGGCATCGACACGCACAACGCCACCTTCGAGACCGAGGTTCCCGACTGGACCGCGTTCGGGACGTCCCGCCTGCCCCACCACCGCTTCGTGGCGCTGGGGGTGGATCCGTCTCCCCGTCTGGGGGCGGTGCCGTCCGCCACGACGGTGCTGGGGTGGATCGCGGCTTCGCCGACCTCGAAGCGGCCGGCGTATCGCGGGGTGGTGGAGCACTCGGTGTATGTGCGCCCCGACGCGGCCGGGCGGGGGGTGGGGAGGCGGTTGCTGGAGGTGTTCATCGCCTCGACGGAGGCGGCGGGGATCTGGACGATCACGACGGCGGTGTTTCCGGAGAACGTGGCGAGCCTGCGGCTGCACGCGGGGGCCGGGTTCCGGACCGTGGGGACACGGGAACGGGTGGCGCAGCTGCACGGCAGGTGGCGGGACACGGTGCTGCTGGAGCGGCGGAGCGGGGTGGTGGGGTAGGTAGGGCGGTGGGGTAGCGGACGGGGGTGAGGGAGGGCGGCGCCGGACCGAGACGGGCCGGTCTGCGAGCGGTTCGGGGTTCGGGTTTGGGATGTACCTGGAAGCTCCATCCCCGCAATCTCCGGCGACGAGCGACCCCATGACCACCTGAACCAGCTCCCGATTCCGGGTCCAGGGACGGAGTTCCTGGCGGGGTCTGGGGCGGAGCTCCAGCGGGGGTCTGGGGGCGGAGCCTCCCAGCAGGGTTCGGGACGGAGTCC
>NZ_JBFAKK010000018.1:0-156059 GCF_040655735.1 Phytomonospora sp. NPDC050363
ACCAGTTGAAGCAGTGGCGGGGCATCGCCACCCGATACGACAAAACCCACCAGTCCTACCAGGCAGCCATCACCCTCGCCGCCATCCACCAATGGGCTACCCACCCTTTGACGACACACCCTAGGGCTTTCCAGTGGGGATCACCGCGGGGCTGCGGGCCTCGCACCGACAGGACAGGCCCTAGCCGACGGGTTCCTTTCCCGCCAGTTCGAACAGCATGCGCGCGGCCGCGTCGACGCCGTCGGAGCGGATCCGGCCGGCCACCTCGGCGGCCCGTCGCCCGGTCTCCGGGTCGAGGACGGCGCCGAGCGCGCCGGAGAGGGAGTCGAGGCCGAAGACCGGGCCGTCGTGCGCGACGCCGACGCCGAGCGCGGCCACCCGGGAGGCGAAGTAGGGCTGGTCGCCCATCTGCGGCACCACGACCTGCGGCGCGCCGGCGCGGGCGGCGGTGGTCGTGGTGCCCGCGCCGCCGTGGTGCACGACGGCCGCGACCCTGGTGAACAGCTCCTGCTGGTTGACCTCCCCGACGGCGAAGCAGTCGTCCCGGTCGTCGACTACGGTCAGGTCGGCCCAGCCGCTGCCGAGGACCACGCGGCGGCCGTGGGCGCGGGCGGCCTCGACGGCCACGTGCGCGGGGTCGGCCGGCGCGCGCATCGGCATGCTGCCGAAACCGACGTAGACCGGCGGTTCGCCGGCGTCCAGGAAAGCCTCCAGGCCGGGCGGCAGGGGACGCTCGTCGGGCAGGATCCACGCGCCGGTCTGCACGACGTCGAGGGCGATGTCGTCGGTCGGGCACAAGACCGGGTCGCAGGCCAGCCACGGACGGTCGGTGAAGACGTGCGCGCGGACGTCGTCGACGGGCGGCAGGCCCAGCTTCGACCGGCGAGTGTTGAGCGGCTCGCGGTACATGCCGTTGACGGCCTCGGCCGCCGCCGGGGGCAGGCCGTAGTCGTTGTTCCCGCTTCGCGTCGGCAGACCGAAGACCTGGTAGGCCGCGTAGACGTAGGGGATGCCCAGGTTCGCGGCGACCTCGCGCAGCCCCGCGGGCATCAACCCGGCGGCGAGGATGACGTCGCGGCCCTCCGCCGCCGCGGCGAGGGTGGTGAAGCGGGCCTCGACGAGGGTCGCGGCGATGGCGCGGGCGTCGTCGAGAGTCGGCGGCTTCTCCCCGCCCACGAACGACCGCACCGAGGGGCCGATCGGCAGCGCGGGGATCTCGCGGGCCTCCACCATGTCGGTGAAGTCGGGCGGGAGGGAGAGCAGCACGTCGGCGCCCAACTCCCGCAGGCGCAGCGCGAGCGCCAGCACGGGTTGGACGTCACCGCGTGATCCGAATGTCGACAGCAGTACACGCATCGTCATGGCACCCATCTTCGTCGGGATCGACTGTTCGAGCGCTGATTCTGCAACACGGCCGACCACCGGAAGAGACCCCGGTTGTGCCTGCTCAGCGGGGGTGTGATAGATAAATTAGTAGTGGAGGGCGCTTCGGCGCCCTTTTCTCGTGCACCCGGTCCCCGGTGTCACCGGCCTCGGCGGTCGATCAGGACACCGGCGACGAATCCACGCGGATTCACAGCGCCCCGGGCACTGTCCCGCGACCAGAGGGGCGGCCCCTCTGGGAGGTCGGCGAGTGAGACTCGCGTCGCGGGTCTAGGGTCGGCCTATGATCCTTCCCGAGCACGGCGTCGGCTTCGCCGCCGACGACCGTTCCGACTGCCGCGTGATCACTCTGGCGGGAGAGGTCGACGTGGCCATGTCCGGCGCGCAGGAGGCCGAGTTCCTCGCCCTCCTCGACGGCGCCCCCGGCGGGATCGTCGTGCTCGACTTCAGCGAAGTGGCCTTCTGCGACTCCACGGGGCTGGGCATCCTCCTGCGAGCCGTCCGCCACATGGGCAGCGTCTCCGGCCAGATCCGCATCGCCGCGCCCCAGGATCACATCGCCCGTCTGATCACCATGAACGCGCTCGACCGGGCCCTGCCGATGTACGACACCGTGGACGAGGCCGCTGCCGCGCCGCTGCCGTCCGCCTGACCCGCCCTGCACGGGCGCCGCTCACGGCCGGCTGTGCCGGTGCTGACTCGGCGCCGGCGGGTGGTCGCCGTCCGGTTGCGTCGCCGGGTTGGGGTCGGTGACGGCTGTAAGGGCGGCGGCGTGGTCGGTCGCGGTGAGCGACGGGCCGAGCCATTCGCACAGCAGGATCGTCGCGTCGTCGCGCAGCCGCCCGTCGTGGTGGTCCAGGAAGGTCTCACTGAGGCGGCGCAGCGTCTCGGGAACGGGCAGCCGGTCGGCGTGGTGGCGGATGAGGATCTCGCCGAAGCGCTCGCGACCGAAGGCGGTCCCCTCGGCGTTGCGGGCGTCGGTGATGCCGTCGGTGTAGAGCACCACGCGGTCCCCGGGCTCCAGTTGCGTCGTGCACACAGGGTTCTTCACACCGAGACCGGTGCCCATGGGGTGCATGGGCGCGCACTCAAGGTCGGTGTTCCAGCGCGAGTCGCGGATGAGCATGGGCGGCGGGTGGCCGCGGTTGACCCAGCTCAGTTCCCCGCTACGGGTGTCGAGGGTGGCAAGGACACCGGTGGCGTAGCGCTGGTGCTGGTACTGCTCGATCAGCGCGTCCTCGACCGCCTGCCCCATGTCGAGAAGGTCGGCACCCTGGCGGCGGGCGTTGCGGCAGGTGGCAACGGCGAGGTTGGCGGTGAGTCCGGCGGCCGTGTCATGCCCCATCGCGTCGAATACCGACAGGTGGACGAAGGGGCCGTCGGTTCCGTAATCGAAGGCGTCCCCGCTGATCCGGTACGCCGGCTCCATGGAGGCGGCGACCACGACGCGGCCGTCGGCGTAGCTGCGCGCGTTCGTCAAGCGCCACTGCATCTCGGCGGCCACGTTCATCGGCTCGGTGCGGATCAACCGGGCCAGGGAGTCACTGCTGTCGCGCTTGCTGACGACGATCAAAGCCACCAGCGCGGCGAGCCTGTCGGCGTCCTCATAGGCCCGCTCGTCGTTGTGCTCGGAGCAGATGCGCAGCAGGCCGAGCCGCTCGGTGCCGTCGATGAGCGGCACCCACCAGTGGTGGCCCGCCCCGTCGCAGGGCTTGGCCTCCACGATCTGGCCGAGTTGGTAGGCGCGGCCGGGCAGGGTCGCCTCGACGGCGATCTCGGAGGCGTGCTCCTCCTCCGCCACCCCGATGCCGGTGACCAGGCGCAGCACTCGACGCTGGAGGTCGCCGAGATAGATCAGGACCTGCGAGAAGCCGGCGTGCGCGGCGGTCTCCTCGGTGCGCGCGGGCAGGAGCTCCAAGGGCATCAGGTGGCTGGCCGCGAGCAGGTCGGCCAGCATGCGTCGGCCCCCGGCGTCTCGCTCCGGATCACTCATCGGTTCCTCATCTCCGCTTCGGCATCGGTCCGCCCGCGGGTCGCGGGTGGTCTTCGTCCGATACCCCGCCGACGGGACCGCCATGTCGAGACGAGTCGGCTGTCACCGCTCGGAGGAGCGGCGGGTGTGATCCACGTCCTCTTGCCGCCTCCCTAATTGTAAGGAAGGCTATCCATTGAGCCCCTTACCCGGAAGGAGCGGCAGTGGTCGCCCTCGCCCAGCCGCGCACCCCCAGCGCCCTCTGGACCCGCAATTTCAGCCTCTACTTCACGGCCCGCTCCATCGCGCTCCTCGGGGACGGCATGCTCCCCGTCGCCGTCGCGCTGGCCGTCGGGGGCGCCGGTTTCGGCCCTACCGGCGTCGGTCTGGTGCTCGCCGCGTTCATGGTGCCCTTCGCGCTGCTGATCCTGTTCGGCGGCGTGTTCGCCGACCGCTTCACGGCCCGCAAGATGATGATCGGGGCCGACCTCGCGCGCGTCGTGACGCAGTCGGTGGTCGCCGTCGCCCTGTTCTCCGGCGACCCCTCGCTGTGGCTGCTGGTGGCGATGTCGGCGATCGCCGGGGCCGCGGCGGCGATGTTCCAGCCGGGCGTCAACAGCATGGTGCGCCGCGTGGCGAGCGACCCCCAGCGCGCCAACGCCACCCTCCGCGTCGCCGACGCCATCGCCCAGCTCGCCGGACCGGCCCTGTCGGCGATCCTGGTCGCCGCGATCAGCGCGGGAGTGGTCTACGCCGTCAACGCCGCCACCTTCGCCGTCAGCGCGGTGTGCCTGCTGGCCCTGCGACTGGGCGCCGAACCGGTCGTCGCCCGGGGGGCATCGATGCTGCGCAACCTCAAGGAAGGCTGGTGCGAGTTTCGCTCACGCGCCTGGATGTGGGGCGTGATCTCGATCTTCTCCGCGATGGCGATGCTCACCTTCGCCCCGCTCTACCCGCTCGGTTCGACCCTGGTCACCGACCGGCTCGGCCAGACCGCCTACGGGTGGGTCATGTCGGCGATGGGCGCCGGAACGATCCTCGGCGGCCTGATCGCCATGCGCTACAAGCCGGCGCGGCCGTTGCGCGCCGGGGCCGTCGCCCTGGTCGGCTTCGCGCTGATGCCGCTCGGCTACGCCGTCCACGCGCCTTTCGGGGGCCTGGTGGCCCTGCACATCCTCGGCGGCGCCTCGTGGGCGTTCTGGTCGGTGATGTGGTCGACGAGTGTGCAGACCCAGGTCGCCCCCGAGGTGCTCAACCGCGTGACCGCATACGAGGTGGCCGGCTCCGTCGGCTCCATCCCCATCGGCCAGGCCCTCGCCGGCCCGATGGCGGCACTCGTCGGCGCCGAGGCCGTGCTGGGCTTCGGTACCGCCGTCGGTCTCGCCTGCTGCCTGGCCATGCTGGCGGTCCCGGCGATCCGCGGCCTGCGCCGCGTGGGCCTCGGCGCGCTGGCGGGTGAAGGCTCCTAGCGATGATCGAGGCGTATACGAAACGTATTACACTCAGCTCGAAACCCCGGCGACGCGGAGGCTCGGATGAGTGTGGAGACGTGGAATGCGGGCACGCCCGGCGTGCTGCGGCTGCCTTCGGGCCGGTCGGTTCGCGGACGAGGGCTGCGCCATGGCCCGCCGCCGGAAGGGCTGGAGCCGTCCTTCGGCGTCTACCTGCTCGGTGAGGCCCTCGACGAAACAGCGTGGGACTCGCGGTGGCTGCGTTGCCGCGACTTCTGGACCCCCGACCGCGCGGAGGCGCGCGCGGTACTGGGCGAGGCCCTGGAGCGCGCGGGTTCGCAGCGGGTCGAGGTCGCCTGCGGCGGCGGGCGCGGGCGCACCGGCCTGGCCTTGGCGTGCCTGGCGGTCCTGGACGGCGTTCCGGCGGGTGAGGCGGTCGCGTTCGTGCGGGCCGGCTTTCACCGAAAGGCCGTCGAGATGCCCTGGCAGCATCGCTTCGTGCGGCGGTTCGGAGCGCCGGCATGACCGGGGAGACGGCGGACCTGGAGTTCGCCTCCACCGACGGCATCGCGTTGACCGACGCGCTCGACCTCGTCGATCCGCCGGCGCCCGCGGACTCCGACGCGATGGTGGTCAAGACCGTCCGGGTGCCCCGTGCGATCGACCGGGCGATCGCCGACGCGGCCGACGCGGCGGGCGTGTCACCCTCGGCGTGGATCCGCGGTGCCATCGAGGCGAGCCTGGCCGGCCGGGAGCGCAGCGGCCTGGTCAATGTGGACGACGTCCTGCGCGCGATCGAGGCGCTCCCTCGCGCGGTCGTGTGAGCCCACGCGGTATTGCGATCATGGCCCCATGACTCTCCACTGGTGCGCCCGACGCGAAGGCGAGCTCCTCCCCCACGACCACACGGCCCTCGCCACGATGCTCGACGGCGTCTACCCCGAATACCCCGGCCGCTTCACCGGCACCCGCAGCTGGCTGGGGGCGCGCCCGGAGGCGCGCGTCATCGGCGGCGACGACTCGGGCATCGCCGCGCACGCCGGCGTCGTCCGCCGTTTCATCCAGGCGGGTAGCGAAGGCGAGCGCGTCGACCAGCTCGTCGCCGTCGTCGGCCTTGTGGGCGTGCGCGCCGACCTGGCCGGCGGCGGGCACGGCCGCGAGCTGATGGCCCGCACCGCCGCGCTGCTCGGCGAACTGGCCGTCCCCTTCGGTCTCCTGCTGTGCGCGCCGCGGCTCAGCGGCTTCTACACCGCCTGCGGCTGGCACCCCCGGCCCGGCGTCTCCTCGACGCTGGCGTTCGACCCCTGGAACCCGGCCGTCGAACGCATCGAGGTGCCCGCGATGGTCCTGCCGGTGCGCGCCGCGCTCGCCGACTGGCCCGGAGGCGATCTGTTCTGGAACACACAGCAGGTCTGATGGACGCGCGTCACACGCGCCGATGTCACTGTCCGGCGGGCTGTCTCGTCTCGAGTGTCGAAGGCGAGTCCTTCGACAGTCCGGACAGCATTCGACCGCAGGGAGCCCACACGTGAGCGAGCAGAACACGCACCGCGAGATCGCACTGGTCACCGGGGCGAACAAGGGAATCGGCCGCGCGGCCGCCGAGCGGCTGGGCGAGCTCGGCATGACCGTCCTCATCGGCGCCAGGGACGCCCGACGCGGCGAGGAGGCCGCGGCGGCGCTGCGCGCGGCGGGCGCGAACGCCCACGCCGTCACACTGGACGTCACCGACGCGTCGAGCGTGCGGGCGGCGGCCGAGTTCGTCGAGGAGCGCTTCGGCCGCCTCGACGTGCTGATCAACAACGCCGGGATCACCGGCTCGGGGAACGTCTCGCCCGTCGAGGCCCTCGACCAGATCCCCAGCACCGTCGACCTGGACATGGTCCGCACGGTGTTCGAGACCAACGTGTTCGGCGTCGTCGCGGTCACCAACGCGATGCTGCCGCTGTTGCGGAGGTCCCCCGTGGCCCGGATCGTCAACGTCAGCAGCGGAGCGGCCTCGACGGCGCTCGCCGCCGACCCGGCGGGGCCGCTCTCGACGCTGCCGGCCTCGGCCGCGTACACGCCTTCCAAGGCCGCGCTGAACGCGCTGACCGTCCAGTACGCCAACGAGCTGCGCGGGGACGGAATCCTCGTCAACGCCGTAGCGCCCGGGTACGTCGACACCGAGATCAACGGCAACACCGGGTTCCTCACCCCGGCGCAGGGCGCGGCGGTGCTCGTCCGCTACGCGACGCTCGACTCCGGCGGGCCCACCGGCGGGTTCTTCGGCGAGGCCGGGACGGAGCCCTGGTGACGCCCCCGGGCTCGTCGCGCACCGAGGAGTTCTGGGAGCTGCGGCCGCTGCTGTTCACGATCGCCTACCGGCTCCTCGGCAGCGTCGGCGAGGCCGAGGACGCCGTCCAGGAGACCTGGCTGCGCTGGGCGGCGTCAACGACGCGGCCCGTCTCGGCCAAGGCGTTCCTCTCGGCGGTGGTCACCCGGATCTCCATCGACGTGCTGCGCTCGGCACGGATGCGGCGCGAGGAGTACGTCGGACCTTGGTTGCCCGAACCGCTGCTCACCGATCCCTACGAGGATCCGGAGCGTTCGGCGGAGCTGGCCGACTCGGTCTCGATGGCCGCGCTGCTCCTGTTGGAGCGGCTCAGCCCGCTCGAACGCGCGGTCTTCGTGCTGCGAGAGGTGTTCGCCTTCGACTTCGGTGAGGTCGCCTCGACGGTGGGCCGCTCGGAGGAGGCGTGCCGGCAGCTCGCGGTGCGGGCCCGGCGCCACATGGACGGCGGGCGCCCCCGCTTCGAGGCCGACCGGCGTGAGCGCGAAGCACTCGCCGGCCGCTTCTTCGACGCCTTCAAGGAGGGCGACGTCGACGGGCTGCGGGAACTCCTCGCCGCCGACGTGACCATCGTCGGTGACGCGGGCGGGAAGGCTCCGCAGGCTTCGAAGGCGGCCGTCGGCGTCGAGAACGTGGCCCGCCTGCTCGTGGCATTCACCCCGCCGTTCGCGCGGATCGCCGGGGTCGTGGACAGGTGCGAGGTGAACGGGCAGCCGGGCGCGATCCTCCGCGACCGCGAGGGGAAGGTCCTGAGCGCCTGGGCGCTCGACGTCCTCGGCGGGCGGATCCAGACGATCCGCACGGTCACCAACCCCGACAAGCTCGGGCACCTGGGACCGGTCGCCGACGCGTGGGCGGCCTTGCGCGAGGCCGGACGCCCGCGCGGGGTGTGAGGGACGGCGGGCCGTTTCTCCCGTGCGGAGGACCGGCCCGCCGGAGTCGGGTTCAGCTCAGGCCGAGACCCTGGCGGACCAGCGAGGCCGAGTGGGCGATGCCCGGGTCTACGTCATCGCCCGCGACCCGGTCGAGAACAGGGCCGTACTCCGGCCAGTCGGCGTAGCCCATCGCCCAGACGGCGCACTTGCGGACCCGCGGGTCGGCGTCGCGCGAGGCGCGCTCGATCCGGGTGAGGACACCCTCGACCGCTCGCGCCGGCGAACCGACGCCGAGGCGCATGACCGCCCGCGCCCGCCCGGCCGGGTAGGCCGCCGCCGACACCTCGTACATGAGGTCGTCGAGGGACCAGACGGCCACGGTCCCGGCGACGCCGGACAGCGCCGTCTCGCGCGCCTCGGCGGTGCCTCCCTTGGCGAAGACGAAGCGCTCGTCGACGAACTCGTCCTCGACGTAGTGGACGGTCATGTCGTCACCGGCCGACCAGGCGAGTTCCCGGTAGACGCGCTGCCCGGGATCGCGTTCGAGCATCCCCAGTGAGGTCCAGCCGTGCGTCTCGGCGCACTCGGCGAGCGCGGCGAAGCCGGCGTGGTCCTTGAGCACCAATCGGTGACTCTCGTCGGTCATCGCGGCCTCGTCCCCTTTGCTGCCAAGGATCAAAGCGATAATTCAACACTGCGCCGTTCGGCTTCCCCGCAGTGGCTTCCGGTCACCTCCGGGCCCTTTCAGCGGGCGCACGGGCCGCAGGTGACGTCTCGAATCCCTGTGATCACGGTCACCAATGACGGTCACTCTGCGTCATATCCCCCGTTCGCTGAAGGGTTCGCGGGAAAACGGCGTTCGACAGTCCAATGTGGACGGCCCCGAGCGGTTCACAAGTTTCCGGGCTTCTGGGAAGATGCCCGCAGGGGCTGCGGGATCCCTTGTACACCACGGGTTTCGCGTATCAGGGCGATGAAGTGGGAACTTACCGCCGGATCGGCACGGCCGGTCGCCTTCGTCCACCTATGGCGCTTTGATCATCATATCGACGTGTTACGATCCCCCCGCGCCCAGTTGGGGCGACATCCCCCAGTGTGGAGTCCCCCGAGAACTCGGCTGATCGACCGTGCGCATCTCCATGACGAGAACGACCACGATGAAGGACAGTTGTGCCTGAAACCGCTTGGGTAATCGGCATCGTCGTTACGGCGACGGTGTTCTCTTTCTTCCTCCTGCGTCAAAGAACAGTGAACAAGAGAGCGATCGAGGCCGAGCGAGCACGCTATGAGGCGGCCGTCGGCGAGGTCGAAAAGGCCCGCTCCTACAACCTCGCCTATGTCAACGAGGCCCGTTACCTCGCTGATGTGCGCGTTCCCGCCTGCGTCGAGATCCAGGCCCGCAACACGCCGGGAGTGAACGTCCCGGGCCTTTCCCGGCCCACATTCGAGGGCTCGGCCCTCGACGAGTCCTACCAGCAGGTCCTCGACGGGATCGGCAAGGGCTTCGAGGTCATGCGGCGCGACGTGAGCGGCTCGGCCCGCGTGGTCGTCGAGCACCTCCTCGACGAACCGCTGGTCCGGATGACGCGGCTGAGCGCCGGAATCCTCGCCGAGATGGAGCAGCACCACGACCCCGCGGTGGTGGAGTCCCTGATGAGACTGGACTCGCTGGCCAGCACCGCCCGCCACGCCGTGCAGCGCGGCCTGATCCTGGCCGGCGCCTGGCCCGGTGTGCAGCGCGACACCAGCCCCATCGGCGACGTCGTCGAAGCCGCCCGCGGACGCGTCGAGACGCACACCAGCATCAAGCACCTCTACAGCAATACCGCCGCCGACGTGTGGGTCCACGGAAGAATCGTGGAACCGCTGGTGGTCGCGTTGACCGAACTGCTCGACAATGCCGCCAAGCATTCCGCGCGGCCCGTCGACGTGAAAGTCCAGGACGCCGCGACCGGATACGCGATCGTCGTCGACGACGCCGGGATCGGAATGAACACCCGCCAGCGCGATCAGGCCAATGCACTGATGAGCAGCGAGGTCACCGTCGACATCACGACACTCGGCGACGGCGGTCAGGTCGGATTCCACATCGTCGGCGCATTGTGCCGCCGATACGGATTCCGCGCCGAAATCGCCGGCCCCTCGGCATTCGGCGGAACCAGGGTGGTCATGCTCATCTCCCGCGACGACATCTCGACCGGCGCGGCGAATGCGGCCGACGCCGGCGGTGCCGAGCCCAGCGCCGCGCGGCTGGCGAACCCGCCCATGCGCCGCGACACCGGGCAGCTGCCCGTGCCGTCCCCGCGGCCCGCCCCCGTGCCGGAGTCGGAGTCGGAGCGGACCGTCTCGGGTCTGCCCGTCCGCCAGCGCGGCTCCAGACCCTCGCCCATGCCCGCACCGCCCGAACGCAGCGTCGCGCCCGTCGCCTTCGATCCCGACGAGGCGGCGGCCGGACTGGCCAATTTCTCGCGAGCATTCAACGACACCGAAGAAGGAGAGCCGAAGTGACCGCTCAGCAGCACGTCGATGCCGAGATGGGCCGACAGCTCGACCACATCACCCAGGAGAACGGCTGCCTGCACGCCGTCTTGTTCACCGGCGACGGACTCCTGAAGGCGAAGTCCTCGGGCATCGACCGCGCCGACGCCGAACGGGCCGCGGCCGGTCTCACCGGGATCGGGTCGCTCTCACGAGGGCTCGGCGACTTCTGCGGCACCGACCACCTCGCCTGGCGGCGCACGATCGTCGACTTCGGCGAGCACACCGTCATGGTGCTGACCGCCGCGGCGAACACCTACCTCGCGGTGTCCGTCGCGGCCGGGCTGACCAGCGACCAGATCGTCGTGGTGACGCACACGGCGGTCGGTGTCATCAAGGCGATGAACGAGCACCTCGGTGCGCCCGAGCGGGCGCGCGGCACGACAGGGAATCCGAACCCGAGTACATACGAAAGGGTCTGAAGCCATGACGCCCGTGCGCCGCAGCCGTGCCGGACTGGTCCGGTCGCACACCCCGACCGACGGCCAGGCCAGGCCCGTGCGATCGAGTCTCGACGAGAGCACGCTCCTGTACCCCGACACCAACATCGAGCGCGGTGGGCTCTCGATGACGGCCAGCCGGGTGATGGACCTGCTGGCACCGGGCGTGCTGGCGCTGGCCGAGATCAGTGCGCACCTGCGCATGCCGGTCCCCATCGTGAAGGTCATCGCCGCCGATCTCGTCGCCAGCGGACACGTGCTGGCGCGCACCCCCGCCCCGCCGGAGCAGCGCAACGATTGCGAACTGCTGGAGAGGATCCTCAGTGCCCTCCATGAGCTCTGACGTCCGACATCTGCCGACCAGCGTCACCCAGAGCGTGAAGATCATCGTCCTGGGCCCGTTCGGGGTCGGCAAGACGACGCTCATCAACAGCGTCTCCGAGATCCGTCCACTGTCGACGGAGGAGACCATGACCCAGTACGGGCAGGAGGTCGACGACCTCGCCGATCTGCCCGACAAGACGACCACCACGGTCGCGATGGACTTCGGGCGCCTGACCATCGGCGACGACGTCGCCCTGTACCTGTTCGGGGCGCCCGGGCAGCCGCGCTTCCGCAGCTTCGTCGACGACCTGATGCTCGGCGCGCTCGGCGGCATCGTCCTGGCCGACACCCGCCGGATCGAGGCGAGCTTCGACC
Source organism: Phytomonospora sp. NPDC050363 (assembly GCF_040655735.1). Classification (NCBI taxonomy): domain Bacteria; kingdom Bacillati; phylum Actinomycetota; class Actinomycetes; order Micromonosporales; family Micromonosporaceae; genus Phytomonospora; species Phytomonospora sp. NPDC050363. The sequence continues at coordinate 11,691 of NZ_JBFAKK010000018.1, forward strand.
ACATCGACCGGCTCGAACACGCCGGCGTCCCCTATGTGATCACCGTCAACACCTTCGACGGCGCCCCCGCCTACAGCGAGGACGAGCTGCGGCAGGCCTTCCAGCTCGACGAGGACACGCCGCTGGTCGTCTGCGACGCCCGGCGGCGCGACTCGGCGAAACTGCCGCTGATCTCCCTGGTCCGCCACCTCCTGGCCCGCAGCGAAGCATCCCGACCGGAGCCTTCCCACGCATGAACGAGACCGCCACCTCTTTGCCGCAACTATTCGGGGACTCCTTCACGGTCGATCCGAACACGGCCTACAACGCGCTGCGCGCCGCCGGTCCGGTGGCGTGGGCGGAGCTGTCGCCCGGCGTTCACGGCCTGGTCGTCACCAGCCATCCCGCGGCCGTCGAGCTGCTGTCGAGCCCTCCGGGCGTCTACACCCGCGACACCCGCAACTGGGCGGCGCTGAACGAGGGACGGGTGCCGCCGGACAGTCCGCTGCTGGGCATCCTGGGGTGGCGGCCGAGCCTCCTCTACGCCGACGGCGCCGAGCACGCGCGCCTGCGTACCGCCATCGAGGACTGCATGTCGCGGGTGCGCGCGTGGCGCCTGAAGGAGATCACCCGCGAGGCGGCGCTGAGCATCATCGCCGGCCTCAACGGCAAGGGCCGCGCCGAGCTCGTCGCCGAGTACGCGATGAGCGTCCCGCTGCTCGTCTTCACCGAGTTGCTGGGCTGCTCGCCGGAGGTGAGCGCGCAGATCGTCGACGCCTGTGCCAAGGTCATCGGGGCGGGGCCGGACGCCGCGCAGGGCAGCGAGGAGTTCGGCGGGATCCTGGCCGGGATCGTCGCCCTCAAGCGCGAACAGCCCGGCGACGACCTGGCCAGCTGGATGATCGCGCACGCCAACGAGCTGACCTTCGAGGAGGTCGTCTCCAGCCTCTACACCCTCGTCGGCGCCGGCCACGTGCCCACCTCCACGTGGATCGTGCAGGCCCTGCGGCTGCTCCTGACCGACGACGACTACAGCGGCGACCTCACCGCCGGAGCCGTCAGCGTCCGCCGCGCGATGGAGAAGGCGCTGTGGGAGGCCAGTCCGCTGTCGACGTTCAGCTTCCACTTCGCCGTCGCCGACACCCGCCTCAACGGCGTCCCCATCCCCAGGGGCGTACCGGTGCTGATCAGCCACCACGCGGTCAACACCGACCCGGCGCTGCCCTCGAACGTCTCCTACGACTCGCGCGCGCACCTGGCCTTCTCCGCCGGCGACCACCGCTGCCCGGCGCCGGTCCATGCCGCGATCATCACCCAGGAGGCGATCACGGCCGTCCTCGAACACCTCTGGGACGTTCGGCTCGCCGACAAGGGCCGCGTACCGAACATGCCGGGGCTCTTCCACCAGTGCCCCGCGCATTTGAACGTCGCGTTCACTCCCGCGACGGCAACTTCCCCACCCCGGTAAGGAGCACCAAGTGAGCCACCCCTCCCCGGCACTGGTCGTCATGGATTCCACCGGAAGACGGCTGTACCGGCAGACCGACGAGCTGCGCGCGGGCGGCGACGCCACCCGCGTGGCATTGCCCGGCGGTTTAACCGCCTGGTCGGTCACCTCGACCCCCATGATCAAGTCCCTCGTCACCGACCCGAGGGTCACCCGCGACCCCCGCAAGGGCTGGCCCGGCTTCACCGACGAGACCCAGCCGCCGTGGATGATGCCCTGGACGCCGGCGTCGATGTTCAACGCCTCCGGGACCGACCACACCCGGCTGCGCAAGCTCATCAGCCCGGCGTTCACACAGCGCCGCGTCGAGGCGCTGCGCCCGTCGGTGACGGCCATCGTCGACGGCCTCCTCGACGCGCTCACCACGGCCCCGCAAGGTGAGCCGGTCGACCTGCGCGCCACCTTCTCCTACAAGATCCCCATCACGGTCATCTGCGACCTCCTCGGCGTGCCCAAGGAGCACCGGGACCTGATGGCCCAGGTCATGGAGGCGGCCATCGACACCTCCATGTCCGCCGAGGAGGCCGCGGCCAACAACTACGCGATGGTCAAGGCGATCATCGACCTCATCGCCGCCAAGCGCGAAGAACCCGGCGACGACATGACCACGCAGCTGCTGGACATCCACGACGACGGCGACCGCCTCACCGAGCAGGAACTGGTGGCGACGCTGATCCTCATGGTCGGCGCCGGGTCCGAGACCGCCGTGAGCCTCATCGACCACTCCACGGTCGCGCTGCTCACGCACCCGGAGCACCTGGCTACCACCCGGGCCGAGGACCGCTGGAACGACGTGATCGAGGAGTCCCTGCGGCGGGACGCGCCGATCATGCACATCCCGGCGCGCTACGCGCTGGAGGACATCACCCTCCCCGACGGAACCCTCATCAGGACCGGTGAGCTCATCCTCATCGGCTTCGGCGCCGCCGGCCGCGACCCTTCGGCGCACGACCGCCGCGACGAGTGGGACCTCGACCGCACCGACAAGGCGCACCTCGCCTTCGGTCACGGCATCCACTACTGCATGGGCGCCCCGCTGGCGCGGCTGGAGGCGACCGTCGCGCTGCGGCGCCTCTTCGACCGCTTCGACGTCGAACTCGCCGTCGAACCCTCGGAGCTGCGGCGGCAGCCGTCGTTCATCGGCAACGACTACAGCGCCGTCCCGGTGCTGCTGACCAGGCGCTAGACCGAGATCGCGACATCGTCCCATGTGGACGGTGCCGCTCCCGCGCATGAGCCGGAGGCCGGGTCCCCGAGGGATCCGGCCTCTTGCACGTCGCGAACCGAAGGCCTCGGCGCCGTGGCCAAGATCACCCGCCTCACGAAGGACCGTGCGCGCCTACTCAAGCACCCCTGCGAACCGGTAGGTTGCGTAAGCGAATCCGCGAGTGAGGAGAGGTCCAATGCCGGAACTGGTGCTGGGGCCGTTGCTCAGACACGTCGACACGAACTCCGCCACCGTATGGGTGGAGACCGACGCGCCATGCGAGGTCACGGTCGCGGGCTCCTCCGCCCGCACCTTCCAGGTCGAGGGCCATCACTACGCCCTCGTCGTGATCACCGGGCTCGAACCGGGCACGGCCGTCGACTACGAGGTCGTGCTCGACGGCGAGGTCCACTGGCCCGAGACCGGCTCCGGCCTGCCCCCCAGCCGGATCCGCACGCTCCCCGTCGGCGGCGACGACGACTTCCTGCTCCTCTTCGGCTCCTGCCGCCTCCCGGAGAGCGACGACCCACTGGAGAACGTGTCCTGGGGCACCGACGCGCTGGCCGCCTACGCCGTGCGCATGGCCACCCGGCCCGAGGCCGAGTGGCCCGACGCGCTCGCCCTGCTCGGCGACCAGGTCTACGCCGACGAGACGAGCAAGGCGACCGGCGCCTGGATCGGCGAACGCCGCGACGTGAACGTCGCCCCCGGGACCGAGGTCGCCGACTTCACCGAGTACGTCCGGCTCTACCACGAGTCGTGGTCGGCGAAGCTGGTCCGCTGGCTGTTCTCCACGGTGCCGACCTCGATGATCTTCGACGACCACGACGTGCGCGACGACTGGAACACCTCGCAGGCCTGGCGCGACGAGATCGAGCGCACCTCCTGGTGGAGTTCGCGCGAGCGCGGGGCGCTGATCAGCTACTGGATCTACCAGCACATCGGGAACCTGTCGCCGACCGAGTTGGCCGAGGACAAGACCTACCGGGCCGTCCTGGAGGCCGGGCGCGACGGCGACGCGATCGAAGTGCTGCGCGAGTTCGCCGACGAGGCCGACCGGGAGGTCAACGGGCGCAAGGGGACCCGCTGGAGCTACCGGCGCGACTTCGGCAACGTGCGGCTCCTGGTCGTCGACACGCGGTCGGGCCGCATCCTGGAGGACGGGAACCGGTCGATGGTCGGCGACGGGGAGTTCGAGTGGATCGAGGACAACGCCACCGGCGACTACGAGCACCTGCTGATCGGATCCTCGCTGCCGTGGCTGATGCCGCACGCGATCAGTCACGCGCAGTCGATGAACGAGATCGCCTGCCGGCGACCGGGTTGGCGCGGTCGGCTCGCGGAGAAGCTGCGGCAGGCCGCCGACCTGGAGCACTGGCCGTCCTTCCGGGACTCCTCCGACCGGCTCACCCGGCTGATCCGCCGGATCGCCGAGGGCACGGCCGCGTCGGTGAGCGTCCTGTCCGGTGACGTGCACCATGTCTACGCCGCCGAGGCGACCTTCGACCGTCCGGTCAACGCTCGCGTCTACCAGCTGACCTGCTCGCCGCTGCACAACCGGGTCGAGTGGTGGATGCGGCCGGTGTTCCGCGCCGCGTGGTGGAAGTGGCTGGCGGCGTTCCCCCGGTTCCTGATGCTCCGCTCGCGGCACATCAAGCCGCTGCCGGTCTCGTGGGACAAGATCGCGGGCCCCTACTTCGGGAACGCGGTCGCCTCGCTGCGCATCCGCGGGCGGGAGGCGACGATGCTCATCGAGCGCGCCTCCAGCACCGCCGACGGCCCGTACCTGCGGGCTCTGCCGACGATACCGCTGACCGGCCCGGCAACCGGGCTCGCCCCGTCGGACAAGCCCTAGATCGTGTCCGGTGGACGGTCGTGGCGACGGCGGCCGCCATCAGGCACACCGCACCGCAGCCGGCGAAGAAGAACCCGGCGCCCCATCGCGCCGAGACCAGGCCGGCGAGGGGCAGCAGGATCGGGCTGAGGCCGAGGGTGCACAGGCTCGTGACCGCTGTGACTCGGCCGAGGTAGCGGGGCTCGGTGCGGATCTGGAGTTCGCCGGCGCCGAGGACCATCGCGACGCCGCCGGCCAGGCCGAGGGCGCCCGAGCAGGCGATCGCGAGACCCGCGCCGGGCACGAAGCCCGTCGCCGCGACCAGGACGCCGCTCGCCGTCAGCGACGCCGCCATCGCCGGGCCGGGGCGGCGGACGGCGGGGAACGCGACCAGCAGTAGTCCCGAGACCGCGCCGCCGACGCTGAAGGCGCTCAGCAGCGCCCCGAGGACACCGGCGCCCCAGTCGCGCTCGCCGGTGAGCAGGACGAGTCCGGCGGCGACCGGGCCGCTGAAGCACATCTCGCCGAGGCCGATCACCGCGACCAGTGGCAGGAGTCGCCGGTCGGTGCGCAGGTATCGCAGCCCGTCGCGGAAGTCGCGCCACGCACCGCCACTGGAGTCCACATCGGACGGTGCCGGGCGCAGGCGCAGGGTGGCCAGCAGGACCAGCGACAGCGCGAAGAGGAGGCCGGCCAGGGCGAACCCGGCAGGCGCGCCCGCCCAGGTCAAGACGAGCGCCGCGAGCAGGGGGCCGAGGCCATTGCCGATCCGCAGGGCCAGCGAGCGCATGGCCTGCACGCGGGTCAGCTGGCCGGGGTCGGTGAGGCGGGGCGGGAGAGCGCCGACGGCGGGGATGAAGAGCGCGTCGGCGGCTCCGAAGATCAGCGCGACGGCGAACAGGAGCCACAGTCCGCCGCCGCTGTAGGCGATCCCGGCCGCCGCGAGGATCACGACGCAGCGGATCAGGTCGCTGGCGATGACGACCCGGCGCGGCCCGAAGCGGTCGGCGAGCACGCCGCCGCCGAGCATCAGCAGAGCTCGGGGCACGGCGCCGGCGGCGAGGACGGCGCCGACCTCGGCGGGTCCGGCGGCGCGGGTGACCGCCCAGGACAGGGCGAGGAAGTAGACGAGGTCGCCGGTGATCGAGGTGGTGTAGGCGCCGAGCCAGCGCAGGACGGCGCCGTCGCGGTGGGCGGGACGGGGCGGGGCCTGGAGCAGCATCAGTCGTCCAGGAGCGGGAACGCCTGGAGCCGCACGGAGACGACGGCGGCGTCGGGATCACCGTCGGCCGCCTGGGCGTGTCCTTCGATGAGGTCGTGCAGTTCCCGCTTGAGCGCGTCGAGGCCGCCGGGGGTCAGGCGCAGGGCGTGGTCGCTGAACACCGAGGCGTCGAACCAGTCCTCGGGGAGCAGCGGGACCGTCGCCGAGACGCGGCGCAGCTGGTCGGCGTAGGCCAGGACGAGGGCCTGCGTGTACGCGCGGCTGTCGGAGCGGTCGCCGGGGAAGGTCGCGGGGTCGTGCAGAGACTGCCGGTGGACCGCGCACCACCAGCGGTCGCGCCGGTTGCCGCGCTCGGTGTCCTCTTCGATGAGGCCGCCGGAGGCGAGGCGCCGCAGGTGGTAGCTGGCGGCGCCGGAGTCGAGCCCGAAGAGTTCGGCGAGCTGGCGGGCGGTCGCGGGGCCGTGGCGGCGGAGGCGGTCGAGAAGTGTGAGCCGCATCGGGTGGGCGAGCACGCGCAGGGCGGCGGCGTCGAGGGTCACGTGGTCGGTCATGCGGGGAGTCTAGCTTCTGCGAAGAACTGTTCGCGAAGAAGTGTTCTGCTTTCCTTCCGGCAGGTCACCCGATCGACGGGGGTTCCCATAGCATTGGGGCTCACCCGTCCCACGGATTCCCTCGCGAGGAGCAGACAGTGGACACCGCCCCCGAGCCCGGTGAGCGCGACCGACCGGACGACGCGGTGCGCCCTTTTCCATCGCTGAGGGATTCCGGGCGCAGGTCGCGGCGGGGCGCTCCCGCGCAGCGCGGCGAGCCCGTCCCACCGCCCGCCGCGGAACCGGTGACGGAGCGGACGGCGTGGCCGCCGGCTCGGCCGGACCCGTATGTCGAGCCCTCCACCCCGGTCGCGCCGGTGACTCCCGCACAGGCCCCGACGGTCCGGGTATCGCCGCCCGCGCCTCCACCGCTCGGCCATCCGGCTCCCGGCTCTCCGGTGAACCCCTACCTCGCACCCGACCCGTACGCCGCTCCCCCGCAGGATCCCTACGCCGTGCCCGGCGCGCGTCCGGATCCGTACCTCGCACCGGTCCGTCCCGCCACCCAGGAGCCTCTTTCCTCGGCGCCTTGGGCGGCCCCGGCACCGACGTCGCCGCCCGCTCCCCCGCCCGTACGGACGGGCCGGGGCCTTTGGCGCTACGCGCCCATCCCCGCCGCGCTCCTGCTCGCCGTCGGCATCGTGTGGGGCGCCGTCGCCCTGCGCGACGAGCCCTCCGGCGACGGCGCCGCGCCCGCGACCTCGGAGTCCAGCGCGGACCCCACGCCGGCGCCTCCGTCGGCCCGGCCTTCCGGGCCGTTGCCCGTGGGCACGGTCGCGACCGGCGACTACACGATCAGGCTCGTCGACTCCGGATTGTGCGTGGGCGAGGGCCCCGAGCCGGGCAACACCGACAAGATCGTCCTGGTCCAGTCCGACTGCGCGACCGCCACGCCGCCGATGGCGCTCAAAGAGTTCACCCCCGGCGTCTTCCAGCTCCAGCTGAAGAACCCGCAGCTGGGCACCGGCTGCGTCGAGCCGGACGGCCCCGACGTCGAGATGCTCTACCGGGGCGCCGAGTGCGACGACCACGGCACCGCTCCCGAGCAGCTCTTCGGTATCGAGGCGGCCGAAGGGGGCGGCCACCGCATCCGCAACGCCGCCAGTGGACACTGCTTCTCGGTGGTCGGTGGCGGACTGACCGCCGGGGTCGCGTTCATCCAGGCGCGCTGCGGCGGCCCGGCACAGGTCTTCACGTTCGAGACGCCGTGACGAGAAACCAGCAGGAGGTCCGATGAAGGTCGCGAGACTGCACGGGATCGGTGACATAAGGGTCGGGGAGGAACCCGACCCGGTACCGGGTGCGGGCCAGTCGCTCGTGCGGGTGACCGCGATCGGCCTTTGCGGCTCGGACCTGCACTGGTACGGCGAGGGCGGCATCGGCGACGCACAGCTCTCCGCTCCACTGGTGGTGGGTCACGAGTTCGCCGGAGTGGTCGAGAGCGGGCCGCTGAAGGGCCGCCGGGTCGCCGTCGACCCCGCGATCCCCTGCCACGTCTGCGAACTGTGCCGCGAGGGGCACCCGAACCTGTGCCTCGACATCGGCTTCGCCGGGCACGGCGTGACCGACGGCGGGCTGCGCGAACTGCTGGTCTGGCCCAGCTCGCGCCTGCATCCCCTGCCCGACAACCTCTCCGACGCCGACGGCGCCATGCTCGAACCCCTCGGGGTGGCCGTCCACTCCCTCGACCTCGGACACGTCCGGCTCGGCGACACGGTCGCGGTCATCGGCTGCGGCCCGATCGGGCTGCTGCTCATCCGGCTCGCTCGGCTGGCCGGGGCCGCGACGGTCGTGGCCTCCGACCCGCTACCGCAGCGTCGCGAGGCCGCGACCCGGTACGGCGCCGACGCCGTCTTCGACCCCGCGTCCGGCGCGGACGTGAACGAGTTCCTGCGCGAGGCCGTCGGCGTCGGCGCCAACGTGGTGTTCGAGGTCGCCGGCTCCAACGACGCCGTGGCCACCTCGATGCTCGCCGCCCGCCCCGGCGGCCGGGTCGTCCTGGTCGGCATCCCCGACCCCGACGAGATCGCCTTCCCTGCCTCCACGGCCCGCCGCAAGGGCCTCACCATCGCGCTCGTGCGGCGGATGAAGGAGGTCTATCCGCGCGCGATCGCGTTGGTCGAGAAGGGACAGGTGGACGTATCGTCGCTGGTCAGCGACCGGTACACGCTCGACGAGGTGGCCGAGGCCTTCAAGTCGGCGACCGCCCGGCGAGGGCTCAAGACCGTCGTCGAACCCTGAACGCCCCGCACCGGCGGCTCAGCGGAAGTCGCCGGCGTGGTCGCGCGCCCACTGAACGAAGGTCCGCGACGGGATGCCCGTGACGTCCTGGGAGAGCGGGCCCGGCGCCAAGGGGTCGGTGCCCGCCTCCGCCATCGCCCTGACCACGGGTTCGTAGCCGACGGCGAGCGCCTCTTCGATGGTGATCAGCTCGATCCTGACCTCGCGGCCGATCGCCTCGCCGATGATGCGTGCGCGGTCGTACTCGTCGAGCGATTCGGGCCCGCCGAGGGCGTAGGTCTTTCCGGCGTGGCCGGGGCCGGTCAGGGCGGTGACGGCGACGTCGGCCATGTCGTCCTCGTGGATCGGGGTGCCGTGGACGCGGGGGAAGGCGGAGCGGATGACACCTTCGGCCCTGATGGACTCCGCCCAGCCGAGTGAATTGCTCGCGAACATGCCGGGCCGCAGGATCGTGAAGGGGATTCCCGACTCGCGCAGCGGGTTCTCCGCGGCGAGGTGGAGGTCCCCGATCGGGTTGCCGGGGTAGGCCGCCGCGATCGACGAGAGCATGACGACGCGCTCGACCCCGGCGTCGGCGGCCGCGGCGAGGAAGCCGCCGAAGTCGCCGCGCGGGGCGTAGGTGAAGACGCGGTCGACGCCGTCGAGGGCGGCTTTGACACTGGCCGGGTCGGCGAGGTCGAGGCCGATGACGCCCACGCCTTCGAGAGGCGGTGTCGCCGAGGGATCACTGCCGGCGGCGCGCACGTCGGCTCCGGCGGCGGTGAGGCGGGCGACGGCGGCGCGGGCGACTCGGCCGCGCGCGCCGGTGACGAGGATGGTCACGGGTTCTCCTGTTCGGTGGGGTGGGCCGCCAGGGGACACAGGTGGTCCAGGATCCGGCGGATCTGTTCGGCGTACTCCTCGGCGAAGCCGGGGTCGGTGGGGTCGTCCCCGTAGGCGTCGCGTACCAGCTCGGGCAGCGCGACCGGAGCGATGACCATCCCGATCAGCGCGATCCGGAAGGCCCGCATGTCGATGTCGGCGGGCAGTTCACCGGCCTCCTGCCGGGCGCGCATGTCGGCGATGTCGGCCTCGGTGCGCGCTTGTCCGTCGACTTCGCCGGGGGCGTCGTCATCGAGGCCGCGCCAGAGCGTCAGGCGGGTTCCGCGCGGGTCGACGAGCGTGTGGCGGACGAAGCGGACGGCGATGTCGGCGAAGGACGCATCGTCGGTGACGAAGGTCCGCTCGCGCTCGTGCCAACTCTGCTGGAGAGCGCGGTAGAGGCCGCTCTTGCCGCCGAAGTAGTAGGTGATGAGCTGCTTGTTCACACCCGCGCGGGTGGCGATGTCCTGTACGCGGGCACCGGCGTAACCGTGGGCGGCGAACTCGTCGAAGGCCGCGTCGAGGAGTTTGGCGCGGGTCCGCTCGGCGTCGCGGCGGCGGTCTTCGGGTTCGAGGGCGCGGCGAGGCATGCGCCGAACTTATCACCCAACTGGATGATTGAAATCCCCGAGTGGATGACTAGTGACGGGTGGCCTCGTAGTGGGCGATGTGCTCGTCGACGGAGTTCGCGGCGATCTCGGCGGCGATGACGTCGAGCGCGAGGTCGTCGACGGAACGGAAGCGCACACAGCTCTTGCCCATGTCCAGCTTCTTTCCGCTGGCCGCCCACCGCTCCCGGAAGGCTTCGCCCGCCTCGCCGTAGACCGACATCAGGTACAGCGACATGTGGTTCTTCTGGGAGGCCAGGGCCGCGTACGCCAGCGGCTGACCGTTGTAGGTGTCGGGATGGCGTTCGAGCGGGACGACGTACCCGATCATCCCGAAGGACATCTCCTCGCGGTAGCCCTCGGGGAGGTTCGCCAGGATCAGCCCACGGACGGCCGCGACGGCCTCGCGGCGGCCATCGGGGAGCGCGGCGACGTACTCGTCGACGGTTTCGGCTTCGCTTCTCACCAGGTCAACGTAACAGCGCGCGACGCCGGCGGGACCGGATGAACCTGACCGGAACTGTCACACTCCGCTGGAATGATCGGCCCGTGCGGATGTTGCTGGTACCCGGTGAGGACGGGTCGGGGTGGATCAAAGCCGTCGGCGACGACGGCGCCACTTCCACGCCCGCCGTCGAGTACCCCGACCTCGCCGCCGAGGTCCGGCGCCGCGAGGCCGCCGAGTCGCCCCGGTGGGTCCTCGCCGACGTCGCCCACGGCTACCCGCCCTTGCTGGCCGCGGGTGCCCGGCTGGCCCGCTGCCACGACCCCGTCCTCGCCGAGGGCGTCCTGCTCGGCTTCGAAGGGCGCTACGGCGAACCCACCTCGGTCGCCGCGGCGTACGCCCGTGCTCGCGGCCTGCCCGTTCCCGTCGAGGAGCCCGAGCGGGTGCTGCGGCAGGAGACGCTCTTCGCCGACGAGAAGCCGCGGCCCTCCGGCCGCGAGGAGATCGACCGCCTCGCCGTCGTCCACGCCGAACAGGTCCGCCGCACCGCTGCCGGCGTCTCCGGGCTCGGGACCCTCGTCGCGGCGGAGTCGGTCGGCGGCCTGGTCGCCGCCGAGATGACCGCCCAGGGCCTGCCTTTCCGCCGAGACGTGCACGACGAGCTCCTCACCGGAATGCTCGGTCCCAGACCGGTGAAGGGCATGCGCCCGCGTCTGCTCCAGGAACTCGCCGACCGGATCGCCGAGGCCTTCGGGAAGGTCGTCAACCCCGACTCGCCGCAGCAGATCGTCGCCGCCTTCAAGGCCGCCGGCAAGCCGGTGGAGTCCACCCGCTCCTGGGTCCTCAAACAGGTCGACCACCCGGCGGTCGAGCCGCTGCTCCAGTACAAGGAGAACGCCCGCATCTGGGTCGCGCACGGCTGGACCTGGGCCGACCAGTGGGTCGGCGAGGGCCCCACCCCCGCCGGGCAGCGCCTGCGGCCGGAGTACGTGGTGGGCGGGGTCGTCTCCGGCCGGTGGGCGACCAACGGCGGCGCGGCGCTCCAGATCCCCAAGGCGCTGCGCAGAGCGGTGACCGCCGACGCCGGCTGGAGCCTGGTCGTCGCCGATGCCGCCCAGCTCGAACCTCGCGTACTGGCGGCCATGTCCGGCGATGCCGGGATGGCCCGCGCCGCCGGCGAGATCGACCTCTACGCGGCCCTGTCGGACGCCTTCGGCGGCAAACGCGATGGCGCCAAGATCGCACTGCTGTCGGCGATGTACGGCGGCGGCAGCGCCGACGCGCTGTCACTGCTGGCGGTCATGCGGCAGCGCTTCCCCGTCGCCTACGCCTACGTCGAGGCCGCCGCTCAGGCGGGCGAGCAGGGCCGCATGGTGCGGTCCTGGCTCGGCCGCACGTGCCCGCCGGCCTCGGCGCGCTTCAAGAGCATGGGCGCGGGACCGGACGCCACGCGGGCCGTGCGGGACCGGGGCCGCTTCACGCGCAACTTCGTCGTGCAGGGCACCGCCGCCGAATGGGCGCTGGCGCTGCTGGCATTCCTCCGCCGTCGCCTGCACGCCGAGGATCTGGGCGAGCTGGTGTTCTTCCAGCACGACGAGGTGATCGTGCACTGCCCGAAATCGCGGGCGGCGAGAGCGCACGAAGCCGTCGATGAGGCGGCCAGGGAGGCGACGGCGCTGCTGTTCCCCGGTACGCCGGTCCGGATCCCGATGCAGACGACCACGGTCGACAGCTACGCCGACGCCAAATGAGCGGAGCGCGGGGATCGGAAACCCGCACACCGCCGGGTTCAGCCGGGCAGGTCGGTCCGCGTGCCGGGACGCAGGGGACTGTGGCGGGACAGGCGCGCCCAAGCGTCGTCGACGTCTCCGTCGCCGTCGGCGTCGACACCGGCGGCCCTCAGGCGCGCGGCCAGGTCCGGCCAGGACTCCGGTGTGAGCAGCGCGTCGGCCTCGACGGCGTCGAGGGTGTCCACGTCGGTCTCGGGGCCGGCCTCGCACGCCAGGAGCCAGTACGCCACGGCACGGGCGAGGGTGAGGTCGGCGCCCACGGTGGTGTCGGGCTCACCGGGCTGCGCTTCGGCCAGGGCGCGCGTCAGCGCGTCGCGCCATGGCGTCTGGACGGCGGTGGCCTGCCAGTGCTGGAGCCAGGAGCGGGGACCGGTCATGGTGATCAACCGTAGCCAAAAACCTGGCCTACCGACGGATCGACGCCGTGGCGCGGCGCCCCCCGGTGGCGGCGGAACCGCCTTCCATTCGGGCGACGCGCCGCCGCTTCCCTTGCCCGTCAGGGAGAACCGGCCGCTCTCAAGGCGCATGTGACGGTGTCGCCGGGCCGAATTTTCGAGTACCGTCCAAAAGGGAGCGTCGCGGACCGGTGACTACGGGTGCGCGTCACCCAGCCCCCACGCCGGACCAGCACTTCGAGGACGTCCGATGACATCCGAGCATCTCCCCGGGGACTCCGCCGAGTCCGCGTCCGGGAAAGAGGCCGCCGCGGCCGCGCGGGCCCGGTTCTGGGACGACGTGATCGTCAACGAGGCCGAGAGCCACGTGGCCGCCCTGCACCGCGACCGCCTGCTGGCCGCACGCCGGGCCGCGATGGAGCGCCTCACCGAGGCCAGGCAGTCGCTCGCCTACGCCCGTGAGTACGGCGATCCCGACATGCTCGCCGCCGCCGTCACCGACGTGGCGCGGGCCGGCGGCGACTACAAACGGATCCGCGACAGCGTCGCCGATGAGCTGCAGGAGATCATCCGCGCACGACTGGTCCGGATGACGGCCATGACCGCGCATCTGGGCGACGCCGCCGAGGCCGACTCCCACTGGCTGTCCACACTCGACTTCCAGGGCCCGGCCGACGAGGAGGACTGAGCTCCTCCCCCATCGGGCACCGAGGCGTTACGGTTGCGCCGGATCCTCCGCACGCCGCCGACACGGGAGGTCGCGATGGCCGGCCGCAAGCCCATGTTCACCGCCGCCGGGCATCTCGACGCGCCCCTCGCGACCGTCGCCGAGACGATCCTGCGCGTGCGCCCCGGCCCTGCTCAGGGCGACAACCTCGTCCTGCTCCAAGCGCAGGGAGTGGGCGGCGGACCGGTCAGCGGCGGACCCGACCACTTCACGCTGGAATACGCCGGCGGACGCCTCACCGTCGAGGTGGACCGCGAACGCCGCACCCTCTCGGCGCAGGGCGGCTGGTGGTACCGGGGCGAGTACACCGTCACCGCCGCCGAGGACGGCGGCACGGTCTTGACCCTGCGCGTCTACAACGTGGCCGGCAGGGGCAGCCGCTGGGCGGTGCCGCTGGCCAACAATTTCTTCCGCGGACACGGCGACAGGACCCGCGCCGCGCTCGCCGGGCAGCTGTCCGCGCTCGGCGAACGGCTGGACTGCGCCACCAGGCCCCTCGACGAGGCGCCGGAGCCCTAGGGCTTGTCCTGTGGGTCTTGTAGGCCCCGCAGTGATCCACCGGACACGCCCTTGGCGGTGTCCTAGATCCCGAGGTGGCGGGTGACCTCGGTGACGAGGTTGATGTCGAAGCTCATCCACACCGACAGCCACACGACACAGCCGACGAAGATCAGCCCGGCCAGCCCGATGAGGAACTTGACCGTCCAGTGCTGCCGCCCGACCCAGTGCAGCCAGCGGGTGAGCTGGTGCTTGGTGAAGGTGAACAGGCGGTGGGCCCAGGCGAACTCGAGGGCCAGGATCGCCAGCCCGGCGAGCACGATCGCCCAGCCGGGGCCGGGGAAGGGGATGAGCACGAAGCCGAGTGCCATCACCGCGAATCCGGCGATGCCGATGACTATTTTGAGCGTGAGCCGGCCCGAGCGGGTTCGGCGCACGCGGTCGAGACGCCCGTGGATGCCCGTCCTGGGCTCCTCGGTCGCCTCGGCCGGCGGAGCCTTCGACTCTTCGGCGGCCGTTCCGTCTCTCATTGATCACCCCTCTTGCGGATCTTTTTGACGGTACCGTTTTTGTCGGGGACAAGAACCCGACAGTCCGGTTTGAGATGGTCCGTGGGTACTTCACCCGGACGTGTTTTTCCAAGTCCGAGCGATCAGCGGGCGCGGGCCCTTCGTGGGTGGTAAGACCACAAGTGAACAGATGGTGGGCTCCGGGAAGGGCCCGCCCAAGTGCCGGGGGGCAGACATGGCTACGACACAACCGGTCACCATCGAGGTGGACACGTCGATGCGCCTGGTCGCGCCCGATTTCGCCACCCTCGCCGTGCGGGCGAGCCTACGCTACGACCAGCGCGATCCTTACGCCGTGCACGTGGTGTTCCACCCCGATGGCGAGGGCGGCGAGCCGATCAGCTGGTCCTTCGCCCGCGAGCTGCTGTCCACCGGCCTCACCGAGCCCTCGGGCATCGGCGACGTGCGGGTGTGGCCGTGGAGCACACCGCGAGGAGAGGCGATGGCGCTGGCGCTGTCGTCTCCCGACGGCAACGCGCTGTTCGAGGTACCGCGCAACGTGCTCACCCGCTTCCTGCGGCGCACGTACGGCGTGGTCCCGCGCGGACGCGAATCGGAGCACCTGGACGTCGACGCGGCCCTCACGCGGCTGCTGGCCGAACGCGAGCGCTAGAACCGACGGGGCGCCGCCCGGGGAGGACGGCGCCCGCCTGTTCAGGCCGTGAGGTCGGCGCCGCGGTAGCGCCGCACGACCTCGTACCCGAGCTTGGCGTAGAGATTGATCGCGACGGAGTTGTGCCCGTGCACGTTCAGCATCATCCGGCCGTCCCCCGCGGCCATGGCGAGGTTCTCCCCGTGCCACATCGCCGCACGACCGTAGCCCTTGCCGCGGTGCTCGGCGGAGGACTCCACGTCGAAGACGAAGGACGTGTCCGGCTGGTAGCCGTGCTTGACCCAGATCGTGGCGACGGTCTCGCCGTCGACGGTCAGGCGCGCCAGTGAGTGGCCCGGCGTGTCGGGTCCCTGCGGCAGTAGCTCACCGAACTCCCTGACCGACCGCTCGTAGGCCTCCTCGTAGGTCCCGAAACTCGACGCGGCGGTGATCTCGGCATACCCGACGACGGAGTGCTCGTGCCACTCGTCGTAGGCCGCGCCGGTCAGCGGCTCGGCGACGATCCCGGCGGGCAGCTCGCGCTTCCCGTCGAGGTCGATGCCCATGTGCTGGGCGATGAGCTTGTACTCGCCGAACAGAGCCTCGGCGGCGGGGTCGTCGCCCCGGTAGCCGATGTTGAGGGCACGGGAGCCCTGCTCGCGTCCCCAGGCGAGAGCCAGCGCGAGGGCGGCCCTGGCGTGGCCCTTGCGGCGGTGGGCGGGGTCGATCAGCACGTCGGTCAGGATCGTCTCGGTGCTCTCACCGGCCTTGACCAGCGTCAGGGCGAGCGCACCGACGGTCTCGCCGTCGGCTTCGAGCATGTAGACGGGGGCCTTGATCGCCCGGGCGCGGTTCTCGGCCTGCCTGTTGCCCGGTTCCAGGCGCGATGTCCAGTCGCTCTCCCAGGACGCGTTCTCCTCGGGGGTGGCTTCGCGAAGATTCATCAGCGGAGCGTATCCACCACCGCCGAGGCGCACGAGACGATTTCGCTCAGCATCGCGCGCACCGCCTCGATCTGGGAGGCCATCTCGCGGTCGACCATCATGGGCTCGACGTCGCGGCGTACGAGCCGGTGCACGGCGCCGGTGGCCGGTCCGGGTTCGGCGATGTCGGAGCGCAGGTCGAGGGCCTGGGAGGCGCACAGGATCTCGATGGCCAGGACGGTGCGGGTGTTGTCGATGACCTCGTGGGCCTTGCGGACGCCGTGCCAGCCCATCGACACGTGGTCCTCCTGGTTTCCCGAGGTCACGATCGAGTCGACGCTCGACGGGTGGCACAGGACCTTGCTCTCGCTGACGACGCTGGCCGCGGTGTACTGGGCGAGCATGAAGCCGGAGTTGGTGCCGGCGTCGGGCGCGAGGAACGGCGGGAGACCGCGCGAGGTCGCCGGGTCGAGCATCCGGTAGACGCGCCGCTCGGCGATGCTGCCGAGCTCGGCGACGGCCATGGCGAGCGCGTCGGCGGCGAAGGCGATGGGCTGGCCGTGGAAGTTGCCGGTGCTCATCACCTCGTAGCCGCCGTTGTTGTCGGTGACGACGACGGGGTTGTCGACGATGGAGCCGAGTTCGATGGTGAGGACGCGGCGGCAGTGCGCGATGAGGTCGCGGGCGGAGCCGTGGACCTGCGGGGCGCAGCGCAGCGAGTAGGAGTCCTGCACGGCGTGGTCGGACCAGCGGTGGCTGGCCAGGAGCGGGCTGTCGGCGAGCAGGGCGCGCAGGTTCGCGGCCGAGTCGAGCTGTCCGGGGTGGGGGCGGATGACCTGGACGCGTTCGTCGTAGGCGCGGTCGGTGCCGAAGAGGGCCTCGACGGACATGGCGCAGCCGATGTCGGCGAGGGCGCACAGTTCCTCGGCCGCGACGATCGCCAGGGCCAGTACGGCCTGCATCGGTTCGGTGCCGTTGATGAGGGACAGGCCCTCCTTCGGCTCCAGCGCCAGCGGGGTGAGGCCGTGCTCGGCGAGGACCTCGGCCGCGGGGCGGCCCTCGGCGGGGTCGCCGGGTGCCTTGAGGCGGCCTTCGCCGATGAGGGGCAGTGCGAGGTGCGCGAGCTGCGCGAGGTCGCCGGAGGCTCCCACGGAGCCCTTCTCGGGGATCACGGGGAGCAGGTCGCGGTCGAGGAGGGCGATGAACAGCGCGGGCAGGTCGACGCGGACGCCGGAGTGCCCGGCCGACAGGGTGCGCGCGCGCAGGAGGAGCAGCGCCCGGACCACCTCGTCGGGGAGGGGCCTGCCGACGGCGGCGGCGTGGCTGCGCACGAGGGCGAACTGGAGGGCGGCGAGGTCGTCGGCGCCGATCGTGGTATCGGCGAGCGCGCCGAACCCGGTGGTGACGCCGTAGACGACGTCCTTGCGGCTGACGGCGTCGACGACGACGCCCCTGCTCGGGGCCATCCGTTCGGCGAGCCCGGGGCCCAGTGAAACACGCGCACGGCGTTGTGCGACATCGACGACGTCTTCTACCGTGAGCGCGTCTCCGGTCAATAGAAGATCACGCATAGGCAGACCATAACCGCCGTCCTTCCCGCTCGGTCGCGGCGGGCGATGATCCGGCCCGTAGTCTTGGGCGATCGAGCGGCGAGGGGAGTCAAGGGTGGGCGGGCTGCACGTGGGTCGGCGCAACGCGACCTTTCAGCACTGGCAGACGCTGTTGTCGAACCGGAAGAAGCGCCAGCGTGCCGGGGAGTTCCTGGTGCAGGGGGTCCGGCCGATCACGCTCGCGGTGAGCACGGGCTGGCCGCTGGTGACGCTGCTGCGGCAGGACGGGCGGCGGATGTCGGACTGGGCCTCGGGGGTCCTCGACGAGGCCGGTGTGCCGGTGGTGGACGTCGCACCCGAGCTAATCGCTGAACTCGGCGAGCGGCCCGAGGAGCCGCCGGAGCTGATCGCGGTGGCGGCCGTGCCCGCCGACGACTTCGCCCGGATCGAGGTCGGCCCGGGTTTCCTCGGGGCGGTCTTCGACCGGCCGACGAATCCGGGCAACATCGGTTCGCTGATCCGCTCGGCCGACGCCTTCGGCGCCGCCGGGGTCGTGGTGACCGGGCACGCCGCCGACGTCTACGACCCGCAGTGCGTGCGTGCCTCAACGGGTTCGCTGTTCGCGGTGCCGACGGTGCGCGCGGCCTCCCACACCGAGGTGCTGGCGTGGGCGCGGGCGCAGCCGGGGCTGCGGATCGTGGGGACCGACGAGGCGGGTGAGGTCGAGCTGGCCGAGGCCGACCTGAGCGGCCCGACGCTGCTGCTGGTCGGCAACGAGACGGCCGGCCTGAGCCAGGCGTGGCGGGAGTCGTGCGACGTGCTGGTGCGCATCCCGATGGGCGGTACGGCGAGTTCGCTCAACGCCGCCAACGCCGGTTCGATCGCGCTGTACGAGGCCGGGGTCCAGCGCCGGGGGGCCAGGCGGGGCCAGGCCGTGTCCTAGGGCACGCACAAGACGCCTTTCAGCCTCCGCCGACCACACCTAGCACGCTCTCGGCGATCTCGAGTTCCTCGTTGGTGGGCACGACCAGGACCGCGATCGGTGACCCGGGCGCGGAGACGATCGGCTCGTTGCGGTCGTTGCGGTCGGCGTCGAGCCGGATGCCGAGGTCGCCGAGTCCTTTGAGGGCCGTCGCGCGGACCAGCGGGTTGTGCTCGCCGACTCCGGCGGTGAACACGATGGCGTCGACGTGGCCGAGGGCCGCGGTGTAGGCGCCGACGTACTTGCGGATCCGGTAGCAGTAGACCTCGAAGGCGAGTTCGGCGTCGGGGTCGCCGCCGTCGACGAGCTTGAGCAGTTCGCGCATGTCGTTGACGCCGGTCAGGCCGAGCAGTCCGCTGTGCTTGTTGAGGGCGTCGTCGAGCTGGTCGACGTCGAGGCCAGCGGTGCGGCGCAGGTGGAACACGATCGCCGGGTCGATGTCGCCGCTGCGGGTGCCCATGACCAGGCCCTCCAGCGGGGTGAGGCCCATCGACGTGTCCACGCAGACCCCGCCGCGAACCGCCGAGACGCTGGCGCCGTTGCCGAGGTGCAGCACGATCACGTTGACGCCGGCCGGTTCGCTGTCGAGCAGCGCGGCGGCCCGGCGCGAGACGTAGGCGTGGGAGGTGCCGTGGAAGCCGTAGCGCCGGACGCCGTGCTCGGTGCGCCACTCCTTCGGCACGGCGTAGGTGTAGGCGTGCGGGGGCAGCGTGGCGTGGAAGGCGGTGTCGAACACCGCGACGTGCGGCACATCGGGGAACACCTCGCGGGCGACCTGGATGCCGCGCAGGTTGGCGGGGTTGTGCAGCGGGGCGAGCGCGCTCAGGTCGGAGATGACCTCGCAGACCTCGTCGGTGACGAGGGTCGGCCGGGTGAAGCGCTCTCCGCCGTGGACGACGCGGTGGCCGACGGCGGTCAGCTCGACCGTGGAGAGGTCGGGACCGGCGGCGGCGAAGGAGTGGAGCATGGCGCGCATCCCGGCGGCGTGGTCGGCGACGGGTTCGTCGCGTTCCTCGGTGCCGCCGGGCCCGTGGTGGGTGACGCGCCCGTCGGGTTCGCCGATGCGCTCGACGGCGCCTCCGGCCACGGGGACGCCTTCGGGCATGTCGAGGAGCTGGTACTTGATGGAGGACGAACCCGAGTTGACGACGAGAACCTTGGCTGACACCGAGTCTCCTTAGCTTCGGCTTCCCTCGGCGGTGATCTGTGCCTGTACGGCGGTGAGGGCGACGGTGTTGACGATGTCGTGCACGGTCGCGCCGCGCGAGAGGTCGTTGACGGGCCGGCGCAGTCCCTGGAGGACCGGACCGACGGCGACGGCGCCCGCGCTGCGCTGGACTGCCTTGTAGAGGTTGTTGCCGGTGTTGAGGTCGGGGACGACGAACACCGTCGCGCGTCCGGCGACCTCGCTGTCGGGCAGCTTCGTGGAGGCCACTCCGGCGTCGACGGCCGCGTCGTACTGGATGGGGCCCTCGACGGGCAGGCCCGGGGCGCGTTCGCGGACCATGGCGGTGGCGGCGCGGACCCGGTCGACGTCGGCTCCCGAGCCGGAGGCGCCGGTGGAGTAGGACAGCATCGCCACGCGCGCATCGACCCCGAAGGCCTCGGCGGTGACCGCCGAGGACACGGCGATGTCGGCGAGCTGCTCGGCGGTGGGTTCGGGGATGACGGCGCAGTCGCCGTAGACGAGGACGCGGTCGGCGAGGCACATGAAGAAGACGCTGGAGACCACCTCGGTGCCCGGGAGGGTCCGGATGATCTCGAAGGACGGGCGGATGGTGTGCGCGGTGGTGTGCGCGGCACCGGAGACCATGCCGTCGGCGAGCCCGTCCTGGACCATCATCGTGCCGAAGTAGGAGACGTCGGTGACGATGTCGAGGGCCTGTTCGGCGGTGACCCCTTTGTGGGCGCGGATGCGGGCGTACTCGGAGGCGAAGCGTTCGCGGAGTTCGGGGTCGAAGGGGCTGGTGACGGTGGCGCCGGACAGGTCGGCGCCGAGCTGCCCGGCGAGGCGGTGCACCTCGGCGGGGTCGCCGAGGAGGGTCAGGTCCGCCACTCCCCTGCGCAGGATGATGTCGGCGGCGCGGACGATGCGGGGCTCGGTGCCCTCGGGGAGGACGATGCGGCGCTTGGCGGCGCGGGCGCGTTCGACGAGGCGGTGCTCGAACATCAGCGGTGTGACCGCCGGGGACAGTGCCAGGCGCATGCGGTCGAGGAGGACGCCCTCGTTGACGTTGGCGGCGAACAGGCCGAGGGCGGTGGCGATCTTGCCGTCGGACTCGGCGGTCATGGTGCCCCGGACGGCGTCGAGGCGTGTGGCGGTCTCGAAGGTGTCGGCCTCGGTGAGCAGGATCGGCAGGCGCGCGTCGACGCCGGCGAGGAGGCGGCGGATCTGGAGCGGCGGGCGCAGGCCGCCGGTGAGGACGACCGCGCCGACGTTGGGCACGCCCACGGCGTGGTGTGCCACGAGCAGGCCGAGGAGCAGTTCGATGCGGTCGCCGGGGGTGATGACCACGGCGCCGTCGACGAGGTGGTCGATGAGGTTCGGGAGGGTCATGGCGCCGACGAGCAGCCCGGCCGCCTCGCGGCCGAGCATGTCGCGCTCACCGGCGATCAGTTCGGCCCCGCAGGCGTCGGCGAGCTCGCCGACGGTCGGCGCGGTCAGCGCGGGCGTCTCGGGCAGGACCCACACGTCGTCGGCGGGGGCGGCGTGGCGTTCGCGGACCTCGGTGAGGTGGCGGGGCGCGACACGGTTGACGACCACACCGCAGACGGCGGCGTGCGAGGAGCCGGCCTCGGCTCGGCCGAGGGCCACGGCGGCGGCGATGTCGGCGGGCGAGCGGTCGGCGCCGGTCACCACGAGCAGGACGGGGGCGGCGAGGTTGACCGCGACACGCAGGTTGAACTCGAACTCGGTGGGCGAGGCGACGTCGGTGTAGTCGGTGCCGACCACCAGTACGACGTCACAGTGCGCAGCGAGCGCGTGGAAGCGTTCGACGATCCGGCCGATGGAGTCCTCGGAGTCGGCGTGCACGTCGTCGTAGGTGACGCCGACGCAGTCCTCGTAGGGCGCGGCGAGCTTGAAGCGGTCGCGGAGGAGTTCGATCAGGGGGTCGCGTTCACCTCCGCCGCGGGTGACCGGCCGGAACACCCCGACCACGCCCGCCTGGCGGGAAAGGAGCTCGGTGAGACCGAGCGCAACGGTCGACTTGCCGCTGGCCGCGTCGAGGGCCGCGAGGTAGAGACTCTTCGCCACTCATGCACCTTAGATCGGCTCGGCACCCACCGGCGCGGGTAACGGCCGACCGGGGTTCGCGGTCCGCACCCGCGGGACCGTCCACTGTGTATAACGCCGTCGCGGTGGGCCGGTGACGCCCGCGGCCGAGCCGAAACGATCTCGTTATCCCCTCGGACTTGACGCACGACACAGACAGACGTCAGAATGACGTCATGCCTAGTGCCGTGATTGACACTAAGGACGTCAGTACTGACGTTCCAAAGACAGCGCCCGTGACCCCGCTCCGGCGCAACCGCGACTTCCAGCTGCTGTGGAGCGGGCGCGCCGTCGCCGGACTGGGCCAGGAGGTCGCCGGGATCGCCTACCCGCTGCTGATGCTCGCCCTCACCGGCAGCGCCGGCTACGCCGGCCTCCTCGCCACCGGCCAGATCGCCGTGCAGGTCGTCGCGATCCTCCCCGCCGGCCTGCTCGCCGACCGCGTCAACCGCCGCACGATCATGATCGTCAGCGACCTCGCCCGCGCGCTGATCCTCGGCACCGTCGCGCTGGCCGTGTACGGGGGCTGGGCGACGATCCCCCTCATCATCGGCTCGGCCGTCCTGTCGTCGATGTTCGGCGCGCTGTTCAACCCCGCCTCCACCGCCGCCCTCAAGCAGCTCGTCCCGGCGAGCCAGATGACCAGCGCCCAGGCCCAGAACGAGGCCCGGATGCGCGCGACGGCGCTGATCGGCCCGCCCGTCGGCGGCTGGCTGTTCGCCGTCGGCCGCAGCATCCCCTTCGTGGTCGACGCGATCACCTACCTCGTCGCCGCCTGCGCCCTCCTCCTCATCCGCAAGCCGCTCCAGGCCCCGCGCGAGAAGCCGAAGGTCCGGGAGTCCCACTGGCGCGGAGCCACCGCCGGCATCCGCTACCTGTTCGCCAAGCCCATGCTGCGCAACCTGCTGCTGTGGTCGATGGGCATCAACCTCGCGCTCGGCGGCTTCTTCCTCGTGCTCATCGCCACCTGGCGCGACCGGGGCGCCTCCGAGGCGACCGTGGGCCTGCTCGCCGCGACCGGCACCGTCGGCGGCCTGCTCGGAGCGATGCTCGCCCCCTTCATCATCAGGCGGACCCGGCCGAGCCACCTCGTCATCGGCCTCGCCTGGTCGCTCCCGCTGATGTTCCTCTCGATGGGGCTGCTGCCCGGCGTTTTCCCGCTGGCGATCGTCTCCGCGCTCGTCGGGTTCTTCCTGCCCGCGCTGAACTCCGTAGGCTGGACCTACATCGCCTCGGGCACCCCCGACGAGCTTCAAGGGCGCGTCGGCGCCGGAGCGAACTTCCTGTCCATGCTCATCTCCCCGATCGCGCCGGTCGTGGCCGGAACCCTCTACGACGCACGGGGCACGACCCTCGCCTTCTCGGTCATGGCGGCCACCGCCCTCGTCGCCGCCCTGTTCACCCTCACCCGCCCGGTCCGCAACCTCCCCCGCCCCGAGGAAGTCGCCGCCGAATGAGCACGCTCACCGCCGAAGCACCCATGCGGGCACCGGCGCCGCCTGCCGCGCCGGTTCCCGCGCCACCGGTCCCCCTCCGCCGCAACCGCGACTTCCAGATCCTCTGGAGCGGCCGCGCCGTTTCGACACTCGGCAACGAGGTCAGCGAGCTCGCCTACCCGCTGATCATGCTGGCGGTGACCGGCAGCGCCGGGTACGCCGGCATGCTCGGCGCCGCCCAGTTGCTGACCGCCCTGCTGACCGCGCTGCCCGCCGGGCTCCTCGCCGACCGGGGCAACCGCCGGGCGATCATGATGACCGGCAACCTCGCCCGGGCGACGGCCCTCGGGGTGCTCGCCTTCGCGGTCCTCAACGGATTCGCGTCGATCCCGCTGATCATCGGCACCGCGATCGTCTCCGCCTTCTTCGGCGCGCTGTTCAACCCGGCCGCGGCCGCCGCCCTCAAGCAGCTCGTCCCGCCCTCGCAGCTGCCCGAGGCGATGGCCCAGAACCAGGCCCGCATGTTCGGCGCCGAACTTGCCGGGCCCCCGATCGGAGGCTGGCTGCTGAGCCTCGGCCGGGCGGTGCCTTTCGTCTTCGACGCGATCACCTTCGTGCTCGGCACCATCGCGCTGCTGTTCATCCGCCGGCCGCTGCAAGGGAAACGGTCGGCGACCTCCGCCCGGCGCCCCGCCCTCGGCGACCTGACCGCCGGGCTGCGGCACCTGTTCGCCGACCGCCGCCTGCGAATGCTGATGCTGTGGGCGATGGGCGTGAACTTCGCCTTCGGCGGCTTCCACCTGATCCTGATCGCCACCTGGCACAAGCGCGGCGTCGCCGACACGGCCATCGGTGTCCTCGCCGCCGTGATCGCCGTCGGAGGGCTGCTCGGCGCGCTGATGTCGGGACGCATCCTCAAGTCCGCCCGCCCGACGCCGCTGATCATCGGCCTGGCCTTCTGCGTGCCGTTCCTGGTCGCCGCGCTCGGCGTGATCCCCGGGACACTGGCGATCGCCGTGCTCTGCTGCGCGATCACGTTCTTCGTGCCCGCGCTCAACACCCTCGTCTTCACCTACGTCGTCTCCGGCACGCCCGACGAACTGCAGGGCCGGGTCAGCGCCGGGGCCGCCTTCCTCGCCCAAGGTCTCCAGCCGCTGGCCCCGCTGCTGTTCGGAACGGTCTTCGACCTCGGCGGGCCGCCGGCCGCCTTCGGCGTGATGGGCGGGGTGACGCTGGTGGCGGCCCTCGCGACGCTGAGCCGCCACCTCCGCGGGCTACCGCGCCCAGGGGAACTGGCGGAGGTTCAGGGCGCGTCCGGTGGATCACAGCGGGGCACACAAGACCCACAGGACGAGCCCTAAGCGCCCGCCACCCCCCGCAGCACCCGCCGGGCCGGGAGCACCGTGGCCGCGTAGGCCGTCGCCATCACCACCGCGCACACCGCCGGAGGCACCCACCACGGCCCGGCCGCGATCGGCGTGCCGAGCAGCCCGACGCCGAGGAACAGCATCGGCGGGGCCGAGAGCACCAGACCGGCCGCGCAGGCGCCGAGCCCGTACCAGAGGCCCTCCCGGCGGATCATCGCCCGCAGCTGGGCGGGGCTCGCGCCGGCGAAGCGCAGCGCGCCGAACTCCCCGCCGCGCCGGGCCGTCGCGGCCACCAGGCTGTTGGTCACGCCGAGCAGGACGTAGCCGAGCAGGCCGCCGACCACCACGAAGTTGAGCCACATCTGCGGGGTCACCTCGGCGGCGACCTCACGGGGTCCATCGCCGACGACTGCTCCGGGCACGCCGTCGAGCGCTGCCCGGACGGTACCGGGGTCGGTGCCGCCGACGAGGACGGACTCGTAGAGCGAGCCGGAGGGGTAGGCGACGTCGGGCGAGAGCACGAAGTTCCCGTAGCCGAGTTCGCGGTCGTAGACGGCCGCGACGGTGACGTCGGTGCGGGTGCCGTCGGCGAGGATCACCTCGGTGGTCTCGCCGGGCGCGAGATCGTGCCAGAACGCGAAGGTGCCGGCGACGGCCACGGTGTCGCCGGTGAGCGCGCTCATGGCGCCTTCCTCGACGCCGAGGTCGACGAGTCCTTCGGCGTCGGCGCCCAGGACCGTGGCCGGGTGGGCGTCGGCCCGCTCCTTGCCGTCCTCAAGATGCGGGAAGAGCACGGTGGTGGTGTCGCGGACGGCGACCTGCGCGCCGGGGATGGCGCGCAGGGCGTCGAGGGCGTAGTCGGGGACTCCGCCGAGCGCGGGCGCGGTGACGACGACGGCGCCGAGGTCGCTGTCGTCGAGATCCTGTTCGACGGCGGCCTGCGGGGAGGTCTGGGCGAAGGTGTAGGTGATCGCCAGGGTCACGGCCATGGCCAGGCCGGTCAGTGCGCCGGCTCCCCGGGAGGCGTAGGCGCGCAGGTTCTGCGCGGCCAGCCAGCCCGCGGTCGCCTTGCCCCGGGCGAGGCGGCCGGCGAGGAATCGCGCGGACTCCCGCAGGATCGCCGGCCCGGCGAGGGTCAGCCCGATGACGGCGACGATCCCGGCCGTGCCGGTTCCGGCGACGCCGGCCAGGCTGCGGAGGAACAGCGGCACCGCCGACATGACGAAGGCCAGGCCGATCAGCGCGAGGCCGATGGCGGTCCGCACGCGCGAGGCCTGGCGCGGCTCGGTCTCGGTCTGCGCGACGGCCTCGGTGGCGGGCATCCGCGAGACCCGCATCGCCGCTCCCCTCGCGGCGAGGCCGGCCATCGCGACGAAGAGGATCGCGGCCACGGCGGCCGGGGCCGGACCGGTGACCAGCGGCAGCTCGGGCGGGATGACGCCGAGTTCGACGAACCATTCGCGGGCACGGCTCGCGAGCAGGTAACCGCCGAAGATGCCGGGCGGCAGAACGACGAGGGTCGCCAGGGTGCCCTGGATCGCCGCGAGGGTGCGCACCTGCCGGGGTGTCGCGCCGACGGCCCGCAGGAGCGCCAGGTCGCGGCGTTGTCCGGCGACGCCGACGGCGAGGGCGCCGGTGACGATGAAGCCGACGATCATGAGGATCACGCCCGCCAGCGCGCCCGACAGGGCGATGAGCAGGCCCCGGCCGGCGCCGGCGGCGAGTGATTCGACGTCGCCGCGATCGCCTCCGGTGGCGACGGTCAGGCCGCTTCCGGCGAGAGCGGCGCGGACCTCGTCGGCGGCCCGCCCACCGTGTTCCGGGTCCGACCACAGGGCGATGAGGTCGACCTCGCCCACGCGGCCGGCGAGCACGGCGGCCGTGGCGTCGGGGAAGTAGGCGCCCGGTGGGGCGCTCTCCAGGATGCCGGTGAGCACGTAGACGGTGCGCTGTCCACCGGCGACGACCTCGACGCGGTCGCCGGGCCGGGCGCCGAGGGCGTCGGCGGTGGCCGCGTCGACGGCGATCTGGTCGGGGGCGGTGGGGGCCTCCCCGGTGAGCTCCGGCAGTGCGGGGAGGGCGGCCGAGGACCAGCCGTGTCCGCCTCCGGAGGCGACGGGCTCACCGTCGTGGAGCACGGTGGCGGGGAAGCTCAGGTCGCCGACGGCGTGGGTGATGCCGGGCAGTCCGGCCAGGCTCGCGACGAGTCCGGCGGGGACCGGAGCGCGTTCGGGGAGGGGGACGTCGATGTCCTCCACCTGCTCAACCGTCTGCGGCGCGGCGACGAGGATGTCGGCCGACCCCAGCCGCCCGGTCGGCGCCTGCCCGCGCAGGCCGGTCTCGGCGAGGCTCGCGGTGGCGGTGACCGCGGCGGCCCCGAACAGGACGGCGACGGCCACGGCGATCAGGCCGCCGACGCGGCGGCGGGACATCGACAGGGCGATGGGGAGCAGCTTCCTCATGCCGCCGCCCCCGCCCACGCCCGGCCGAGACGCGCGGCGAGCTCGCCGGCGCCGGCGCCCTTGAGCACCTCGGTGATCCGGCCGTCGGCCATGACGACGGTGTCGTGGGCGCGGGCGGCCGCCGCGGGATCGTGCGTCACCATCACGACGGTCTGACCGAGGTCCTCGGCGAGAGCGGCCAGCAGGTCGAGGATCTGTGCGGCGTTGGCGGAGTCGAGGGCGCCGGTCGGCTCGTCGGCGAAGACGACGGCGGGACGGGCGGCCAGGGCGCGCACGACGGCGACGCGCTGCCGCTGTCCGCCGGAGAGTTGCGACGGCGCGCGGTGCAGGAGGCCGTCGAGACCGACCCTGCGCACGAGCCCGTCGAGCCACCGCCGGTCCGGCTCGCGCCCGGCGAGCCGCAGCGGGAGGGTGATGTTCTGCTGGACGTTGAGGGAGGGCACGAGGTTGTAGGACTGGAAGACGAAGCCGACCCGCTCGCGGCGGACCACCGCCCGGCGGGCCTCCTTGAGCGCGCTGATCTCGATCCCGCCGACCGTGACACTGCCCGACGTGGGCACGTCGAGGCCGGAGGCGCAGTGGAGCAGAGTGCTCTTGCCGGAACCGGACTGGCCCATCACGGCGAGGAAGGCGCCGCGCGGAACCTGGAGCGAGACGTCGTCGAGGGCGAGCACACCGCCCTTGTAGGCGCGGGTGACTCCGCGCAGGACCACGGCGTGTTCGGCGCTCACCGGCGGCGTCCCTTCACGTGGGAGACGACCAGGGCGACGATGCAGACGACGCCGACACTGCCGCAGAGGATGCCGATGAGATCGCGGCCCAAGAGGTTCGACGTGACGTTGCCGCCGACGGCGGCGATCATCACGATCCACAGCAGCGAGCGCAGCGCGGTGCGCCCGGGGCGGGATTCGGCGCGGTCGCGGTTCGGTGGGGCTGGTGCGTCGGTGATCCGGTACGGGTCGCTCATCGTCGTCCAATCGCTGGTCGGGGGTTCTTCCGGGTATGCCGACCACGCTATGGAGCCGACGGCGGCCTGCCGATACAGCTGATTACCGTTTCCAGGTAGCGCCTGCTGTACTTTTCGGTCCCCGGAGGCCGCCGGACGAGACGGCCGGCCTGCCGCGACGTACCGTGACGGCCGTGGAGGAGAGCTCGCGACACTGGCTGCGGGGCCGTCTGAGGGCGGCCGTCGCGGCGTGGCTTCGCCTGGGCGCCGGGCTGGTCACATCGATGGCGGCGATGGCCGCCGTGGTGGGCCTGCTCGTGGTGGCGGCGACCTCGCTGATCAGCGTCGGCCTGCCCGCGCTGCCCTATGCGCTGAAATTCGTTCGCGCCATCGCCGACCGTGAGCGCGCGCACCTGTCGAGCACCGGTCCCCCGGTCCCCTCCCCCTACCGGCCGCTGCCCGAGGGGTGGGGCCCGACCATGCGCACCGCACTCGCCGACCCGGCGACCCGCCGCGACCTGCTGTGGCTGGTGCTGCGAATGTGCTTCTTCTTCGTCTCGACGATCGGGCTGGCGCTGCCGTTGAGCGCGGTCCGCGACGCGACCATCCCCTTGTGGTGGACGCTGGTCCCCCACGGTGAGGCCGGCGGCGCCTTCGGCATCGAGGTCGTCAGCTGGACGGGCGCGATCGCGGTGGCGGTGGCCAGCCCGGTGTGGATCTTCCTGTCGGTGGTCCTCCTGCCTCCCCTGGCCCGGCTGTCCGACGCGATGGGCCGCCGCTACCTGTCACCGCGGTCCGATGTGGACCTCTCGGCCCGGATCAGTGAACTGACCGCGACCCGCGCCGCCGCCCTCGACGCGCACACCGCCGAACTGCGCCGCATCGAGCGCGCGCTCCACGACGGCGCGCAGAACCGGCTGGTGGGCGTCGCCGTCCTCACCGGCGCGGCGCGGCGTGCCGTCGCGCGCGACCCCGCCGCCGCCGACGCGCTGCTCGAACGCGCGCAGACCGGCGCCGAGGAGGCGCTGGCCGAACTGCGCGCGGTCATCCGCGGGATCCTCCCGCCGATCCTCGACCAGCGCGGTCTCGACGGCGCCCTCGCCGCGCTCGCCGCGGGCTGCGCGGTCCCCTGCGACGTGGAGGTCGACATCCCCGGCCGCTGCCCGACCTCCGTCGAGGCCACGGCCTACTTCGTGGTCGCCGAGGCCCTCACCAACGTGTCGAAGCACAGCCGCGCCACGCACGCCTCGGTCGCCGTCCGCCGTGACGGGAACGTGCTGCGCGTCAAGGTCTCCGACGACGGCGGGGGCGGCGCCGAGGAGCAACGCGGCTCGGGTCTGCGCGGTCTCAAAGGGCGCGTCTCGGCGCACGACGGGACCGCGCGCATCACCAGCCCGGCAGGCGGGCCGACAATCATCGACGTGGAGCTGCCATGCGGATCGTGATCGCCGAGGACGACGCCCTCCTGCGCGAAGGGCTCTCGCTGCTGCTGGCCGGGGAGGGCTTCGACGTCGTCGCCGCCGTCGGCGAGCCCGCCGGCCTGCTCACCGCCATCGACGAGCACCGGCCCGACATCGCCGTCGTCGACGTGCGCATGCCGCCGACCCACACCGACGAGGGCATCCGCGCCGCCGTCGAGGCACGGCGGCGGCACCCGGGACTGGCGGTGCTGGTCCTGTCGGCCTACGTCGAGCAGAGCTTCGCCACCGACCTGCTCGCCGACGGTGCGGGCCGGATCGGCTACCTGCTCAAGGAACGGGTCGGCCGGGTGGAGACCTTCGTGACCGCGCTGGAGCGCGTCGTGGCGGGCGGCACCGCCATCGACCCCGACGTGGTGGCCCAGTTGTTCGCCGCGAGGCGGGCGGGCGACCCGCTCGACCGGCTGAGCGCCCGCGAGCGCGAAGTGCTGGGGGCGATGGCCGAGGGGCTGGGCAACACGGCGATCGCCGAGCGCCTGTTCGTCACCGCCAACGCCGTCCACAAGCACATCCGCAGCATCTTCGCCAAGCTGGAGCTGGCCCCCGACGACCGCACCGACCGGCGTGTGGCGGCGGTCCTTCGGTACCTGGAGGGGACGCGCCGGTAGGAGCCCGGCCACGAGCACGGGTATTCGCGCGCGGGCGTCACAGGCACCGGCGAGACTGATCACGTGCACACCTGGTTCCGGAACACGATCATCGAGCCCGGACTCGTCCCCCTCTTCTGCTTCTTCGTGGCCATGATCGTCGGCTTCGGCTTCATCCGGCTGTCCGTGCGGCTCATCCGCGCGCAGGTGCGGTGGTGGCCGGGCAACGTGACGCCGGGAGGCCTGCACATCCACCATGTCGTGTTCGGCGTGGTCTTCATGCTCATCGGCGGCGTCGCGGGGCTGACCGTACCCGAGGAACTGGTCGGCTGGCGCTCGGTGATGGCCGCGCTCTTCGGCATCGGCGCGGCCCTCGTCCTCGACGAGTTCTCGCTGATCCTCCACCTCAAGGACGTCTACTGGTCGGAGGAGGGCCGCACCTCCGTCGACGCGGTGTTCGTCGCCGTCGCCCTCACCGGGCTGCTCCTGCTGGGTTTCCGGCCGATCGGCGTCGCCGACTCCCTGGACCTGCGCGGCGAGCCCTACGCTCTCCCCTTGAGCATCGCCGTGACGCTGCTCAACCTCGGCTTCGCGGTGATCACGCTTCTGAAGGGCAAGATCTGGTCGGGCCTGCTCGGCCTGCTCGTGCCGCTGTTCCTCTACGTGGGGGCGGTCCGCCTCGCGCGGCCCGGGTCCCCGTGGGCGCGGTGGCGCTACCGCCCCGGCAAGCGCCGCGGCGAGCGGAAGATGGCGGCGGCGACCTGGCGGGAGAAGCGGCTGCGCCGTCCGATCATCCGGGGCAAGATCTGGCTCCAGGAGCTGATCGCCGGACGCCACCAGTGACGAGGGTGAGCACCGCCTCCCCGGCGGTGCCCACCCGTCTGCGTCTGTGCCGTGTTACTTGATCTCGTCACCGGGCAGCACGAGTTGCGGCGGCGCCTTGCGGAAGAACTCGTTCGAGGCCGGCAGCGCGAGCAGGATGATGACGGCGAGGTAGCCGACGATCTGCAGGATGCCGCTGAGCGAGCTGAAGAGGTTGTAGAAGCTCGGCACGGCGTCGGCGGCGGCCTCGTTGACCTTGTCGTAGTCGACGCCGTTGACGGTGCCGCTGCCCAGGCCGGTCAGGGCGAACATGGCGGCACCGCAGAGCAGGAAGATCCCGCTGAGGACCCACGTGGCGATGCGGGTGCCGTTCACGCCGCGGCGGTTGAAGACGCCGAGGACGGCGTAGGCGGCGGCGAGCAGGAGGCCGATGATGCCGCCGATGGTCGTGAAGCTGCTGCTGCTGTCCATCGAGTCGATCACGTCCTGCGGGGCCTGCTGACGCTTGAGCTCCTCAAGGGCCGCGTCGGTACTGTCCTTGGCGTACATCATCGAGAAGATGAGGCCGAGGAGCGCCAGCGCGAGGATCGCGAACTGGATGTAGGCGGCCGTGTTGACGGTGCCGGGGGTGACCTTGCGCTCCGGCTGAGCCGTTTGCGGGGTGAACTCAGACATGTACCTCTCCGAT
Source organism: Phytomonospora sp. NPDC050363 (assembly GCF_040655735.1). NCBI lineage: Bacteria > Bacillati > Actinomycetota > Actinomycetes > Micromonosporales > Micromonosporaceae > Phytomonospora > Phytomonospora sp. NPDC050363. The sequence goes on from NZ_JBFAKK010000018.1 coordinate 43,271, forward strand.
GATTACTGGGCACGCCGTGGACGCGACGTTGTCTCGTGACTTCATGTGCCCCTGACGCTATCGGTGTACACGCGAGTGTTCTTCCTTCTCCGGGACGACCCCGCCGCCGAGTCGCGGGGGTCCTCCTCCTCCCTGAGCAGGATCCACGGGTCCTTCCCCGCGATGAGCGCTCACTCCTCCACGGCGGCGATGGCGGCTCGTACCGCCCCGGGCCGGTCGATGTGCACCAGGTGCCCGCAGCCGGGCAGAACGCGCACCTCGGCCAGCGGAAACATCTTGGAGAGACGGACTTGCGGCACGGCGGGCATCGGCATTGCGCGGGGTGTGGCGGCGAGGATGACGACGGGCGCCTCCGGCGGCACCGTACGGCGGCGCAGGTCGATGAGGTCGGCGTTGAGCCGGTCGTAGGAGAAGTACTCCGCGACCGCCGAGGCGACCACACGCGGGTCGCGGTACCGCTGCCGGCCGACGTGGGCGACGCGCGCCGGTATGCGCGTGCGCGAATTGGCCAGCGCGGTGACGCTCCACAGGACCGGGCCGATCCGCCAGGCGACCGCGGGCCGGTTCAGCACGGCCGCCCATCCGGGGACATCGCCCTCGCCGGCGCGGGTTCGGTCCTCATAGGACGGATCGATCAGGACGAGGCCCGAGACGGGACGCAGGCGGGCGTAGGCCTCGGCGTAGCAGGCCGCCATCGAGTGCGCGACCAGGATGGGCGGGGGGCCCTCGCCGACCGCGCGGGCGATCCGGTCGACTTCCCCGTCGAGCGTGAACGGCCCCGGAAGGCCGAGGCGGTCGAGGATCCGGCCCGGACGCGGTAGGACGCCGGCCCAGCTGAACGCGCCGTCGCCGAGCCCGGGCAGGACGATAACGCCCGCTCGCACCGCTGCCACCAACCGAGCGCGGCGAGCCACGCGGAGAAGGCGAGGAGCTGAATGCGCTGCACCACACCGATGTCCCACCCGGCGATCACCGCCACGGCCACGACGAGCGAGGTCACCGCGAGCAGCACGGCCAGCCCCCACCGGACGAAGCTGCCGCTGTGCAGGGCGAACGCGAAGGCGGCGACCACGAGCGCGAGCGCCGCGATGACGCTGGCGACGGTGTGCACGTCGTCGGGGAAGGGCAGCGTCCCGGCCTGTTCGGCGGCCTTGCACTCGGCGTCGATGGACGGCGCGCAGGTCAGCGTGAACGGACCGGCGTCGAGCAGGGTGGCGATGCCGAAGACGATGACGCCGATCCAGCCGACGAAGCGGGCGCCGTGCGAGCCCTTCACGCGCAGGATCGCCACGGTCCCGGCGAGCGAGCCGGTCAGCACGTCGCCGATCCGGAAGAACCATTCGTGCGGCTGGTCGTCGGCGGCCAGTTCGCTCACGTAGGAGTGCAGCGGGTCGAGCGCCGGGTTGAGGGCCTCGCCGAAGATCCAGGTCAGGTAGGACAGGGCCGCGATGATGAGGACGGCGAATCCGGTGTTGCGTCTCACGGGCCCTCCCCCGTACCGGCCGGCCGCACCAGCGGGAACGGCAGCGTCTCGCGGATCCCGCGTCCGGTCAGCAGCATCACGAGCCGGTCGACGCCGATGCCGAGCCCACCGGTCGGGGGCATCGCGTACTCCAGCGCCGAGAGGAAGTCCTCGTCGAGCTCCATCGCCTCCGGATCGCCGCCCGCGGCGAGGAGGGACTGCTCGGTGAGCCGCCGGCGCTGCTCGACCGGGTCGATCAGCTCCGAGTAGGCCGTGCCGAGTTCGGTGCCGAAGGCCACCAGGTCCCAGCGTTCGGCGAGTCTCGGATCCCGCCGGTGCTGCCTGGTCAGCGGCGACACCTCGGTCGGGAAGTCGGTGTAGAAGGTCGGCGTGGTCGTGCGGTGCTCGACCAGTCGTTCGTAGAGTTCCAGGATCATCGCTCCTGCTCCCCAGGTCGGGTTGTAGGGAACCTTCGCACCATCGGCGAGCGCGCGCAGGCGTTCGGGCGGAGTGCCCGGGTCGACGTGCTCCCCCAATGCCGCCGAGATCGCGTCGTGGACGGTCACGACCGGCCAGTCCCCGGCGAGGTCGTGTTCGACGCCGTCGCGGACGATGACGGTGGTTCCCAGCGCGGCGCGCGCGGCGTCGCGGATGAGGGTGACGGTGAGTTCGCGCATGCCGTGGTAGTCGGTGTAAGCCTGGTAGGCCTCCAGCATGGTGAACTCGGGGTTGTGCTTGAAGGAGACGCCTTCGTTGCGGAAGGTGCGGCCGAGTTCGAAGACCTTCTCGACTCCGCCGACGCACAGCCGTTTGAGGTACAGCTCGGGGGCGATGCGCAGGTACAGGCGCATGTCGTAGGCGTTGATGTGGGTGGTGAAGGGCCTGGCGTTGGCGCCGCCGTGGACCCGCTGGAGGATCGGCGTCTCGACTTCGAGGAAGGCGCGTTCGTTGAGGGTCGAGCGCAGCGCGTGGACGGCCGCCCCGCGGGCGCGCAGGATCTCGCGGGAGTCGCGGTCGACGATGAGGTCGAGGTGGCGCTGCCGGACGCGGGCCTCGGGGTCGGACAGTCCCTTGTGCTTGTCAGGCAGGGGGCGAAGGCATTTGGCGGTCAAGGCCCACGACTCGGCGTGCACCGACAGTTCTCCGCGCCGGGTGGTGACGACCTCTCCGGCGACACCGACGTGGTCGCCGATGTCGACGGAGGCGCCGAAGCCGGTGTCGCCGGTGACCATGAGCTGGATGTCGCCGGTCCAGTCGCGGACGGTGGCGAAGATGAGCATGCCGTGGTGGCGCAGGAGCATGACCCGGCCGGCGATGCGGACCAGGTCGCCGGTGCGGGTGTCGGGCGCGAGTCCGGCGTGCCGCGCGGCGATGGCCGCGCACGAGTCGGAGCGGTCGTAGCCCACCGGGTAGGGCTCGACGCCGGCCGCGCGCAGCCTGCCGAGCTTCTCGATCCGCACGCGGGTCTGCTCGGGGAGGTCCGCGCGGTCCGCGGCGGGCACCGCCGCCGGCGTCTTCGCCGCGATCGCCTCGGCCAGTCCGGGCAGGGGGAAGGGCGCGGCCGCGCGGCCGATCGAGACGCGCCGCCGCGGCGGCGTCACGAACCCCTCGGCGATCGCCGCGGCGACACCGACCTTCGGGAGGGTGCGGCGCTCGCCGTAGCAGAGGTAGCGGGGCATCCACTGCGGGCGGTATTTGAGGTTGGATCGGTACAGCGACTCCAGCTGCCACCAGCGGGAGAAGAACATCAGCAACCCGCGCCAGGCCCGCAGGATCGGGCCGGCGCCGATCCGGGCGCCGTCTTCGAAGACCGCGCGGAACATCGCGAAGTTCAGCGAGATCCGGTCGACGCCGTGCTCGGCGGCACCGCGGGCGAGCGAGGTGACCATGAACTCCATGAGGCCGTTGTCGGCGTCGCGGTCGCGGCGCATCAGGTCGAGCGAGAGGCCGCGGTCGCCCCAGGGGACGAAGGACAGCATGGCCCGCACGGTCCCGTCGCCATCGATCGCCTCGACCAGCAGGCAGTCGCCGTCGTCGGGGTCGCCGAGCCGGGACAGGGCCATCGAGAAGCCCCGCTCGGTCGAGGTGTCGCGCCAGTCGTCGGCGCGCCGGATCGTCTCGCGGGTCTCCTCGGCCGACAGGTCGCGGTGGCGCCGGATCCGCGCGGTGTAGCCGAGGCGTTCGACCCGGGCGACGGCCTGCCGCACGGGCCGCATCTCGGCGCCGTCGAGGGTGTAGTCGCCCGGCAGCAGGATCGCCTCGTCGCCGATCTCGCGGACCCGCAGTCCCGCGTCGGCGTAGGCCTTCGCGGCGAGCTCGCTGGCGCCGAGCACGGCCGGTGTCCAGCCGTAGGCGCGGGCGTGCCGCAGCCAGGCGGCGATGACGGCGGGGAAGTCGGCGGGCTCACCGACGGGATCCCCCGCGGCGAGGCAGACGCCGGCGACGGTGCGGTAGCCGATGGCGGCGTCCCGTCGCGGCGAGAGGATCACCGACTTGTCGCGCCGGGTGGCGAAGTAGGCGAGGGAGTCGGGGGTGGTGTCGCTCGCGATCAGCGCCCGCAGCCGCACCTCCTCGTCGGGGAGGTGCTCGGCGGCCCGGCGCTGCGAACCGAACAGGGTCAGCAGGGACGCCAGCAGCGCCAGCGCGCCGAACAGCCCGATGACCAGGTTCACCCAGCCGGGCGCGTGGGTCGTGCGGTCCCAGTCGAACTTGAACACCCCGCCGAGGAGGCGCTCGACGGTGTAGGGCAGCCGCTCGGCCGGGGCGACCCTGCCGGGGAAGACGCCGACCAGCGCCCAGCCCAGGGCGGTGAACACGGCGAACAGGACCGCGTAGACCCCGGCGGCCTTCCACAGGCTCGCGCGCTGCACGCGCGCGTAGAACTCCCGGCGCGCGACCAGGAGCAGCACGATCGCCAGCAGCGACACCACGATGCCGGCGGCGAGGACCGGGATCAGGAAGCCGGGCCGCTCGACGGCCGAGCCGGCCTCCTCGGCGTAGACCTCCTCGGGCCGGGTCACGGCGAACCAGCCGATGAGCGAACCGAGGGCGAGCTGCACGAAGAAGTAGACGACCAGCAGCCACCACGCCAGACGCTTGCGGCGGGCGACGGCCGTGGCGACGATGGCGACGAAGGCCGCGTAGGCGAGGTTGGCCGGGACGGGCACGAAGACCCACTCGATGGCCTCGCGGATCGATCCGGTCCGGTGGCGCAGGGCGCTTCCGAACGCGGCCAGCGTCGACAGGAACGCGACCACCGCCAGGAGCGCGGCGAACAGTTTCGGCACCCGCGTGAGCGGCCCTTTGGTCTCGGTCGGCTCCGCCTGTCTCATTTCGCCATTGTGCTAGGCGGGCGCACCGATGTCCCGTGGATGTGGCTCAGGGTGGCGGGGATCGCCTCACGGCGAACAGTACGAAGTGGACGGACGGACCCTCGCCGGTTCCGGCCGCCGGCACGGCGAAGGCCCGGACAACGATGGTCTCCCACCGCCGTGCGGGCCCTCGGACGTCGCTTCTCGCGGACCCCTTAAGGAGCGGGGACCGGCACCGGCGGGACCTCACCGGTGTAACGGGCGCGAGGACGGATGATCTTGCTGTCCCTCGCCTGCTCCAGCACGTTCGCGGCCCAGCCGATCACACGCGAGGCGGCGAAGGTCGGCGTGAACATGTCGCGCGGGACACCGCAGTCCTCCATGACGACACCGGCGTAGAACTCCACGTTGGTGTAGAGGTTGCGGCCCGGCTTGAGCTCGGCGAGGATCTCCACGACGCGCTTTTCGACCTGCTTGGCGAACTCCACGCGCGGACCGCCCAGACTGGTGGCGACGTCGCGCAGCATCAGCGAACGCGGGTCGTCGGTCTTGTAGACGGCGTGACCGAAGCCCATCATGCGCTCGCCGTTGGTGATGGTCGTGCGCACCCACTCGTCGATGTTCTCCGGCGAGCCGATCGCGTCGAGGGCGTCGAGGGCGCGGCTGGGGGCGCCGCCGTGCAGCGGGCCGGACAGCGCGCCGATGGCGCCGACGAGGGTCGCGCCGATGTCGGCGCCGGTGGAGGCGATGACGCGGGCGGTGAAGGTCGAGGCGTTGAACCCGTGGTCGATGGTCGACATCAGGTAGGCCTCGATGGCCTTGGCGTGCTCGGGCCGGGGCTCCTCACCGGTGAGCATGTACAGGTAGTTCGCCGCGTAGGGCAGGTCATCGCGGGGCGCGATGGGCTGCATGCCGTGACGCAGGCGGTGCAGAGCGGTGAGGATCGTGGGGACGAGCGCCGACGCGAACAGCGTGTCGGCCAGGCGCGTCTCCTCGTCGATGTCGAGCAGGGGCTTCATGCCGCGGTGGGCGGCGGCGAAGGACAGCGCGGTGCGCAGGCCCTCCATCGGCACCGAACCCGACAACGCCGGCAGCAGGTCGGCGACGGCCTTCGGAAGGTGGCGCAGCGGCGTCACCTCGGCGATGAAGGCGGCACGCTGCTCAGCCGTGGGCAGTTCGCCCTTGAGCATGAGGTGCCATACGTCCTCGAAGTCGCGCTTCTCGATCAGCTCGATCGCCGAATACTGCCGGTAGTGGTAGAAACCCTCTTCACCGCGGACGTCGCCGACCTCGGTATCGGTGACGATCACGCCGGCCAGTCCGCGCGGCACCTCGATGAAAGTGGTCATGTCGACCTCCCTGTCATTCATGACGACACTGTGTGCCGGGGGTCGCCCGGCGGACACACACTCCTTCGGTAACAACCCCATTGTCAACCTTGTGAAGCGGTGGACCGCTGTCAGGGACCGTAATGTGGGCCACGCTGGGCCTCGGCACGGGATGGTTGCGCTCCCACCTGTCAAGCCGTTTGCCCATGTCGCCGCCTTGATCGATGGGCGACAAGGTGGCACCGAGTGCCTGCCTTTTCCAGAACGTCACCTGCGTCACATTTACGCAACCTTGAGCCCGCGCCGGAGCGGCCGCGCCCTCCCGGGGGCGCGCTGTGCCATGCTGCCCGCGTGCCACTCGACAAGTCCACGCGCAGAGTCCTCGCCACGACGGCGGCCGCCGCGCTGATCCTCGGCACGGCCGCGTGCGGTTCGTCCTCCGGCGGCTCCACTCCCCCGCCGGTGACGCCCGGGTCGTCCTCGGCGGCCCCGGAGGACTCCGGCGCGCCAGGCGCGGCGACGATCGCGATCGCCGGCGACGCGCACTTCATGGGACGCACCGCCGACCTCCTCGCCGACCCGGCGACGGTCTTCGGGCCGGTCGCGGAGGTCTTCACCCGCGCCGACTTCGCGATGCTCAACTTCGAGACCTCGGTCACCGACAGCGACGACGGGCAGCCCAAGCAGTACAAGTTCAAGACGACACCCGCCGCCTACGAGGCGGTGAAGGCCGCCGGCGTCGACCTGGTGAGCCTGGCCAACAACCACACGCTCGACTACGGCCGCGACGGACTGGTCGACACCCTCGACGCCGCCGAGGCGTCCGGGATGCCCGTCTTCGGCGCAGGAGCGGACATCGACGCGGCCCTGGAGCCCTACGTCGTCGACCTCAAAGGGACCAGCGTCGCCTTCGTCGGCGCCTCCCAGGTGTGGGAGCTGTGGGACACCTGGATGGCCACCGACGACGAGCCCGGCATCGCCCACGTGGCACACGAGGACCAGCTCATCGCCGCCGTCGAGGACGCCGCCGAGCGGGCCGACGTGGTGATCCTGATGATGCACTGGGGCACCGAGGGCGACAAGTGCCCCAACGACGAGCAGAAGGACTGGGCGAAGCGCCTCTCCGAGGCCGGCGCCGACGCGATCGTCGGCACCCACGCCCACCTTCTCCAGGGCGAGGGCTGGATGGGCGACTCCTATGTGGCCTACGGTCTGGGCAACTTCCTCTGGTACCGCGATGACGCCTACAGCAACGACACCGGCGTGCTGGAGCTGTCCGTCGCCGACGGCGAGCTCACCGGCACCGCCTTCGTGCCCGCCTTCATCGACGGCGACGGCCGGCCGGTGCCCTCGGAGGGCACCGAGGCGGACCGGATCACCGGGAAGCTGGCCGGCCTGCGCGGCTGCACCGGCCTGAAGGACGAGCGCGGGTAGCGGGCGATCCCCTCCGGCGCCTGCCCGGCCGTATGCGCTTGCGAGCCTGGTCACGCGGCGAGGCCTGGGCGGGGTCCGTCCCCATTTAAAGGGAGATCACATCTTCCGACCGATGGAGTGGCCCGACCGTGCAGAACAGACTCCTGATCAAGATCCTGGTGCCGGCCGTCATCGCCGCCGGATCCGTGGTGGCGGCGGTGAACGCGGCCGGCGCGGAGACCACACCCGACGCCCGGCTCGCCGAGATCCTCGACGGCGTCCTCGGCGATCCCCGCCTGGAAGGCGCGCAGAGCACCGTCCAGGTCCGCGACGCCGCCACCGGCGAGACCGTCTACGACCACGGCGGCGACCACGCCGGCATTCCCGCCTCGACCATGAAGCTGCTGACCTCGGCCGCCGCGATGGACATCCTCGGCCCCGAGCACCGCTTCGTCACCGACGTGCGCACCGACGGCAGCCTGCGCCACGGCGTCCTCGACGGCGACCTCTACCTGCGGGGCACCGGCGACCCGACGATGATCGACGCCGACTACGACGACCTGGCGCGTCAGCTGGCCGAGGCCGGGGTCACCGCCGTCACCGGCGATCTCGTCGCCGACGACACGTGGTTCGACTCCCGCCGGCTCGGCCTGGAGTGGGCCTGGGACGACGAGCCGTACCAGTTCGCCGCACAGGTCTCGGCGCTCAACCTCTCCGCCTTCGACACCGACTACAACACCGGAACGGTCTTCATCGAGGTGATCCCGGGCGCCGAGGGGACCACGCCGAGGGTCCGGATCGACCCGCCCTCGAAGTACGTGAAGGTGTCCAACACCGCCAAGACCGTGGCGGCCGACGGCGAGTACGACGTGTGGATCGAGCGGCGCCACGGGAGCAACGTCATCGACGTCTCCGGCACCATCCCGGTCGGCGCCGAACCGGCCGCCGACCTCGCCTCGGTGTGGGAGCCGACCGGCCTGGTCGCCGAGATCTTCCGCACGGCCATGAAGAAGCACGGGATCACCGTCCTCGGCGGCACCCGCACCGGAAGGGCCACGCCCGAGAACGCCGAGGTGCTCGCCGCCCGCAAGTCGATGCCGCTGTCGGAAATGCTGGTGCCCTTCATGAAGTACTCGCTCAACAGCCACGGCGAGGTGCTGGTGAAGACCATCGGCCGGGCGGTGTCCGGGGAGGGCACCTGGGACGCCGGGCTCTCGGCGATCGGCGACTACTTGACGGCCAAGGGACTCGACGACGGGAAGTACGTGATCGGCGACGGCTCGGGAATGACCCGGCGCACCTACGTGCCGACCGCCGAGATCCTCGACCTGCTCGTCGCGGTCCGCTCCGAGCCGTGGTTCGCCACCTGGGAGGCCGCGCTGCCGGTCGCGGGCGACCCCGACCCGCTGGTGGGAGGGACGCTGCGGAGCCGGATGCGCGGCACACCGGCGGCGGGCAACGTGCACGCCAAGACGGGCTCCATGACCGGAGTGTCGACGCTGTCGGGCTACGTCACCGACGCCGACGGCCGGGCGCTCGTCTTCGGCGTCCAGCTCAACCACCTGGTCACGCAGGAGAGCGTCCGGCCGATCGAGGACATGATCGCGGTGGCGCTCGCCTCCTACAGCCGTACGGCGCCGCCGGAGACGATGCTCGCGCCGAGCCTGCCCGAACCAGGGCCCGAGCAGCCCGTGGGCCTGGAGTGCTCCTGGGTGACGCCCAAGGTCTGCTGAGGACGATGGGGTGGGACGGCCGTGTACGGCCGCCCCACCCCATTTCTGTCCCGTTCGCCTGCGAGAGGCCTCGTCGGGCGTGATCACGACACGCCCGGCCCGCTGGGCGCGAGCGGTCCGACGCGGCGCCCACGAGAAAGGCGGGCCGGTCGAACGCGGCCCGGCGGCTGTCGCGGACGGGGACGGTACCCTGGTGATACACCTGGTGACAGGCTCGTCACCAAAGTTCGGACAAGTGTCATACAGCAGAGCCGATACGGGCCGAGCGCGGTCCACAATGGAAGTGGGTCCGCGGCCGGCGTCGTCGGCCGCACCTGAGCACACCAGAACCGCGAGAATCTTCAAGCTTTCACCGTGTACTGATCACTACGTCAAAGTGGGGGTCGAGATGGCGAGGCGGAAAGACCCGAACGGTAACGAGTGGATGGCCTCAGGCTGGTTCCAGGTACTTCCGATGACGCAGGGCCAGTGGTTGTGGCTCCTGCTACGGGGTGCCACCGGCAGCGAGGCCGACGGCGACCTCGACGCCTTGGTGGCACGAGGTCAGCGCAGCGGCGAGCGGTGGTTCGACACCGCGACCGGCGGTCTCGAGGCGCCCATCTTCTGGGGCTTCTCGACCGACGAGCAGTGGCGGACCAGCGAGATCGAGGCCTCCGACAGGCAACGGCGCGAACGCTGCGTGCGAGCACTGGGACAACTGGGGCTGCGCGAACCGAAGACGGTGCGAGACCTGGCCGTGCTGATGGGCAGGCTGGGCCTGTGCGACCGCGAGGTCCACGGCGGCCTCGAACGATGGCGGATACCCCCGATACTGCCGCTGCCGGCCGAGGTCCTGCCGATGGACCCCGAGTGGGAGCGAGAGTCCGACGAGGGACGCTGGCAGTACCAGATCGCGGAGATCGCCGGCGAGCTGGCGGAGTTGTTCACCGGGGACCTGAACCGGCCCGACGAGGTCACCACGACCATCGCCGAGCTCGCCCGGCTCATCGATCGCGACACCGAGGACGTGCGGCACGGGCTGGTCGACTTCGCGGTGAACCCGCTGGTCTTCCTGTGCAGCTCGACGATCGTCTCGCTGACCGTGGAGACGCCCGAAGGGCTCACGCACGCCGACCCGGAGCGGCTCGGAGACGACGAGCAGTTCCGGATCTCCTTCGACTGGGCGGCGCTGGCCGGGCGGCGCCTGCGCGTCCACCGGCTGGATCCAGAACACCCCAGCGATCCCGATTGACCCAGCCCGACCTAGGCTCGCAGGCGGTAAAGATTCTGTCCGGCGGCGAGCCGGGCTGGGGAGGCTGGAAGATGGCTGTGCGTGATCAGGTCGGCGACGCGCGTAGGACGTCGAACGGCGAGGACCGGCAGCGCCGGACCCGTCAGCAGATCGCCGCCTCGGCGCTCGCGCTGTTCGCCGAGCAGGGCTACGCGGACACGACCGTCGACCAGATCGCGGCTTCGGCGGGCGTGGCCCGGCGGACGTTCTTCCGGTACTTCCCGGGCAAGGACGACGCGATCTTCCCCGACCACGACGAGACGCTGGCTCGCGTGGCGGCCGTCCTCGACGGCGCCGAGCCGGGCGAGGAGCCGCTGTCGGTGGTCTACCGGGGCATCCGCGAGGTCTTGCGGATGTACGCGGCGGACCCGAAGGCGTCGGTGGCGCGCTACCGGCTGCTGCGCGAGGTGCCGGCCCTGCGCGAGCGGGAGATCGCGGTCGTCTCGCGCTACGAGCGGCTGTTCACGCGCTACCTGCTCGACCACGCCGACCGCGTGCCGGTCGACGACGTCGACACGCCGCTGCTGGCCGAAGTGGCCGCGGCGGCGATCGTCGCCGCCCACAACCACGTGCTGCGGCGCTGGTTGCGCGCCGGCGGCGACGGCGACGTGGAGGCACGCCTGGAGTGGGCGGTGGGAACCGTGCGGAGGCGTTTCGTGGGCCAGGCGGAGCGCTCCGGCAGCGCCGGGGCGGACTCGGCGGAGTCGGGTGCCGTGGTCGTCGTGGCGCGCACGGACCTGGCCGCCTCGGTGGTGGCCGAACGGGTCCGGCGGGCGCTCGACGGCTGACGGGCGAGATCTCCGGCGAACACAACGCGAAGCGGCGGCGGGCCAGGCCCGCCGCCGCTGCTTTACGCTGGTCTGCCGTCTAGAAGTCGACCGTGAAGGACTTCTCCTTGGGCGCCTTGGTCACCTTCGGCTTGATCTTCTTGCTGCCGTCGATGACGCGGAGGTCGCCGCTCGGCTTGAAGACGAGCTTCACCGAGTCGACCTCGGGCGCGACCTCGAAGACGACCGTGTAGTCGATCATCTGGTTGGCCTTCTCGCCCACCTCGGAGTGGGTGGCCTTGACGGTCTCGTCGCCGGCCTTCAGCGACAGCGACTTGGCCGGGTCGAGGGTCCAGTCCATGTCGACGCTCTTGCCCTTCCACAGGTGCTGGAAGGTGAACTGCACCTCGACCCAGAGCTTGCCGTCGGGGGCCCACTCGAAGCCGGGCGTCCAGCCGGTGCGGGTCACGTCGAACTGCGTACCGGCGTTGAAGGTGATGACCCATTCGTCGGTCTCGGCCTTGACCTCCTGGTCGTACGGACCGGCGTTGCCGAAGCTGCCGATGTCCGGTGCGGCGACCAGCGCGGCCACGAACTCCTCGTGGACGCCGTCGCGGAGGTTGACCGAGAAGCGCTTGCCGGCGTCGGTGACGACCAGCTTGGCGGCCTGGCCCTCCTGAGCCATGGCGACGATGAGCTCACCGGGTTCGGGGAGGTCGTCGAGCTCGACGGTGTTGTCGCCGAGTTCGAGGGTGGCCACGGCCTCTTCGCCGCCGCTGAGAGCGGGCTCGGCGTCGAAGTCCGGGGAAACCTGGAAGGCCATCACCTCGTAGCCGCGCGGCGCGGTGAGCGGGCCTTCGAGACCCAGCTCGGCGGCCTTCGCGGCGTCGATGCTCTTGGCGAACTGCGCCCCGCTCACGGCGAGGGCGAAGTGCGGCCCGACCAGCGCGGTCTGGGTCGCGTCGAAGGTCTTTTCCAGAGCCAGCGGCGCACTCGAGCCGGTCTGCACGAGAGTGCCCAGCGGCGACGCGAGCGCCGGAGGCTCCGCGGGCGCGCAGGCGGCGACGGCGAAGACCGCGGCGGTCGCTAGAACGGCGACGCGGTGGCTGCGGAAGCGGGATGCGTTGGTGCGTGTCGTCGGGGGCACGGGCGAAATCTTAATACTCGGCCCGCCATCCTGCGACTTCGCGTTAGGTGAGAGAGGTTCCAAAGCGGTTTCAATTCAATGGCACGCAGTGCCTTTACAAAGACATCGCGTGCCATTATGGTGTTACTCACGAGTAACGAACTGTGCCCCGCGTCACAATCGGACGCAGGCGGCCACGGCTTTCGGGAGGTCATCGTGCAGGAAATCCTCGACGCGATCCGCGCAGCGGACGCCACGCCCGCGGAGTTCGCCGCGATCCCGGTCCCCGAGACGTACCGGGCGGTGACGCTTCACAAGGACGAGGCGGGCATGTTCGAAGGGCTCGACTCACACGACAAGGACCCACGCCGCTCGCTGCACCTCGACGAGGTCCCGGTGCCCGAACTCGGCCCCGGCGAGGCCCTCGTGGCCGTCATGGCGAGCGCCATCAACTACAACACCGTCTGGAGCTCGATCTTCGAGCCGATCCCGACCTTCGCGTTCCTCGCCCGCTACGGGCGCATGTCGCCGTTGGCCAAACGGCATGACCTGCCCTACCACGTCCTGGGCTCCGACCTGTCCGGCGTGGTCCTGCGGACCGGCGTGGGCGTGAACAACTGGAAGCCCGGCGACCAGGTCGTCGCGCACTGCCTGTCGGTGGAGCTGGAGAGCGCCGAGGGCCACGACGACACGATGCTCGACCCCGAGCAGCGCATCTGGGGCTTCGAGACCAACTTCGGCGGTCTCGCCGAGATCGCCCTGGTCAAGACCAACCAGCTCATGCCGAAGCCGGCCCACCTCACCTGGGAGGAGGCCGCCTCGCCGGGGCTGGTGAACTCCACCGCCTACCGGCAGCTGATCTCGGCCAACGGCGCCTCCATGAAGCAGGGCGACAACGTGCTGATCTGGGGTGCCAGCGGCGGGCTGGGGTCCTACGCGGTCCAGTACGCGCTGGCGGGGGGCGCGACGCCGGTGTGCGTGGTGTCCTCGCCGGAGAAGGCCGCGCTGTGCCACGCGATGGGCGCCGAGGCGGTCATCGACCGTTCCGCGGAGGACTACCGCTTCTGGAGCGACGAGCAGACCCAGGATCCGAAGGAGTGGAAGCGGCTGGGCGCGCGCATCCGCGAGCTGACCGGCGGCGAGGACGTCGACATCGTCTTCGAGCATCCCGGTCGCGAGACCTTCGGCGCCTCGGTCTTCGTCGCCAAGCGCGGCGGCACGATCGTCACCTGCGCGTCCACCTCCGGTTACACCCACGAGTACGACAACCGGTACCTGTGGATGAACCTCAAGCGGATCGTCGGCTCGCACTTCGCCAACTACAAGGAGGCCTGGGCGGCCAACCGGCTGGTCGCCAAGGGCCGGATCCATCCCACGCTCTCGCGCTCCTACAAGCTGGAGCACGCCGGGCAGGCCGCCTACGACGTGCACAAGAACCTCCATCACGGCAAGGTCGGCGTGTTGTGCCTGGCGCCCGAGGAGGGTCTGGGCGTCACCGACCACGAGCTGCGCGAGAAGCACGCGCCGGCGATCAACCGGTTCCGGGGATCGGCCGCGCGGGGCTCGGCGCCCGGTGACGGTTCGCGGGCGGGACGGGAGACCGCGTCCGACCGCGCCGACGCCCTGGCCGGGCGGGCCCGGTGAGCACCGGCGGCCGCGACGAACCGTGGCTGATGCGCACATATGCCGGCCACAGCTCCGCGGCGGCCTCGAACGCGCTGTTCCGCCGCAACCTCAACAAGGGGCAGACAGGGCTCTCGGTGGCCTTCGACCTGCCCACGCAGACCGGCTACGACCCCGACCACCCGCTGGCGCGCGGGGAGGTCGGGCGGGTCGGTGTCCCGGTCGCTCACCTCGGCGACATGCGGGAGCTGTTCGACGGGATCCCGCTGGACCGGACCAACACGTCCATGACCATCAACGCCACCGCGATGTGGCTGCTGGCGCTCTACGAGACGGTCGCCGCCGAGCGCGGGGCCGACGTGTCGAAGCTGGCCGGGACGACCCAGAACGACATCGTCAAGGAGTACCTCTCGCGCGGGACTCACGCGTTCCCGCCGGGGCCGTCGCTGCGTCTGACCTGCGACCTGATCGCCTACACCGTGCGCGAGATCCCGCGCTGGAACCCGATCAACATCTGCAGCTACCACCTGCAGGAGGCCGGGGCGACCCCCGTGCAGGAGATCGCCTTCGCGCTCGCGACGGCCGTCGCGGTCCTCGACACGGTCCGTGATTCGGGCCAGGTCGACGCCGAGGGCTTCGAGCGGGTCGTCGGGCGGGTGTCCTTCTTCGTCAACGCGGGGGTCCGCTTCGTCGAGGAGCTGTGCAAGATGCGGGCCTTCGCCCGCTTGTGGGACACCATCACCCGTGAGCGCTACGGCGTCGCCGACGCGCGGCACCGGCGTTTCCGCTACGGCGTGCAGGTCAACTCCCTCGGCCTCACCGAGGCCCAGCCGGAGAACAACCTGTCGCGGATCGTCCTCGAAATGCTCGGCGTGACCCTGTCGAAGGGCGCACGGGCGCGGGCGGTGCAGCTTCCCGCCTGGAACGAGGCGCTGGGCCTGCCGCGGCCGTGGGACCAGCAGTGGTCGCTGCGCGCGCAGCAGATCCTGGCCTTCGAGAGCGACCTGCTCGAACACGGCGACCTCTTCGACGGCTCGACGGTCGTGGAGGCCAAGGTGGACGAACTCGTCACCGAGGCCGGCGCCGAACTCGAGCGCGTGCAGGAGATGGGCGGGGCGATCGCGGCCGTGGAGTCGGGCTACCTGAAGTCGGCGCTGGTGGCGGCGCACGCCGAGCGGCGGGCGAGCATCGAGTCGGGTGAGCAGAAGGTGGTCGGCGTCAACTGCTTCGAGTCGACCGAGCCGAGCCCGCTCACCGCCGACCTGGAGACCGCCGTGCACCGGATGGACCCCGAGGCCGAGCGCGAGGCCGTGGCGAGGCTGCGGGAGTGGCGTTCGGGGCGCTCGGCGACCGACGTGCGCACGGCGCTGGCGAGGCTGGCCACCGACGCTCGCGCGGACGGCGTGAACCTCATGCCGGCGACGGTCGAGTGCGTGCGGGCCGGTGTCACCACGGGCGAGTGGGCCAAGGCCCTGCGCGAGGTGTTCGGCGAGTACCGCGCCCCCACGGGCGTGGCCGCCGCGCCGGTGACCGTCCCGGAGGGCTCGCCGCTGGCGCGGGTCCGCGACCGGGTCCGCGCGACCGCCGCCGACCTCGGCGTCGGCGGGCTGCGGCTGCTGATCGGCAAACCCGGCCTCGACGGGCACTCCAACGGCGCCGAGCAGATCGCCGTGCGCGCCCGCGACGCCGGCTTCGAGGTCATCTACCAGGGGATCCGGCTGACGCCGCGGCAGATCGCGGCCGCCGCGATCGCCGAGGACCCCCACTGCGTCGGACTGTCCATACTGTCCGGAGCGCACACCGAACTGGTGCCGGAGATCCTGCGCCTGCTGCGCCGCTCCGGCGCGGGCGACCTCCCCGTGGTCGTCGGCGGCATCATTCCCGCCGCCGACGCCGCCCGCCTGCGCCGGGACGGAGTGGCCGCGGTGTACACGCCGAAAGACTTCGATCTCACCGAGATCATCGACGCCATCGTGACCGAGATCCGGCGCGCCAACGGGCTTCCCGCCACCACGCGGGAGGCCGCTACGAAGGGAGTCCCCGCCTCATGTCCGTAGATCGCCATCGCCCGCGACGATCGTGCCTCGCCGTACCGGGTTCGAATCCGAGGTTCCTGGAGAAGGCACAGGGCCTCGACGTCGACCAGGTGTTCCTCGACCTTGAGGACGCCTGCGCGCCGGCGGTCAAGGAGAGCGCCCGCGACATGATCGTCAAGGCGCTCACCACCGGGGACTGGACGGGAAAGACCACCGTCGTGCGGGTCAACGACCTCACGACCCACTGGACCTACCGCGACGTCATCACCGTCGTCGAGGGCGCCGGTGACAAGCTCGACTGCGTCATGCTGCCGAAGGTGCAGGACGCCACCCAGGTACGGTGGCTCGACCTGCTCCTCACCCAGATCGAGAAGACGATCGGGCTGCCGGTGGGGCGGATAGGCATCGAGGCGCAGATTGAGAACGCCCGCGGTCTGGTCAACGTCGACGAGATCGCGGGTTCCTCGCCGCGGCTGGAGACGATCGTGTTCGGCCCGGCCGACTTCATGGCCTCCATCAACATGAAGTCCCTCGTCGTCGGCGAGCAGCCCCCCGGGTATCCCGCCGACGCCTACCACTACATCCTCATGCGCATCCTCATGGCCGCGCGCACGCACGACCTCCAGGCCATCGACGGCCCCTACCTCAAGATCCGCGACGTCGACGGCTTCCGTGAGGTCGCCGAGCGTTCGGCGGCCCTGGGCTACGACGGCAAGTGGGTGCTGCATCCCGGCCAGGTCGACATCGCCAACGAGGTCTACTCCCCCTCGCAGGAGGACTACGACCACTCCGAGCTGATCCTCGACGCCTACGAGTGGGCGACCTCGGAGGGCGGCGGGTACAAGGGTTCGGCCATGCTGGGCGACGAGATGATCGACGAGGCCAGCCGCAAGATGGCCCTGGTCATCGCCGGCAAGGGCCGCGCGGCGGGCATGTCGCGGACCTCCGAGTTCACCCCGCCGGAGGTCTGAGCGATGGGATTCGGGCGCAGTTTCGAGGAGTTCGAGGTCGGCGCGGTCTACAAGCACTGGCCGGGAAAGACCGTCACCGAGTACGACGACCACATGTTCTGCCTGCTGACGATGAACCACCATCCGCTGCACCTCGACGCGCACTACGCCGAGCAGACCACGGAGTTCAAGCAGAACGTCGTCGTCGGCAACTACGTCTACTCGCTGCTGCTGGGCATGTCGGTGCCCGACGTGTCGGGCAAGGCGATCGCGAACCTGGAGGTCGAGTCGCTGCGGCACATCGCCCCGACCTTCCACGGCGACACCGTCTACGGCGAGACCGAGGTGCTGGGCAAGACGCCGTCGAAGTCCAAACCCGACCGGGGCGTGGTGCACGTGGAGACGCGCGGCTACAACCAGAACGGCGTCGTGGTGTGCGTGTTCCGGCGCAAGGTCATGGTGCCGACCCAGGAGTACCTGGACGCCCGCGGCGGCGAGCAGCCCGGCCGTCCGGTCCCCGCCGTACAGGAGAAGGGAAGCCGGTGATGGGCAGACTCGCGGCCACCGAGGGCCTCACCGAGGTTCAGCGCGACATCCTCGCCACCGTGCGGGAGTTCGTCGACAAGGAGATCCTGCCGGTCGCCACCGAGCTGGAGCACCGCGACGAGTACCCGGCGAAGATCGTCGAGGGCATGAAGGATCTGGGCCTGTTCGGACTGACCATCGCCGAGGAGTACGGGGGCCTCGGCGAGTCGCTGCTGACCTACGCTCTGGTCGTCGAGGAGATCGCCCGGGGCTGGATGAGCGTCTCGGGGATCATCAACACCCACTTCATCGTGGCGCACCTGCTCGCCCACCACGGCACGGACGAGCAGCGGGCGCGTCTCCTGCCGCGCATGGCGACCGGTGAGGTCCGGGGCGCGTTCTCGATGTCGGAGCCCGGCATGGGATCCGACGTCGCCGCCCTGCGCACCAGGGCCCGCCGCGACGGCGACGAGTACGTCCTCAACGGTCAGAAGATGTGGCTGACCAACGGCGGCTCGGCCAACCTCGTCGCGGTGCTGTGCCGCACCGACGACGGCCACGAGGCCCCGCACAAGAACCTCACGACCTTCCTCATCGAGAAGGAGCCCGGCTTCGGGACGGTCGCGCCGGGCCTGACCATCCCGGGGAAGATCGACAAGATGGGCTACAAGGGCGTCGACACCACCGAGATGATCCTCGACGACCACCGCCTCCCCGGGGAAGCGGTGCTCGGCGGCGCCACCGGCCGCGGTTTCTACCAGATGATGGACGGCATCGAGGTCGGCCGCGTCAACGTCGCCGCCCGGGGCTGCGGGGTCGCGATGCGGGCCTTCGAGCTGGGCATCGCCTAC
Source organism: Phytomonospora sp. NPDC050363 (assembly GCF_040655735.1). Classification (NCBI taxonomy): domain Bacteria; kingdom Bacillati; phylum Actinomycetota; class Actinomycetes; order Micromonosporales; family Micromonosporaceae; genus Phytomonospora; species Phytomonospora sp. NPDC050363. The sequence goes on from NZ_JBFAKK010000018.1 coordinate 61,666, forward strand.
GCGCAACAGCGCCGGACCTTCGGCAAACCCATCGCCGAGCACCAGGCCATCGCGTTCAAGCTCGCCGAGATGGGCACGAAGGTCGAAGCCGCCCACCAGATGATGGTCATGGCCGCCCGGCGCAAGGACGGCGGACGGCGCAACGACCTGGAGGCCGGGATGGCGAAGTACCTGGCGTCGGAGTACTGCAAGGAGGTCGTCGAGGACTCGTTTCGGATCCACGGCGGCTACGGCTACGCCAAGGAGTACGAGATCGAGCGGCTCTACCGCGAGGCGCCGATGCTGCTGATCGGCGAGGGGACCGCCGAGATCCAGAAGACGATCATCGCCCGCCGGCTCCTTGAGGAGTTCGGGACTCGATAGCGCGCCTGATCCGGTCGGTGTCCCCTCTCTCGGCAGGCGGGAGCGGGGCACCGACCTCGGCGCGCAAGGCCTGCGCGCGAGCCAGACGCGCGGCGGCAAGGCGCAGCCGTCCGCCGAGGGCGTGCGCGCCCGCGAGGCCTTCCAGCGCCAGTGCCAGCGCCCTCGGGTCGCCGAAGCGGCGGGCGGCGGCCAGGCCCTCCCGGTGGTTGGCCAGGGCCGCGCCCTCCTCGCCGCGCAGCTCGGCGATGAAGCCCAGTTCGGCCGAGATCAGCGCCAGCCCGGCCTCGCCGTCGCGGCGGCGGCACCAGGCGAGCCATCGCGTCAGCCGCGCCTCGGCCTCGTCGAGGGCGCCCTGACGGCGAGCGGTCAGAGCGAGGCCGACCTCGGCGAACTGCGCGGTCCCCTCGTCGGCCGCCGCCGTCGCCAGGTCGAGGGCCCGTTCGTGGAGTTCCCGCGCGCGAGCGAGGTCTCCGGTGACCAGCGCCGTGCGGCCGAGCCTCGCCAAAGCGTGCGCGACGGGAAGGCCGAGCTCCTCGGCGTCGGCGACCGCGCGTGCCCGCAGGCGTGCCGACTCGGTGTGCGAGCCGGTGATCTCGGCGACGGCGGCCAGCTCCTCGGCGGCCTGCGAGGCCACCCAGCGATCGTCCACGAGAGACAGCGCGCGGGTCGCGTCGGCCCTCGCCGCGACGAACTCCCCGCGCGCGACGCGGCGGCGGGCGCGGCCGACGAGGGCGACGGCGACCCCCCAGTCGTCGCCGGCGGAGGCGAAGTCGTCGAGAGCGCGGTCGTTGAGCCTCTCACCGGTGCTCAGCGCGCCGAGCCCGAAGAGCGCGTCGCTCAGCAGCCAGGCGGCCTCCGGGCGGGGATCGGCCGCTGAGGCCTCCCGCGCACGTGAGACGGGATCGAGCTCGGTGCCCGCCGTGATGTCGAGGACCGCGCGCCAGGTCGCGGCCTCGGCACCGCCGACGGCGGCCAGCGCCTCGCGGGCCTCACCGCGCCGGCCCCGCAGGTGCCAGTACCAGGCCAGTGCCGCGGCGAGGGACTCGGCGACCTCGGGTTCGGCCGCGACCGCGTCGCGCAAGGCGGCGCGGAGGTTCGCGGCCTCGGCGTCGTGGACGGCGAGCGCCCGCAGCTGGTCGGGCCCGCGGAGGAGAGGACTCAGCCGTTCGGCGAGGCGCAGGTAGTGGTGCCGGTGCCGCCGGCGGACCGCGTCGGTCTCACCTGACTCGATGAGGCGTTCGAGGCCGTAGGCCGCGACGGTGCTCAGGAGCCGGTACCGGGAGCGTCCCGCGCTGTGGGCGACCGTGACCAGGGAGCGGCCGGCGAGGCGGGCGAGCAGGCCGGCGACCTCGCCGATGGCGACGCCGTCTCCCGCGCAGACCTGCTCGGCCGCCGCCAGGTCGCAACCGCCGGCGTGCACGGAGAGCCTGCGCAGGACCGCTTTCTCGGCCGGAGGGAGCGGTTCCCAGCTCCAGTCGACGACCGCGCGCAGCGTGCGCTGCCGCGCGGGGGCGTCGCGCGGTCCGTGGGTGAGCAGCGCGAAGCGGTCGGCGAGGCGCGCGGCCAGCTCCCCAAGGCCCAGCGAGGGCGCACGCGCGGCGGCGAGCTCGACGGCCAGCGGAATGCCGTCGAGCCGGCGGCAGATGCCGGTCACCGTCGCGGCGGTCTCGGGCTCGGACAGGTCGACGGGCACACCGGCGGCGGCCGCGCGCTCGGCGAACAACCGCGCCGAGGCCGCCTCCGGCAGCGGCGCGACCGCGCGGACGTGCTCCGCGGACAGGCCCAGCGGCTCACGTGAGGTGGCCAGCACGCGAAGCTCGGGCGCGGCCTTGAGCAGCAGCGCGACGAGGTCGGCGGCGCCGTCGAGGACGTGCTCGCAGTTGTCGAGGACCAGAAGGGTGCGACGGCCGGCCACGGCGGCCTCGAAATCCCCGGCTGCGTCCTCGCGTAGGCCGAGCGCGACGGCGACGACCGCGGCGACCCCTTCCTGGGAGGCACCCGCGGCCAAGGCGGCGAGATCGGCGAAGGCCGCGTCGAACTCGGTGACCGCCGCTGCCAGCGCCAGCCGGGTCTTGCCGACACCGCCCGGCCCGTGCAGCGTCACCAGCCGCGCCCGCCCGAGCAGTTCCCCGAGCGCGCCCAGTTCGTCCTCGCGACCGAACAGCGGCGTGGCGGCGACCGGCAGCGAGGCCGAGATCGTGGTGCCCGGCGGGGCAAGCAGCGATGGGTCCTGGGCCAGCATCGCGCGGTGCAGGCCGGCCAGCGCGGGACCCGGGTCGAGGCCCAGTTCGTCGCGCAGGCGGACACGGTGGGCGGCGAACCCCTCGACGGCCTCGGCCTGCCGCCCCGAGCGGTACAGCGCCAGCAGGTGCGCGGCACGCAGGCGCTCGCGCGTCGGATGCTCCGCGACGAGCGCGGCCAGTTCGGCGGTGACGAGCGCGTGCTCACCGAGGGCGAGGCGCGCCTCGGCGAGTTCCTCGACCGCGGCCAGCCGGCGCTCGTCCAGGCGGGTGATGACCGGCCGCGCGAAGTGCTCGTCGGCGTGCTCGGCGAAGGCGTCACCCCGCCAGAGGCCGAGGGCCTCGGTGAGCAGCGCGGCGCGGCCGGCCGGGTCGGGCGTGACGGAGGCTCGGGTGACCAGCCGTTCGAAGTCGGCGGCGTCGGTGTCGGCGACGCGCAGAAGATAGCCGCGAGCGGTGTGGACGACCCGGTCGCGGCCGACGACGCGGCGCAGCTGGGAGACCTTCACGCGCAGGGCGGCGCGTGGGTCGGCGGGTGGGTGGCCGCCCCACAGGTCGTCGATGAGGCGGTCGGTGCCGACGGGCGCGCCGGCGTTGGCGAGCAGGTCGGCGAGGAGGAGGCGGACCTTCGCCTCGGGTACGGCGAGGGTTTCGCCGTCGGCCCGGCTCACCGTGAGTGGACCCAGGACTCCGAACCGCATGGGACGAGGCTAGCGGTCCGGGCGAAACGATTCCATAACCCGTCGCGCGCAGGCTCGTGACCACCAGCGATGAGAGGACGTGGCGAAGATGGGTGCTTACGCGGGCAAGAAGGCCGTCGTGACCGGCGGGACGCACGGGATCGGGTTGGCGACGGTGAAGCGTTTGCTCGACGGCGGCGCCGAGGTGCTGCTCACCGGGCGAAACGAGGACAACGTGGCGGCGGCGCGGGCCGAGCTGGCGGGGCGGGCGGCGCACGTGCTGCGCTCGGACGCCGCCGACATGGCCGACATCGACGCGTTGGGCGCGGCGGTCGCCGAGCGGCTCGGCGCGGTGGACTTCGTGTTCGTCAACGTCGGATACGCCGAGATGCGGCCGCTGGCCGAGGTGACCGAGGAGGCCTACGACCGGATGTTCGCGATCAAGGCGAAGGGCGCCTTCTTCACGACGCGCCGGCTGCTGCCGATGGTGAACCGGGGCGGTTCGTTCGTGTTCACGACGGCCGTTCTCGACGGTTTCGGTTTCGCGGGGACGAGCGCGGCGACCGGGGCGGTGGCGGCCGTGCGCGGTTTCGCCTCGGCTTTCGCGGCGGAGTTCCTGCCCCTGGGGATCAGGGTGAACGTGCTGTCACCGGGGTTCACGCAGACGCCGACGATGGGGATTGTCTTTGGTTCCGAGGCCGAGCGGGAGGCGAACCAGAAGGCGGGCGAGGAGCTGACGCCGATGTCGCGGCACGCCGATCCGGAGGAGATGGCCGCGGCCGCGCTGTTCTTGGGCTTCGAGGCGACGTTCAGCACGGGGATCGTGCTGAACGCGCACGGCGGCTTGGCGACGGTGGCGGGGTAGGGGCGTGGCGGGGGCACGGCGGGGCGTGGCGGGGGCACGGCGGGGCGTGGCGGGGGCACGGCGGGGCGTGGCATTGCGGGCGCGGCGGGCGGCCCCGCTCCCGCAACCGCACACCCGCACGCACGCGCCCAACCCCACGGCCTCTCCCTCACCCGGCCATTCCCCACCCACGAAAAACGCCGGTGGGAGCCCCGCTCCCACCGGCGCATGCCGGGTCGTGCGCCGTACTACTTACCCCTCACCCCAACAAGCCCGCCACAGCGGCCCGCAGCTCGGGCAGCCGGTCCCACAGCCCTCCGGGACACAGCGTCGAGTTGAAGTCCTTGTGCCCGTGGATCTCCTCCGCCGGCACCCCGTACTGCCGGCAGATGAACGCGCAGAACTGGACGAGACTGTCCCACTGCGCGGCCGGAACCGGCGCACCCAGGTGGTAGGAGCCGTCGTTCTCGATGCCGATGGCCTGTGAGTTCTGGCCGACGCAGTGGGCGCCCTGGATCATCGTCGTGCCGCCGAGCAGCGCGTCGAGGCTCCCCCGGCGGCCCTCGGTGAGGAAACCGCCACGACTGTTGGTGAAGTGCTGACCGGAGTCGGACCAGCCGTTGTCGTCCATGTGCAGGTCCTGGATGTCGCGCGAGTTCTGGAACGCGTAGTCCAGGGAGTAGTCGGTCGTGTTGGGGAAGGCCGTGTGGTGCACGATGATCTTGTTCGGCCTGCTCTGCACGATGACCGGTGTGCCGTTGGGCGGGCGCGCTCCCCATTCGTCGCAGGAGTAGACGCGCGGCTGGTCGACGGCGGAGAATCCGTCACCGGCCGACGCCGTGGCCGCGACCAAGGGGATGGTGGCCGCGGCGGCGAGTCCGGTGACTCCGGTCAGGACGGTGCGGCGGGTGGCGCCGCTCTTGTCGTTCATGTGCCCTTCTCTCGTTGTAGGGAGGCGGGGCGGCTCGATGGCCGCCCCGCCGTTCGCCGGGATCAGGTGTTGTTGGCGAGGGCGAGCAGCCTGTCGCGGGAACCGTTGAAGATGTTGCGGTCCACGTTGCCGGGCACGCCCGACACCGAGCCGGTCGAGGTGTACTGCCAGATGGTGTAAACGGGCCATCCGGCGGGAATGGCGGGACTGCCGGTCGTGTAGTGCGCGACCCACAGGGGGTTGAGGGTGCCGCGACCGGTCCAGCTGCCGGTGCACTGGTTCCACCAGCTCGCGGCGGTGTAGATCACGACGTCGCGGCCGGTGCGCGACTTGTACGTGTTGGCGAAGTCGGCGATCCAGTTGCGCATCGCGGTCGTCGACAGCCCATAGCAGGTCGCGCCGTAGGGGTTCCACTCGATGTCGAGCGCGCCGGGGAGGGTCCGGTCGTCACGCGACCAGCCGCCGCCGTTGTTGACGAAGTAGTTCGCCTGCACGGCTCCACTGGAGACGTTGGGCCGCCCGAAGTGGTAGGCGCCCCGGATGACGCCCGCGTGGTAGGCGTTGGGGTAGTTGCTGTTGAAGTTGGGGTCCTTGTAGGTGGTCCCCTCGGTGGACTTGATGTAGGCGAACTCGATGCCGGCGTTGCGCACCGAGGTCCAGTTGATCGCGCCTTGCCAGTGAGAGACGTCGATGCCCTGGGGGTTGGCCGTCACCGTGGGCTCGGCTTGGGCGGCCGTGCCGGTGAGGCCGACGATGGAACCGACGGCCATCACGCCTGTCGCGACGAGTGCCAGGAACCGTTGCGTCAGGCGGGCCGACCCCGGCCGCCGTAATGCCTTCTTGGTCATGGGATTCGTGCTCCTCGCTCGGTGGTTCGGTGCCGCTGCGCCGGCACCGGCCCGCCCGGGGGCGAGCGGGCCCACCTGCACTATGGCAGGAAACTACGAATCAGGGAAGGCCGGTAAAACTTCTCGCCAGTCCATTATGGACGTTTTAGGCAGGGGCCATCGCGACCCCTCGGGATTGCCTTCCGCGACTGGTTTCGCGAGCCTCGGGCGCCGGATGCCGAGGCGGATCGGCGGGTTCGCGACGGACGGATCGGCGGGGGGCGATTCGGGGCCGTTGCGTGGCTTCGTCCGATCATGCCAAGCGCGCGCAACCCGCTTGGTACGCGTACGTCTTTCGCGTTCGACCCACACGTGCGGCCGCCACCGATACGCTGAAGCGATCTTCTTTCGAGAAAGGATCAGCCGTGTCCGCACTCGTCGCGTTCAGCGTGACCCCCCTCGGCGTCGGTGAACACGTCGGCAGGCTTGTGGCCGACGCGGTGAAGGTGGTGCGCGACTCGGGCCTGCCCAACCGCACCGACGCGATGTTCACGGTCGTGGAGGGCGGCAGCCTCGCCGAGGTCATGGTCGTCGTCACGCAGGCGATCCAGGTCGTCGCCGAACAGGCGCCCCGCGTCAGCACGGTCATCAAGATCGACTACCACCCCGGGCGCGAGGACGGCATCACCAACAAGGTCGAGTCGGTCGAGCGCCACCTGGAGGGCTGACCGACCGGGACGCCGGCCCAGGACACGCCCTAAGGCGTGTCCTGGTGGTCTTGTGGGTGCGAGGCGAGTCCGCCGCAGCCCCGCAGTGATCACCCGGACACGCCCTAAGCCGGGCTCGGCCAGCCAGCGGCCGAGGGAGGCGAACACCGACTCCTTCCGCCAGTCGGCGAGCAGGCGGTCGCGGGTCTCGGCGTCGAGCGCCGCCAGCGTCGTGCGCTGTCCGTCGGGAATGAACACCCGCCACAGCTGCGCCCACACCCCCACTCCGTCGGCCCCGATGGGCACGGTCGCGACGGTTCCGGGACGGCCGGTGCCGTTGAAGCTGCGTGTCGAGCCGTCGGCCCCGATGTAGACCAGCACCGACTCGAAGCGCGCGGTGCGCGTCCGGGTGAGGTCGGCGAGGGCCACGACGCCACGGGCACCGGTCGCGGCCAGCAACGGACGCACGAGCGGGCCTGGATATTCGAGTTCGTCGATAGTGAAGCCGGAGTCCTCGACGATGACCGGGCTGCCGAGCACCCGGTGCGCCTGCCGCGCCTTGTGCGCGGCCACGTCGCCTACGCGGGTGGACTGGATCTCCTCAAGGTCGAGGTTCACCGCCGTGACCTCGATGCCGAGCGCGCACAGGTGCTCGCGCGCCGCGGCGAGCTTCGCCGCGTTCGCGGTCACGAAGGACACGTTGTGCACTGTCATGTCAGGCGCCCCCAAAGCCTCCGGCGCCGCGCCGCCGTCGCGCGGGTGCCGGTACTCGGCAGAGTAGCCAGTGACGATCTTCCCGGGGCGCAGCCCGGCGCTGGCGTGTCGCCCCATATGGGCGTGCGTGCGCCTGAGGGCCGTGGGTACTCTGCCAGCCATGACGAACTCCCAGAATCCCCGTGTGCCGGAGAAACCGACCCTCGACGGGTTGGAGGCCGCGTGGGTACAGGTATGGGAGGAGAAGGGGACCTACCGCTTCGACCGTTCGAAGTCGCGCGAGGAGATCTTCTCCATCGACACTCCCCCGCCGACGGTCTCGGGGTCCCTGCACATCGGCCACGCCTTCTCGTACACGCACACCGACGCCATCGCGCGCTTCCAGCGGATGCGCGGCAAAGAGATCTTCTACCCGATGGGCTGGGACGACAACGGCCTGCCGACCGAGCGCCGGGTGCAGAACTACTTCGGCGTGCGCTGCGACCCCTCGCTGCCCTACGACGCCGACTTCGCGCCGCCGGAGAAACCGAGCCGCCAGCAGCTGCCGATCTCGCGGAGGAACTTCATCGAGCTGTGCGAGCGGCTCACGGTCGAAGACGAGCGGGCCTTCGAGGAGCTGTGGCGCCACTTGGGGCTGAGCGTGGACTGGTCGATGACCTACGCCACGATCGACGACGCCTCGCGCTCGGCCGCGCAGCGCGCGTTCCTGCGCAACCTCGCGCGCGGCGAGGCCTACCTCGCCGAGGCGCCGACCCTGTGGGACGTCACCTTCCGCACGGCGGTGGCACAGGCCGAGCTGGAGGACCGCGAGCGGCCCGGCGCCTACCACCACCTCACCTTCCACGCCCAGGACGGCGCGACGGTCGAGATCGCCACGACCCGCCCGGAGCTGCTCCCGGCGTGCGTGGCGCTGGTCGCGCATCCCGAGGACGAGCGCTACCAGGCCATGTTCGGCTCGACGGTGCGCACGCCGGTCTTCAACGTAGACGTGCCCGTGGTCGCCCACCGCCTCGCCGACCCCGAGAAGGGCACCGGCATCGCGATGGTCTGCACCTTCGGCGACACCACCGACGTCGTGTGGTGGCGCGAGCTAGACCTGGAGACGCGCTCGGTGCTCGGCTTCGACGGCCGGATCATCGCCGACCCGCCGCGCGGTCTGACCGACGAGGCGGGGCTGGCGGCCTACGCCGAACTGGCCGGCAAGACCGTCCACAGCGCCAAGGCGCTGGTCGTCGAGCAGCTGCGCGCCTCGGGCGACCTGATCGGCGAGCCGCGCTCGATCTCGCACCCGGTGAAGTTCTACGAGAAGGGCGACAAGCCGCTAGAGATCGTCACGACCCGCCAGTGGTACATCCGCAACGGCGGCCGCGACGACGCCCTGCGCGAGCGCCTGCTCGAACGCGGCCGGGAGCTCGACTGGCACCCGGGTTACATGCGCCACCGCTACGAGTCGTGGGTCGGCGGACTGGCCGGCGACTGGCTCATCTCCCGGCAGCGCTTCTTCGGCGTGCCGATCCCGGTCTGGTACCGCCTCGACGAGGCCGGCGACCCGCTCTACGACAGCCCGATCGTGCCCGACGAGGCGACGCTGCCGGTCGACCCGAGCGCCGACGTGCCGCCCGGTTTCGAGGCCGCCCAGCGCGACGTGCCGGGTGGCTTCACCGGCGACCCGGATGTGATGGACACCTGGGCGACCTCCTCGCTGACCCCGCAGATCGCCGGCGGCTGGGAGCGCGACGAGGACCTGTTCGGGCGGGTCTTCCCGATGGACCTGCGACCGCAGGCGCACGAGATCATCCGGACCTGGCTGTTCTCCACGGTGGTCCGCTCGCACCAGGAGTTCGGCGTGCTGCCGTGGCGGCACGTGGCGATCTCGGGCTGGATCGTCGACCCGGACCGCAAGAAGATGTCGAAGTCGGTCGGCAACGTGGTCACCCCGATGGACCTGCTGGAGAAGTACTCCAGCGACGCCGTGCGCTATTGGGCGGCCTCGGGCCGTCCGGGCACCGACACCGCCTTCGACGAGGGCCAGATGAAGGTCGGACGCCGCCTTGCGGTGAAGCTGCTCAACGCCAGCCGCTTCGTGCTCGGCATCGGTGCGACGGCCGGGCACCTCGACCGGCTCGACGCGATCACCGAGCCGCTCGACCGGGCGCTGGTCGCGCGGCTGGCGTCCACGGTGGACGCCTGCACGGAGGCCTTCGAAGCCTTCGACTACGCCAAGGCCCTCGACGCCGCCGAGGAGTTCTTCTGGCTCTTCTGCGACGACTACGTCGAGCTCGTCAAGACCCGCGCCTACGGCGAGGTCGGGGACGCTGCCGCCGAGTCGGCACGGGCGACACTGGCCGTGGCCTTGTCGACGGTGCAGCGGCTCTTCGCGCCGATCCTGCCCTTCGTGACCGAGGAGACCTGGTCGTGGTGGCAGGAGGGCTCGGTGCACCGCAGCGCCTGGCCCGCGCAGCTCATGGTCACCGACGCCGACCCCGCCCTGCTGGACACCGCCGTCGCGCTCATCGGGGCGGTGCGCAAGGCCAAGTCCGAGCAGAAGCTGTCGATGCGCGCCGAGGTCGCCTCCATGCGGGTGACGGCCGACCCCGCGACGGTCGAACGCGCCCGCGCGGTGCTCGGCGACGTCCGCAACGCCGGCAACGTCGGTGAGGCCGGCCTCGACGCCGCCGAAGGCGCCGAACTGGATGTGAAGGTCTCGGTCTGACCTTTCGCCGACCAGGCGGCCCCGGCACACCTGTGCCGGGGCCGTTTCGCCCGGCGACATCGATCTTGAGTAATTATCCTGACACTCTTCGTATGCGGTCCGGTGTACCTGTCCCCTCTAGCCTGGGTCCTCAACACCCCTCCACCGCCCTGGAGATGATGATGAAGTCCTTCAACAAGACCGCCGACCGCTTGCTCACCCGACTCGTCCCGCCGGCCGAGGCGCAGGCCGCTCCCTGCGAGCGCGAACGCTACCGCTGCGACGGCGGCAGCTACTACCGCTGCTGGTACGACTACTGCCAGGGCTTCTACCTGAGCTGCGTTCGCGTCGGTTACTGCTAGACCGGCACCCCGGCACGACGGCCCCGGCACCACGCCGGGGTCGTTTCACGTTCCCGTCCGGCGTGCCGCCGGTGGATCGGGCACCACTCGCCCCATAGTGACGAAATGCCGGAAACATCCGTTGAGGATTCGCCGCCCCCGCCACCCGCGGAGAAGTCGCTGCCGGTCGACAAGACGGTCTTCGGCCTGGGTGCGGCGCTGGTGCTGGCCGTGCTGGCCTGGGGCGCCCTCGGCGGGGACTCGATGAGCTCGGTCGCCGACGTCGGCCTCGCCTGGGTCCTGCACAACTTCGGCTGGCTGTTCGTGGTCGCCGCCGACGTCTTCCTCGTGCTGGCCGTGGTCATCGCCGCCAGTCGCTTCGGCCCCATCCGGCTGGGCGCCGACGACGAGGAGCCGGAGTTCACCACGCTGGCGTGGGTGGCGATGATGTTCAGCGCGGGAATGGGCATCGGCCTGATGTTCTACGGCGTCGCCGAGCCGCTGACCCACTTCGCCGCCCCTCCCCCGGGAACGGGCATCGCCCCGCTCGGCGACGACGCGGCCCGCACCTCCATGGAGTACACCTTCTTCCACTGGCTGCTGCATCCGTGGGCGATCTACGCGGTGGCCGGTCTGGCGCTGGCCTACGCGACCTTCCGCAAGCGGCGCGGCAACCGGCTGTCGGCGGCCTTCGTCCCGCTGCTCGGCGAGCGCCGGGCCAACGGCGGGCCCGGGCGGGCGATCGACCTGCTGGCGATCTTCGCGACGGTCTTCGGCTCGGCGACGAGCCTCGGGCTCGGCGCGCTGCAGATCGCCGCGGGGCTGAAGATCGTGAGCGGGGTCCCCGACAGCCGGGCCCTCGAACTGATCATCATCGGCGCGCTCACGGCGGCGTTCGTGGTCTCGGCGTTCTCCGGGGTGCACCGGGGTGTGAAGTGGCTGAGCACGGCGAACCTGATCCTGGCGGCGGCGCTGATGGTCTTCATCTTCGTGCTCGGGCCGACGGTGTACATCCTCGACGTGCTGCCGGCCAGCGTCGGCGGCTATCTCAACGACCTGCTGCCGATGGCGACGCGGACGGGCGCTTTCTCCGACGCCGACTGGCTGGGCACGTGGACGATCTTCTACTGGGCTTGGTGGCTGTCGTGGGCGCCGTTCGTGGGGACCTTCATCGCGCGGATCTCGCGCGGGCGGACCGTGCGGCAGTTCATCGTCGGGGTTCTGCTGGTGCCCAGCGGAGCCAGCGCGGTGTGGTTCTCGGTGCTGGGCGGGGCGGCGATCCGGACGCAGGCGACCGGGCGCGCCGACTTGGTCGCGGAGCTGGCCGGTGGCGAGGAGGAGGCGCTGTTCGGGCTACTGGAGTCGATGCCGCTGTACACGGTGACCTCGGTGGTGTGCGTGATCCTGGTGGCGCTGTACTTCGTGACCGGCGCCGACTCGGCCTCGCTCGTGCTCGGTTCGCTGTCGAGCCGGGGCTCGCTGCTGCCCAGGAAGTGGCTGGTGGTGACGTGGGGTGTGCTCATCGGGGCGGTCGCGGGCGTACTCCTGGTCGCCGGTGGCCTTGAGGCCCTTCAGCAGGCCACCATCCTGGTTGCCCTGCCGTTCGTGCTGGTCATGCTCGCGCTGTGCTGGTCGCTGCTGAAGGAGCTGCGCGAGGATCCGGGAGCGGGGCAGGTCCCCAAGCACGCACTGCGAGGGCTGCGCGCCGCGGTGCGCACGGCGGTCGGGGAGGCCCTCGACGCCGAGCCGGGGCGGCGCCGCATCCGCTGGCGCACCGGTCCCCCGTCCTGACCCGGCGTCCCGCTTCCACGGCGGTACAACCAATCCCCACGCTTGGCGGCCTTTTGCCATAATGGCTCCGGCCGCCGCCGCGGCGAACGAATCTCGGTGATCTCTGGGGAGGACTCCGCCGTGCCCGTCGGGGATCTGATCGTGGACAGGTACCGCCTCGACGAACGCATCGCGGCCGGGGGCATGGGAGAGGTCTGGCGCGGCACCGATCTGCGCCTGAAGCGTCCGGTCGCGGTCAAGATGCTCCACCCGGGCCTGTCCGACAACGAGGAGTTCCGGGCGCGCTTCGTCTCCGAGGCGACCCTCGTGGCGGCGCTGAACACCCGAAGCGTCGCCGCGATCTACGACTACGGCGAGGAGGAGACCGCCGACGGGACCAGGGCATACCTGATCATGGAGCTGGTCACCGGGAACTCGCTGGCGGACGTTCTGCGCGACGAGGGTCCGCTCTCCGTCGCCGAGACCACGCGCGTGGTCGTCGCCGCCGCCGAAGGACTGCACGCGGCCCACACCGCCGGGATCGTCCACCGCGACGTCAAGCCCGCCAACATCCTCATCACGTCCCGCGGGGTCGTGAAGATCATCGACTTCGGCATCGCCCGCAACAGCGCCGACACCGGCCTCACCGACACCGGCATGGTGATCGGCACCGTGGCCTACTCGGCCCCCGAGCACCTCACCGACGGCGATCCGGTACCGGCCAACGACATCTACTCGCTGGGCATCGTCGCCTACGAGTGCCTGACCGGTGCCCCGCCGTTCGTCTCGGCGACCTCCGCGTCCATCATGTACCGCCAGCTCTCCGAAGAGCCCGTGCCGCTGCCCGACGAGGTGCCCAAAGCACTGTCGGCGGCGATCATGAAGGCACTACGGAAGGACCCGGCGCAGCGGTGGGCGACCGTACGGGAGTTCGGGCTGGCGTGCCTGGCGACGTCCGAGACCGACGTGTCGACGGCGTTCGCGGAACCGGTCGCCGAGGTCCCCGACGCCGATGCCGAGGAGCCGGATGCCGAGGAACCCGAGGCAAACGGCATCTCCGAGGAGCCCGAGGCGCCGTCGCCGCCGCCCGAACCCGAAGACCCCGCGCCTGAGAAGGGCCGCCGCAGACGGCTTCTCGTGATGCCCTGCGTGATCGTCGCCCTCCTGCTCACCGGGCTCATCGCCTGGCAGCCGTGGCTGGGCCGGGGACCACACGGCGGCGGCGACGCCAGCGGCGGACAACTACCCGCACCCTCGGGCCCGTCCAGCGGAACCGACCAGCAGTCGACCGACCCCCAGGCCGACCCCTCGAAGAGCACCGGGAAGACACCCGACGAAAAGGACCCCACCAAGCAGCCCAGTCCCACCAGTGGGGATGACGGCAACGGGGAGGGGGACGGAGACGGGGACAATGGAGGCGAAGACCCTCCTGACGGTGAGGACCCGCCCGGCGATGGCAAGACCGCCGAAGTTCCCGACCTGACGGGGATCCCGGTTGATCAAGCGGCCGAGCGACTGCGCCAAGCCGGCTTCGACAACTCCAAGGCCGCAAAGAAATACCACGGGGAGGGAACCCCCTGTGTAGTCGCCGACCAGTTTCCGGATCCAGGTGGGACGTTCGACCGCATCACCATCGTCACCTACTACTACTTCTTCGAGTCCCTGCCCGCATGCGAAGGTGTGGCCGGCAACTACGCCCGCGCGCCCGGTCATGTCGAGAGCGGTCCGGTGAGCCCCTCCGCGGCCCACCGGACACCACGGATCAGCGGCTGCGCACCACGGCCTTGGCGTCGTCGGGCCGCAGAGTCGCCGACGGGATCGGCCGCACCGGCTTCTTCGCGGTCGGCTCGACCAGCCACCGCCGCATCCACACCGCCAGCGTCAAGGTGACCTCCAGTTCGGCGAAGGCCTCGCCGATGCACTTGCGGCGCCCGGCGCCGAAGGGCAGCCACGAGTGCCGAGGGATCGACTTGGCGCGCTCGGGCAGCCAGCGGTCGGGGTCGAAGCGCTCCGGGTCGGTGTAAACGGCGGGGTTGCGATGGATCGCCCACGGCGAGAACACCAGCTCGGAACCTGCGGGCAGCCGGTAGGTCGTGCCGTCCGGCCCGTCGACGTCGACGTCGGTGACGACCTTTCGCGTCACCAGCCACGGCGGCGTGTACTTGCGCAGCACCTCCTTGACCACGCGATGGGTCAGTTCGAGGCGCCCGACGGTCGCCAGGTCGGCCGGTCCCTCGCCGAAGGCCGCGTCGGCCTCGGCGCGGACGCGCGCGGCGAGCTCCGGATCGTCGCCGAGGACCCGCAGCGCGAAGGCGAGCGTGTTGGACGTCGTGTCGGTCGCGGCCACGAAGAGGGTGACCACCTCGTCGCTGACCTGCGCGGCCGACAAGCGCTCGCCGGTCTCGGGGTTGCTCGCCGTGAGCAGGCCGGTGACCAGGTCGGACTGCGGGGTCTCGTCGTCGGCGAGGAGCTTCTCGTGGTGGGCGACCAGTTCGGCGAGGGTCTCGCGGATATAGCGGACCGAGGAGACGAAGTGCCGGTTGCCGGGCAGGTGGTCGCCCGCCCAGCGGGGCAGCATGGCGCGCGGGTTGATTCCGTCGAGGAAACGCGGGAAGTGCTTCTCGACGTCGGTGGCGACGCGGTCGGCGAGGTCGGACATGGACAGGCAGCGGGCGGCGACGGCGAGGGCGTTCTTGCGCCCCTCGGACTGCATGTCGAGGACCTGGCCGTCGTGCCACTCGGCGGCGCGGCGGTCGGATTCCTCGGCCATGACGGCGACGTAGGAGTTGAGCTTGTCGCGGTGGAAGGAGGGGTTGACGATGGGGCGGTTGCGGCGGTGGGTCTGGTTGTCGGTGGTGAGCAGTCCGTCGCCCATGAGGGGCTTGAGCTTCTCGAACTGCGAACCGCGGACGATGGCCTCGCCGTGCTTGACCAGGATCTGGTAGACGAGTTCCGGATCGTTGGCCACGTAGAGGATCCGGCCGCCCAGCCGGTAGCGGACGAGCGGTCCGGCGTCGCGGAGGGCGGCGAAGGTTTCGAGGGGCCGGGCGCGCAGAAGGTTGCCCAGCCGGGCCAGGTTCCTCGGGCTCAGGCCCTTGGCGGGCGCTGTCACTGTGCTCGGTCGGGCAGTGTTCATGGGCGCTCCACGGTGGAGGAAGTCTGGGTCCCGGGAGCCTAGTCACCGGGCGAAACCGGCTCTGTCCGATCAGTGACATCCATTGTAGACGGACGAACGCGCTGGTCAGGGGGTCGTGATCGGGCTTAGTTCAAATACCGGCGAAACCCTGTGAAGTCAGGCCGTAACCGTTTCCAGTGGGCACCCGCGCCAGGCGTGGAAACGTGATCAAAGCGGGCGCGCGGCGGTCACGCGGCGCCCGGCGGGCAATGCGCGCGAGCCGAAACAGAGCCGAAAATCTCCGCCCAGCCTCCCCCGAACGCTTAACGCGGCCGGCCGGGACGGCCCTCGCGGACCGTCCCGGCTCCCCGGCTCAGCCTCCCGGCTCGGCCAGGAACTCCACTTCCGACAGCGAGGTCGTCGCCTCACCGCTGTTGGCGCTCACCACGATCCGGTAGTAGCGGTATCTCCCCGGATCCTCGACGGCGAAGGCCCGCGTCTGGTGGCGCCAGGCGAAGACCTCGTCGGTGCGGCGGTCCACCTCGGTCCACTTGCGGCCGTCCTCGGAGGCCAGCACCGTCCACGAGGACGGGTCGCCGGGCCCGGCGCCGGAGGTCAGGGTGTACATCCCGGCCTTCTCCCGTTCGCCGAGCTCGCAGTCGACGGTCATGGCCACGCCGTCGACGGTCACCTCGGTGCCCGAGTCGTCGTCGAACAGCTCCGGCGTCGGGCTCTGCGCGCCGCCGGTGACGTCGCGCAGCGGTGCCGGCACCTCGCCGTCCTTCGTGATCGACGGCGGTGCCGCGTCACGGGCCGTTCCCCATCGCGACGGCGCCGGGCCCATCTCGAAGTCGAGACGCGCGCCGGACGACAGCAGGTCGTGCGGGAGGTAGGTCTTGTCCCAGCGCTTCCCGTCGACGCGCAACCCCTGGACGTAGACGTTGCGGGCGCTGTTCTTCGGCGCGTTGACCACCAGGTCGCGGCCGTTCTCCAGGTGCACCGTGGCCTTGGTGAACATCGGCGAGCCGACCGCGTAGTTGTCCGAGCCCATCTGGAGCGGGTAGAAGCCCAGCGCGGAGAACAGCCACCACGCCGACATCTCGCCGTTGTCCTCGTCGCCGGGGTAGCCCTGCCCGATCTCGCCGCCGAGGTACAGCCGCGACGTGGCCTCGCGCACGAGCGCCTGCGTCTTCCACGGCTGCCGCGCGAAGTCGTACATGTAGGCGATGTGGTGGGCGGGCTGGTTGCTGTGCCCGTACATGCCCATTCGCACGTCGCGCGCCTCGACCATCTCGTGGATGATCCCGCCGTAGGAGCCGGCGTTGGCCGGGTCGGCGGTCTCCGGCGTGGCGAAGAACTCGTCGAGCTTCGACGCCAGCGCGTCGGTGCCTCCGTAGAGGTTGGCCAGCCCGCGCCCGTCCTGCGGAACGGTGAAGGCCATGTTCCACGCGTTGGTCTCGGTGTAGTCGTGGCCCCATTCGGCCGGGTCGAAGGACTCCGCGGGAACCCGCCACTCGCCGTCGGCGTCGCGGCCCTGGAAGAAGTCGATCGAGGGATCGAACATGTTGACGTAGTTCTGTGCCCGGTTGATGAAGTAACGATGGTTGGTCCGGTACTCCTCGGCCCGGGGGCCGTCCGGGTCGGCCTCGTAGAGGGCCTTCGACATGTTGGCGATGCCGTAATCGTTGAGGTAGCCCTCCAGCGCCCACGACATGCCCTCGCCGGTGTCGGTCGAGGTGTAGCCGAGGAAGATCGAGGTGTCCAGGCCCTTGCGACCGACCCCGGCGCTCGGCGGCGCGACGGTGGCGTTCTTCACCGCCGCGTCATAGGCCGCCTCGACGTCGAAATCGGTGACGCCCTTGAGGTAGGAGTCGGCGAAGGCCACGTCGGAGCTGGTACCGGTCATCAGGTTGGCGTAGCCCGGCGAGGACCAGCGCGAGATCCAGCCGCCGTCCTTGTACTGCTGCACGAAGCCGTCGATCATCTCGGCGGTCTTGCCCGGGGTGAGCAGGGTGTAGGCCGGCCAGGTCGTGCGGTAGGTGTCCCAGAAGCCGTTGTTGACGTACATCGAGCCGTCGACGACCGTCGCGCCCGTGTGCGTCGGTGTGTCCGGCCCCGCCTTCGGTGAGAAGGGACTGGCGTAGCGGATCGCCGGCAGCTCGGGCGTCCCGGTGTTCTCGTGGCCGACGTTGGGGTAGAGGAACAGCCGGTAGAGGTTGGAGTAGAGCGTGGTGAGCTGGTCGGGCGTGGCACCCTCGACCTCGATGATGCCGAGCCGGGCGTTCCACGCGGCCTGCGCGGCGTCCCGGACGGCGTCGAAGGACAGCTGCCCGAGCTCCATGCGCAGGTTCGCCTTCGCCTGGTCGAGGCCGATCAGCGAGGTCGCCAGCCGCATGGTCACGGTCCGCTCGGCGCCGGCGTCGAAGCGCAGGTAGCCGGTGACGTCGGGACGGCCACTGCCGGGCAGCGCGCCGCCCTCGGTGACGGTCCGGTCGAACTCGGCGTACACGAACATGCGGGTGGCGCCCGTGGACAGGCCGCTGCGCACGTCGGAGAAGCCGGACAGGGTCCCCGACGCGGTATCGAGGGTCAGGCCGCCGTTGTTGTTGACGTTGTCGAAGATCAGCGAGGCGTCGTCGCCGGGGAAGGTGAAGCGGAACAGCGCCGAGTGGTCGGCGGGCGCGATCTCGGCGCGCAGTCCGTTGTCGAAGCCCACACCGTAGTAGTGCGCCTGCGCCACCTCGTTCTCGTGCCCGAAAGGCAGCGCCCGCGCCGTCCGCGAGGGATCCGGCACGCCCGGAGCGGTCGAGGGCATCACCTGGAAGGTCTGCCGGTCGCCCATCCAGGGACTCGGTTCGTGGCTGACCGACAGCGCCTGGAGCGTCGGGCGGTTGTCGGCGTTGTTGGCCCGGTGGTACTCGTACAGCCAGCTCGTCGAACCGGCGTTGGTCAGCGGTGTGTAGAAGTTGAAACCGTGCGGGACGGCCGTCGCGGGGAAGTTGTTGCCGCGCGAGAAGCTGCCCGAGGACTGGGTTCCGCGCGTGGTCAGGACGTAGTCGCTGGGCAGCGCGCGGGTGTCCGCGGGAGGCGCGCCGACGATCGAGATGTCGTCGACGAAGTTGCGAAACGAGGTGGGCGGACCCTCGGGATTGTCGTAGGCGACCAGAATCCGGGTGATCCGCCGCCCGGCGGCCACCTCGCCGATCCGCGCCGACTTGTGGTTCCACTGCCCCGTGTAGAGCGTCTTCGACCGGCCTTGCGAGCGCGGGTCGAGGCGCACACCGTGCTGGTCGAGCGCGCCGAGACGCGAGAGGTACGTGCCGTCGTCGAAGGCGAGGTCCACCGCCGCGTAGGTGCCGGGATCGCGCAGGTCGCCGGGCGTGTGGCCGACGAACATCAGATAGGACAGCTCGGTCTGCGGGGTGACGGCGATGTCGACGTCGAGGATCCGGTTGTAGGAGTACGCACGGCCCTCGGCGAGGTGCCGGCCGGAGAACTGGAGCGAGCGCAGGCCGGTGTACCCGACGCGTCCCTTCGCCGTCGGGGAGGACGGCGGGCCGGAGGTCGCGAAGCTCCTCATGTCGGTGGGCGGCGGGGGCGTGGTGTCGCCGTCGGACAGCTGGATCTCGGCGAGCTGGAGGATGTCGGCCCCGGCGTTGCCGGTGACGTCGAGGCGGTAGTGGGCGTAGGCGGTGGTGTTGCCGAAACGAAACTCCCTCGTCTCGAAGCGCTCGCCGAAGACCTCGCCGGCGCGGTGGTCGAGGTCGGTCCAGGTCACGCCGTCGAGCGAGCCCTGGAGGGTCCAGTCGGCCGGGTCGCGCTCGGCGGCGTCGTTGGCCGAGGTGAGGGCGTAGTGGACGACCGCGACGGGTTCGGCAAGGGTGAACGCGGCCCAGCCGGTGGGTTCGAACACCAGCCACTTCGAGGAGGCGTCGCCGTCGGCGAGGTTCTCCTTGATCTCGTCGGGTCCGTTCTCGCCGCTGGCGGCCACCGCGACCACGGAGTCCATGACGTTGCCGGGGATCCCGGTGCGGGTGGTGCCGTCGACTCCGTCGGTGAGCCGGTCACCGGAGGGTGTGGTCTCGACCGTGTCGGTCCAGTCGGGCGCGGGCTGGCCGTCCTCGAAGGAGGTGGCGAAGTCCGTCGGGCCGGCGGGTGCGGCGGTGGCTTCGGTGGGAATGATCGTGCTCGCAATCAGGGTCATACAGGTGGCGCTCACCGTCCACAGTGATCGGTGGACCTTCCTGTCTCTGCTCATGTCGGCGTCTCCAGGGTGTGGGGCGGGCGGGGTCACGCGGGAGGCGATGGCCCACCCGACCACGGGTTGACAACGTTGTCAAGGTCCCCGGATCCTGGTGTCGCGGCGACGATAACAGGGTGTGACGGGCGCGGCCGCCCGGAGGACCCGGGCACCGCCGAACGGCCGCGCGACCCTCGCTAATAGCCGTAGCGGCTCTTGAGGTGGCGCCACCAGTCGCGCAGCATCCACCGGTCGAACTCGGTGATCGAGGAGGCGCTGCCGGCCTTCATGAGGAAGCAGCAGACACCGCTGGGAGTCCAGTCGTAGAAGTCGCCGAGGCCGAACGAGTGGCCGACCTCGTGCAGGAAGATGTGGACGTCCTCCTGCCCCAGGGCGCCGACGAAGTACTCGCTGCCGACGCGCTGTCCCCAGTCGCCGCCGGCGCCGCCGCCGAAGTTCGAGGTCAGCCACAGCGACATGTCGTAGTGGTGGGCCCTGCCGCCGGGGCATCCGGAGTAGTTCCCGTCCTGGTGGAAGAAGCGGCCGCAGGCGGGCGCGCACTGCGGGGCGTTCTCGTTGATGTCGTTGACGTAGATGTCGACGGAGTCGTCAGTCCACTGGAGCGTCGCGCGGTCGCGGACGGCCCAGCCGACGACCTTGACCGGCACGGTCGGGTAAGGCCAGTCGCTCCAGCCCTTGAGCGCGTCCATCCACTTCGTGAACTGCCGGGTCAGGCCGGCGTGGATCCGGTCGCGCAGTGCCGCCGAGACCGGGGCGGAGGAGTCCCAGCGGACGCAGTAGTTGATCGCGCCGCCGTTGGCGAAGAGCTGGTCCCAGCCGTAATTGCGGAACCCGTAGAGGTTCGGATAGGTGCTCTCGACGTGGTTCCAGACCTCGGTCAGGCCCGGGGCGAGCGCGGCCGGCGGGTTCCACGGGTCGCCCGGCGGCGTCGTGGGGCTCGGTCCGGCGGTCGGGCTCGTGGTCGGGGTGGTCGCGCCGGTGCAGGTCACTCCGTTGAGCGCGAAGGTCGCGGGGACGGTGTTCTGGCCGCTCCATGAGGCGTTGAAGCCGAAGGCGACGGCCGCACCGGTGGCGATCTGGCGGTTCCACCCGACGTCGGTGGCCGTTGCGGCCGCGGTGTTCTGGGTGACCTGCGCGTTCCACGCCTGGTCACCCGTTGGCCGGCGGGGAAGGTCCACGTGAGCGACCAGCCGGCGACCGGGTCGCCGAGGTTGGTCAGGCCGATCTCGGCGGTGAAGCCGCCGCTCCACTGGGAGGTGACACGGTAGTCGGCGCGGCAGCCGGGGGCCGCCGCGCTCGCGGTGGGGACGAGGGATAACAGTCCGGCGACGGCGACGAGTGCGGTGAGGACGGCGAGCGATAAGAGTCGCGCGCGTCGCGCGCTTGGAGGGTTCACGGTGTCTCCCTTGCTGGTCGAGGGCTCCCCCGAGGTCCTCTAGTTAGTTTGGAGTCCACACTATCTACTCGCGCCGAAAGGGTACAGCCCGAGCACTTCGTAAGATGCGGGTTCACGAACACACGACGAGTCAGGACGGGTGCGATGAGCGACAACGAGGAGACCGCGGCCAAGCCGGAGGTCATCTACGACCTGAACGGCGACGGCGTGCCCGACGAGGTCACCGTCATCGGCGACACGAAGTACATCGACTACAACGGCGATGACAAGTTCGACGCGGTCGTGCAGCCCGACGGGGAGGTCTACGTCGACCTCGACGGGGACGGGACCTTCGAGACCCACGCGGTCGACGCCGACGGCGACGGCGTGATCGACACCCTGGAGACCGACCTCGACGGGGACGGCGTGCCCGACATCATCGAGAAGGACCTCGACGGGGACGGGCGCTTCGACGTGGTCGAGCGTCGCGGGGTGGCGCTGGAGCAGGCCGAGGCGGAGGAAGAGGCTGCGGCCGAGGACGCTCCGGCCGAGGAGAACCCGGCCGCCGAGCCGAAGGCCGAGGACGAAGCGGCCGACAAGGAGAAGCCGGCCGAAGCGGCCGAGTGAGGCGGAACCGCGAGGGGCGGCCGATTCCCGGCCGCCCCTCGTGAACTGTCGCCTTCCCCGCCCGTGCAATAACCAGTGACGCGCGCCACACTGGAGGCAGACCGTCGCGACTCCGTCCGCTGTGGACGGTTCGGCCGACGCGCGGCCGGAAGGACACTCCGGTGAAAGAGGTCCCCGCCATCGTCCTGGTGGCACTCGGCCTGGCGGTTCTCGGCGTGGAGATCGCCGCCCTGGTCACCAAGAAGTCCGGCGACACCATCAGCGAACGCACCCGGGCCCTGCTGGGCATCCGGCCGGTGCGGTGGTGGCGGCCCGTCGGAATCCTCGCGCTGGCGGGATTCGCGGCGTGGTTCGTCGTGCACATCGTCTTCGAATGACGGCTCCGAGTGACGGCGTCAGTCGTTGACGAACACCATTTTCCCGGTCAGATGCCGGGCCTCGACGAGGCGGTGCGCCTCGGCGGCCTCGTCGAGGCGGAAGGTCCGCGAGATGGTGATCCGCAGTGCCCCCGCCGACCACAGCTCGACCAACTCGGCGAGCCGCGCGGCCGTCCGCGGCCCGCGCACGCCGAGCGCGCCGAGCCTCTCGGCCTCCTCGTAGGCGGTGATCGTGCCGATCCGGGCGGGTTCGACGCCCAGCTCGATCGAGTCGTGCAGGGCACGTTCGCCGCCGGCGGCGTCGAAGGCGACGGTGACGCCGCCGGGAGCCGCCTCGCGGACGCGGCCGGTGAGTCCCTCGCCGTAGGTCACCGGGATCGCGCCGATCGAGCGGAGGTGCTCGTGGTTGCGCTCGGAGGCCGTCCCGACGACGGTCGCGCCGAGATGCCGCGCCAGCTGCACGGCGATCGTGCCGACTCCGCCCGCGGCGCCGTGCACCAGCAGCGTGTCGCCGGGAGCGACCTTGAGGGCCTCCAGCGCGATGTGCGCGGTCTGCCCGGAGGCCGACAGCGAACCGGCGACCGTCCACGGCATCTTCGGCGGCTTGGCCACGATCTGGTCGGCCGAGACGATCGCCTCTTCGGCGTGGCAGGCCAGCACCTGGAATCCCAGGACCTCGTCGCCGACGGCCCAGCCGGAGACCTCGTCGCCGAGTTCCTCGATCGTCCCGGCGAAGTCGTTGCCGAGGGTGATGGGGAACGCGAGTTCGAGCCCGGCAGGCGCCATGCCGCGCCGGATCGAGGTGTCCACCGGCTGGATGCCGGCCGCCGCGACCCGGACGCGCACGCGCCCGGGCGGCACGTCGACCGGCGAGGGTAGGTCGGCGACTTCGAGTACCTCGGGTCCGCCGAAACTGTTGATGACGAGTGCTCGCGGCATGTGCCGGTCCTCTTCTCTGCGTTCGGGACGGCCGTCGCCCCTCATGCCCGAAACACTCGTCCCTCAACCGCGCTTCAGGTCAAGTGCGCCGCGCGCCACTCGTTCGCGAGCAGGGACCACACCTCGACGTCGACGTGGGTTCCGCGCGTCGGGAAGGCGCCGCGCAGCACGCCCTCCCTGGTCATGCCCAGGCGCTTGGCGACCGCCGAGCTGCGCGTGTTCGCAGGCTCGCACCGCCATTCGACGCGGTGGATGCCGCGATCCTCGACGGCCCAGGCGATCATGTGGTTCGCGGCCTTGGTGATCAGCCCGCGACCGCCGGCGACGGGCGAGAGCCAGACGCCGATCTCGCAGCTGGAGAAGCGCTCGTCGAAGACACGGAACATCGTGCCGCCGACGAGTTTCCCGGCATCCCAGATCCCGTAGATGCGACGGCCGTCTGCGGCCGTGCCGTCGGCGAAGACCTGGAGCCATGCGCGTGCCGAGTCGGTGTCCAGGACGGTCTCGGCCCACGGGAGCCAGGGTTTGAGGTTGTCGAGGTCGGCGGTGACGGCACCGGCGAACTCGGTGGCGCGCCAGGGCTCCAGCGGGCGGAGTTCGGCGGTGTCGTCGAGTGCGTGAGAGAACATGGGAGCCTCCAGGTACATAACAAACGTTCGGTACGTAGCATAGGCACGGACTCACCGGAAGGACAAACGAGATGCCCGCACGCGGAGACCACGACGCCCGCCGCCGAGACCTGTCCGAAGCCGTGTGGCGAGTCGTCGCCGCCGAGGGATTCACCGGGTTGACCATGCGGGCGGTCGCCGCCGAACTGGGCGCCTCCACCGGGCTGGTGACGCACTACTTCCCGAGCAAGACGGCACTGGTCCGCCATGCCCTGGACCTGGCCGCCCAGCGCGTCGACGCCATGCCCCGCCGCACTCCCGACGCCGACGGAATGGCCGCGCTGCGCGCAGCCATCCTCGACGTGCTTCCGCTGGGCCGAGCGGGCCAGATCGCCATGAACCGCGTCTGGGTCAGCTCCTGGGACCTCGCCCTGGCCGACGACGCCCTCGGCGAGGCCCAGCGCGAGAGGTACGCACGCTGGCGAGAACGCCTGCGCCGGCAGGTGCAGACGGCGCAGGAACGAGGAGAGCTGCCGGCGGGCGACCCGGAGGACGTGAGCGCGACCGTCGCGGCCTTCACCCACGGGCTGGTGACTCAGGCACTGTTCGACCCGGAGGAGTTCCCGGCGGTGCGGCAGGAGCGGTTGGTGGAGGGGTTTCTGGCGGGGCTGGCGGGGGCGGGGTAGCGGGGCGGGGGTGAGGCGCCGTTCGCCTGGCCATCCCCCGCCGCCAACTCCGCCCTCGGCCTCACCACTGGCTGCGCTGCGGGCGCCCGGGAATCCTCGGCGGGTCCGCCTCTGTCCCCGAGCCACCGGGTTCGGCCTGGCGCTGGAGGACGGCGGGTCGCGCAGACTCAGCGCTGATCCGGCAACGCCTGCAAGGTGCTGCCTCGCCGAAAACGGCAGCGGTCCTCGTGAACGGCGCCGCCCGGTCCGCGGCATACCCGCGCTCGCGGGTCACTTCCGCGATGACCCGCGAGCGCGGATCCATGGAGATACCGTCCCGGGGCGCGATCGTCACGCCCCGGATTCGCGCTCCTGCGTTGGGGCATGGCGGCGGGGCGGCGCGGCGGCGCGGCGGCGCGGCGGCGCGTGAATCGTGGCGCACGAGCCACCCGAACGCCAGTCGCGCCACCATCCGCCCGATCCGCGCCGAAGCTTGAGCGGTGACGGTGACGGTGACGGTGACGGTGACGGTGACGGTGACGGCAAAGTATGAACACGGCGCACGAGCCCCGGCACGCCACTCCCAGGCGACCCCACAGCCTCCCGCGCCTGCGTGGGGGCATTGAGGGGGCGGCAGGAGCGGCGGAGGCAGGCCATGTATCCGCCTTCATGAACCACCAAGCACCACTCGGGTCACCGTGCGGGCGGTCTGCCCCGCAGCTTCCGCGCTCGTGTCAATGGGGACGGGGGCCAATGTGGACCCTAGTGAGCCACCGGCACGCCACTCGCCGCGCGACCTTGCCAGTCAACGCCGAAGCTCGCGAGGCGGCACGGCGGGGGCGGGGCGCGGGCGGCTCACGCGACCCGCCGAACGAGCCATCCGCATGCCTCGCGACGCAGCCACTCCTGCTGATGTCGAAGCGTCCGCGCTGCGTGGTCGCACGGCTGCGGCGAAGCCGTTCGACCGCGTGGAGCGCGCTGGCCAAGCCACCGCCACCGCTCGCGTCACCGCCTGGCCGGTCGGCGCCACCACACCGCTCGCGTCGCGACCGCTCCAAACGGGGCGGCATGGTGGCTGCGGCGCAAAGCCATCCACTTCCCCTCACCTCCACTTCGGACGGCGCCCCGCTGCCCGCCCACTACCCCCGCCACTGCCTCGTGCTGGCACGAGCACGAGGCAGTGGCGGGGGCCGATGTGGCTCACGCGAACCGCGCCGCATGGGGGCCACCGCCACGCGGGTCAGCACCGCACCTTCCCGCGCCCGCAGGCTGGCGTGGTGGCCGCGAGGGTCTGGCAGTGAGGGGGCGGCGGAGGCGGGACGGCTATCGTCGTAGCCAGCCGGCTCGCCACCCGCGAGCATCGGCGTGGCGATGGCGGGTCCCGGCGTCCACGGGCCGCTCGAACATCGTCGCTCAGCCTTCCCCGGCCCCGCGACCACCTGCCGCCCCACCTCTCGGGCACCGCAGCCTCGCTCCAAGGCGAGCACCTGCTACGCAAGCCGCAACGGGCGCACCCTCGAACCGTGCCCGGGAACCCACCGCCCCATGTCCGGGCGCGCGTGGCGAGACACCCCTACCCCGCCGCCACCGGCTCCCCCACGCGCTTCCCCACCCCCGCCTCGTCCCCCTCAGGCGTCCTCAACCGCGTCGCCAGCACCAGTGCCAGCAGCAGGATCCCCGCCCCGATGGCGAAGACCACGTCGACCGCCGACACGAAAGCCCCGATCGCGTGTACTCGCGCAATGGGGTCGAGGCCGTCGATGGCGGCGATCGGGGTGCCGGGGACGTCGGCGGCGTAGAGGCGGAACAGCAGCGAGCCGAAGACCGCCGCGCCGAGGGCGCCGCCGAGGGTCTGGAAGAAGCGGATTCCGGTGGTCGCCACGCCCAGGTGCTGCGGCGGTGCGGCCTGCTGGACGGCCACGATGAGCATCCCCAGCAACTGGCCGAAGCCGGCGCCGAGCAGCAGCATCTCCGCCCTGATCGTCCACAGTGAGGTGTCCACCGAGGTCAGCGCGAGCAGTGCCATGGCCACCGCCGCGGTGCCGGTTCCGGTGATCATGAACGTCCGTACGGGCCAGGCGAGGCGGCCGGTGATCAGGCCGACGACGGCAAGGCCGAAGGCGAAGGGGATCAAGAACGCACCGGCGGAGGTCGAGCCGATGCCGCGGGCGACCTGGAGGTAGGTCATCACGTACATGATCGCGCCGACCATCGCGACGCCGACGAGTCCCTGAAGCGCGAAACCGAGCGCGACGGCGCGGATCCGAAACAGCGCCAACGGCAGGATCGGCTCGGCGGCGGTCGCCTGGCGCCACACGAACAGGGCGAGCGCGAGCACGACGGCGGCGCCGAGGCCGAGGATCTGCGGTGAGGCCCAGGTGTAGGCGGAGCCGCCCCACTCGGTGATCAGCAGCAGGCCGGACGCGAAGGCGGCGGCCAGTGCGGCGCCCAGGTAGTCGATGCGGTGGGCCGTGGAGTGGCGGGGGAAGCGCAGGACGATGGCGCCCGCCGTGATGATGAGCGCCCCCAGCGGCAGGTTGATGTAGAAGACCCAGCGCCAGTTCCCGGCGTCGGCGAACAACCCTCCGATCATCGGCCCGACCGCCATGCCGAGGCCGGCGAAGAGGCCGCCCATGCTGCCGCCTTTGGCGCCGCCGTCCTTCTCGCCGGCCCTGATCCGCGCGATGACGACCATCGTGACGCTCATCAGGCCACCGCCGCCGACGCCCTGCACGGCGCGGAAGGCGATCAGCTGCTCCATGTCCTGCGCGGCACCGCTCAGCGCCGACCCGAGCATGAACACGCCGACGGCGCCGAGGAAGACACGCTTGGCGCCGAACACGTCGCAGAGCTTGCCGTAGAGGGGCAGCGCGGCGGTCGAGGCGAGCGCGAAGGCGCTGACCAGCCAGGGCATGTGTTCGACGCCGTGGAGGGGGTCGAGTTCGCCGACGATGGGGACGGTCGCGGCCGAGACGATGTTGGTGTCGAGAACGGCGAGCACGATCGTGGCGAGGCACACGAACATGCCGATCCTCTTCTGCTTGTCGGTCATGGCGGCCACGCTAACCAGAGTTTTGTACTCGGTCAATGTTTTGGCGCGGTCAATTTTTTGATCCAGTACAGTGGGG
Organism: Phytomonospora sp. NPDC050363; assembly: GCF_040655735.1. Classification (NCBI taxonomy): domain Bacteria; kingdom Bacillati; phylum Actinomycetota; class Actinomycetes; order Micromonosporales; family Micromonosporaceae; genus Phytomonospora; species Phytomonospora sp. NPDC050363. The sequence goes on from NZ_JBFAKK010000018.1 coordinate 88,870, forward strand.
TCATGACGGAGGAACCCGGCCTGCGGGAACGCAAGAAGATCGAGACGGGGCGCACGATCTGGAAGACGGCCGTCGACCTGTTCCTGGAGCGCGGCTTCGACGCCGTGTCGGTCAAGGAGATCGCCGACGCCGCCCAGGTGTCGAAGATGACCGTCTTCAACTACTTCCCCGCCAAGGAAGACCTGGTCATGCACCCCATGGGCGAACACGTCGACGAGCCGATGCGCGTCGTCCGCGACCGCGCGGCCGGCGTCACCCCGCACGCGGCCTTCGGTGCCCACTTCCTGGCGACGCTGCGCGAGTTCGACGCCGCCACCGGCCTGAGCGACGCCCCCTATGTGCGCGGGATCCAGAGCCTGGTCCTCAAGACCCCCGCGCTGGTGATGCGGATGCTCGCCTTCAACGCGCTGAGCGAGCGGCTGCTGTCCGGTCAGCTGATCAAGGAAGGCGGCTCGCAGGTGACCGCGGAGTTCGTCGCCGCGCAGATCATCGCCGCGCGCAACACCCTCATCCACCTCAACCACGAGGCCCTCGCCGACGGCCGCCGCCCCGCCGAGGTGCTCCCCGAGGCCCTGGCCAACGCTGAGGAGGTCTTCGGTCTGCTCGACGGCGGCCTCGGTGGGCTGTTCGCCAAAGAGTGAGGCCCGGGAATCCTGAGATCCCCGGGCCCCGGCCTAACCGTCGTGCACTAGATGAACGTGATCCGGTTCGCCGGCAGCGGCGCCGCCGGGCTGCCCGGCGAGGTGTTCGCCGTGAACCAGGCTTCGAGAGCGTCGATGTCGAGCCCGCCGACGAGGCGGTCGGTGCCCTTCGCCAGCTCGGCGAAGCCGTCCCCGCCGTCGGCGAGGAAGATGTTCACCGTCACCCGGTAGGTGGCCGCCGGGTCGAGCGCGACGCCGTTCAGCTTCACGCTTTCGGTGACGATCTTGTCCGCGCCCGCCTTGGAGTTGTCCACGGTGTACGTGAAGCCCTCCGAGGGCTGGAGCACCTTCGGGCTGCCGGCGTTGGAGCCGCTGTACTGCTGCTGCAGCACGGTGACGATCTGCGCGCCGGTCAGGCTGATCGTGGTGAGGTTGTTGTTGAACGGCTGGACGGTGAACGCCTCGCCGTAGGTCACCACGCCGTCGCCTTCGGCCCCGGCCGCCTTGAACACCAGGTCCGAGCGCACGCCGCCGGGGTTCATCAGCGCGATGACCGCGCCGCCCTTGTCGGCGGCCGAGGTGGCCGCCAGCTGCGAGTCGGCGATCAGGTCGCCCAGCGGCGACTCCGGCTTGGTGGAACCGCGGCCGGGCATGTCACCGGAGATGTAGCCGATCTGCCGGCTGGCGATCGGGTCGACCAGCTCCTTGTACTTGGTGATCACATCGGTCTGGTCGTCGGCCTTGGCGACGTCGCGGGTGACCACGTGGTTCGAGGCGGCCACCGACGTGCGCAGGATGTCGCGCGTCTTGTGGTCGTATGTCACGTTGATCTCGGTGAACAGCCGGCCGAAGGACGAGCCCGACGTCACCATCCGCGGGTTGCCCTTGGGGTCGGGGATGTTGCACACGTACGACTGGTGCGTGTGCCCGGTGACCACCAGGTCGATCGAGGAGTCGAGGTTCTTCGCGATGTCGGTGATCGGGCCGGAGACGCCGTCGCCGGGACCGGGCGAGTCGCAGTCGTAGTTGTAGGTGTTGCTGGCCGGCAGGCCGCCCTCGTGCAGCAGCACGACGATCGACTTGACGCCCATCAGGCGCAGCAGGCCCGCGTAAAGGTTGGCGGTCTTGACCTCGTCCTTGAACGCGAGGTTCTTGATGCCTTCCTTGGCCACGATGTTCGGCGTGCCCTCAAGGGTCATGCCGATGAAGCCGACACGCGCGCCGTCGAAGTTCTTCACCCACACCGGGGCGAGCGCGGGCAGGCCGGTGTTCTTGTCGACGACGTTGGCGCCCAGCAGCGGGAAGTCCGCGCCGTCGTAGGGGTTGGCCGGGTCGGCGCAGCCGTCGGTCTCGTGACAGCCGCCGAACTGGATCCGGCGCAGCTCGTCGATGCCCTCGTCGAACTCGTGGTTGCCGACGGCGGTCATGTCCAGGCCGAGCTTCTCCATCGCGTCGATGGTCGGCTCGTCGTGGAACGCCGCCGACAGCAGCGGGCTGGCGCCAATAATGTCGCCGGCGGCCACCGTCACGGTGTTCTCGTGGCCCTCGCGGGCCGCGTCGAGGTGGGTGGCGAGGTACTCGACGCCACCGGCCGGAACCGTGACCGGCTTGCCGTCGGGGCCGACGCCGGTCTGGACCGTCCCGGACGAGCCCGACGGGGGCTCGAGGTTTCCGTGGAAGTCGTTGAACGCCAGGATCTGGATGTCGGTGGTCTTGCCGGGCTTGGCGGCGCTCGTGGGAGCGGCGAAAGCGATACCGCCGAGTACAGCCACCGCGCCGAACGCCGCGATAGCGCGACGTCGCCGTACGGTCATGGTGTCGGTCTCCTTTGGAGGGGGATCTGCCGCTGATAGCCAAGCAGAAAGAGGCAACGTACCGGTAACGACGACACGGACGGTAGAGCGCACCGCCCGATCGTTGCGGGATCGAGACGGCGATACCCTCGCACGCATGCGAACGATCATGGTCACCGGCGCGAGCCGGGGAATCGGTGCCGAGCTCGTCTCCATTCTCACCGCCCGGGGCGACCGTGTCCTCGCCGTCGTCCGTGATCCTTCGGGTCTGCCCGAAGGGGCCGAGCCGATCGTCGCCGACCTCGCCGACCCCGCGTCGCTGGCCGGTGCCCTGCCCGACATCGAGCGGCTCGACGCCGTCGTCCACTGTGCGGGGATCTCCAGCCCCGGACCCGTCGGCGAACTCGGCGTCGGGGTGTGGCAGCGCGAGCTGAACGTCAACCTCGTCGCGCCCGCCGAGCTGACGCGGATCCTGCTGCCGGCGCTGCGGACCGCGCGCGGGCAGGTCGTGTTCGTCAACTCGGGCGCGGGCCTGTCGGCCGGTCCGCTGTGGGCCGCCTACGGCGCCAGCAAGCACGGGTTGAAGGCGCTCGCCGACGCGCTGCGGGCCGAGGAGACCGGTGTCGTGCGGGTGAGCACGGTCTACCCGGGCAACACCGACACCGATATGCAGCGAAAGCTGCGCGCCGAGCTCAAGGCCGAGTACGACCCGGCGCGGGCGACGAGCGCGGCCACGGTCGCGACGGCGATCGCGCAGGTGCTCGACATGCCCGCCGACGCGATGGTCGTGGACCTGCGCATCGTGCCGCCCAACCCGATCCCGCATCCGACGCGGATGCCGGACGCCTGACCCCTCTCCGGAGACCACACCGTGAACGACGACTTGAATAACGCGGTGAATCCCTCCGCCGCCTGGCTCGGCGAAATCTTCGGCGACGAGGCCCTGTGGCGCCCAGCCGAGACCCCGCGGCACCTCGTCGACACCGCGACTCTGGCGTTCCTGCGCGAGGTCGGCTTCCCGGCCGTGTTGCTGGACAGCGTCGGCGTCGACGCGACGTTCCTGCCGGTGAAAGGGCTGTGGGAGGCCGACACCGACGAACTCTTCGGCCGCCGGACCCCCGACGACGACTCGCCGCCCACGGAGATCTCCTACTGCTTCGCCACCTACGGCGAGAGCCACCTCATGGTCGACGGCGACACCGGCCGGGTCGAGATCTACGTCGCCGACGGCTGGGACCACGGCGAGGGCTACGGCGGGCTCGCCTTCGACGGCATCGCCGAACTGGCCGGCGCCTTCGGGCTGATCGCGCGCTTCGAGCCCCGGATCACCGGCGACGACCCCGGCTCCGCGATCGCGGAGCTGCGCGCGGCCGTCACCGAACCGGGTGGGGAGGACGGCCCCTTCTGGACGCACGTCTTCGAAACCCTCGACGAGGAGTTCGGCGAGGGTTAGGGCTTGTCCTGCTCCAGGACGTGCCGGCCGCGCGGTGAGATCCGGTAGCCGACCTCAAGGCTCTCGGTGAGCCCCAGGGCCTTCAGCGAGCGCACGTCGGCTTTGAAGCGCGGGGTCTGCCTGCCCAGGCGCTCGGCGAGGTCGGCGGCGCGCGTGCCCGGGTTGTCGGCGACCAGGCGCAGGACCTCGCGGGTCCACGGGCCGCGCCGGGACTCCAGGCGCGCCAGGCGGGCGGTGATGTCGGCGAGCTCGGCGGCGGTGGGTTCGGTCTCCCGCAGGGCGATGCGCGGATCGGCGCCTTCCAAGTGGAGCTCGACGCGGTAGAGGTCGCGGTCGGCGTCGCCGGGGACGTCGGCGAGGAGGTCGTCGCGGGTGGCGTATCCGGCGCGGCGGGCGTCGGCGTCGGTGAGGTCGGCGGGATCCACGACGTCGACCGCGTCGACGCGCAGGACGCCGACGGCGGTGTGCAGCGTGCCGCCCGGCTTGACGGTCGGCCTGCGCCAGCGACGGAAGGCGAGGTCGTCGGCGCCGGCGGCGATGCGGTCGAGGGCGGCACGCTTGAACAGCACGGGGTCAGTTTTCCAGACCCGCGGCGGGCTGAGCGGGGATTCGCGACACGGGTCGGCGCTGCCCCGCCCTACTCCCCCACCACCAACTGCACCGCACGCCGCACGTGCGGGCTGGGATGTCCGGCGTGCCGGTCGATCGCCTCGTGCCCGGGGTCCTCACCGCCGTCGGCGACCAGCGTGACGCGCAGCGTGGCCAGCTCGCGTGCCGCGCGGATCAGGTCGACGGGGTCGGCGGCGGGCTCCGCCGACAGGACCGCGGTGACCTCGGCGAGCGTCGCGGTCGGCGCGACGGTGGCCAGTTCGGCGGCGAGCGCCTCGCCGGCCTCGGGTGTCGCGGCCGTGATGGACACGAACCGGGTTCCGTAGAGCTGGTGTTCGGCGTGCCTGACGAGGCTGCCGTCGCCGGTCCGCCAGGCGGTCAGGACGGTGGCACCCGGCCAGTCGCCGGTTTCGTCGCAGGTGAGCCAGTCCCGGCCGGCGGCGTGCTTGGCCACCGCGTCGGGGTCGGCGTCGTCGGCCAGCAGCAGGGTCCGCTGCCAGGCGAGGCGGTCGGCGCTCATGTCGCGCTGCATGCCCTTCAAGAGACACGGTTCTTCCACGAGACCCCCCGGTGTGGCCACAGTAGACGGTTGTCCGCCGCGGCCACTGCCGGGGAGTTCTCCGCGTCAGCCGAGGCTGAGCTTGGCGACCCGTCCCTTCGGGCCCGACGCCCAGCACGCGAATCCGTGCACGCAGTCGACGCTGTCGAAGGCGCCGTCGTCGAAGCGGTGCCAGGAGCGGCCGCCGTCGAAGGTGATGTCGCTGCCGGTCGGGCCGACGGTGACGGCCAGCGGGCCCGCCAGGAACGACACGCCCGAGCGGTACTCGCCGGGGCTGTCGGCCGACAGCTTGAGCCCGCCGGGTCCCTTGCCGGTGTAGGCGAAGGCGTCGGGCGCCGAGGTGGGCGTGGTGTAGTCGCCGCCGACGAGGATGCCGTGCCCGGCGTCGCGGAAGGCGGCGGCGTAGATGCCGGCGCTCGGCCCGCTGGTGACGGCCGTGTCGTGGGCGGTCCAGGTGGCGCCCCGGTCGCCGGTGTGGATGATGCGGGCCGTCTCGGCGCCGCCGGTGACGAGGTAGGCGTTGTGCTTGTCGGCGGCCACGAGGCACTGGCCGCTGGCGGCGAAGGCGAACTCGCCGGGCAGGGCCTCGGGCGACTGCTCGGCCGGGAGGATGCTCCAGGTCCGGCCGCCGTCGGCGGTGCGGATGAAGCGGATGCGGCCGTCGACCGGGTCGCTCATGGCGATGCCGTGGCGGGTGTCGAAGAAGGCCATGCAGTCGTAGAAGGCGGTGGGTTCGGCGTTGGTGAAGGTGTTGGTCCAGCTCGCACCGCCGTCACCGGTCACGTAGACGCGCGACTCGTCGGCCGGGCCGATGGTCAGCGCGACCGCGCGGCGGGAGTCGAAGGCCTCGATGTCGCGGAACTCCAGTCCCGCGGCCTCGGGCGGGGACACGTTCTGCCAGGAACCGCCGCCGTCGACGGTCCGCAGGACCGTGCCGCCGCTGCCGGCCACCCAGGCGACCTTGCCCGACACCGCCGACAGGCCGCGGAACTGGCCGGTCACACCGGTCTCGGTGAGCTCCCAGCCGAGGTCCAGGCGGCCGTCGGCCTTCGGGAGCGGGTCGGCCGAAGCGGCCTGGGGCGCGATCGTCGCCGCCATTATTAAGGCCATGCCCAGCACGGCGAGCCGGCGGACCGACTTGAGATGACGCTGCATCGGGTGAAGGTATCAACGGCGCCGACGCCCGGCAAGATCCGCGCGAGTCACGCAACGTGAACCGCCCCGGCCGAGAACGGCCGGGGCGGTCGCACGCGAGCGGTCGCCTAGACCTCCAGCACGTTCGGGACGATCATCGGGCGGCGGCGGTAGGTCTCGTTGACCCACCGGCCGACCGTGCGCCGCACGAGCTGCTGGAGCTGGTGCGGGTCGGTGACGCCGTCCTCGGAGGCGCGGTCGAGCGCGGCGGTGATCACCGGCAGGACCGGGTCGAAGGCGGCCGGGTCCTCGCTGAAGCCCTTGGCCGAGACCGTGGGACCGCCGACGACCTTGCCGGTGACCGAGTCGATGACGACGGTCGCGGCGATGAAGCCGCCATCGCCGAGTATGCGCCGCTCGGTCAGCAGGCTCTCGCCGACGTCGCCGACGGCGAGTCCGTCCACGTAGATGTAGCGGTTCGGGACGTGGCCGACGACGCGCGCGACACCGTCGACGAGGTCGACGACGTCGCCGTCCTCGACGAGCGCGACCTGGTCGGCCGGCACACCGGTCTTGACCGCGAGCCGGGCGTGGGCGCGCAGGTGACGCCATTCGCCGTGCACGGGCATGAAGCTGCTGGGCCGCACCATGTTCAGCAGGTACAGCAGCTCACCGGCCGGGGCGTGCCCGGAGACGTGGACCTTCGCGACGTCCTTGTGGATGACGGTCGCACCTGCCCGCGACAGGCGGTTGATGACGCCGTAGACGGCCGTCTCGTTGCCCGGTACGAGCGACGAGGCGAGCACCACGGTGTCGCCGGGGCCCACGGTGATGTGCCGGTGGTCGCCGGAGGCCATGCGGCCCAGGGCGCTCATCGGCTCGCCCTGCGAACCGGTCGACATGAACACGATCTCCTCCGGCGGCAGCGAGGCCGCGTCGTCGATCGAGACCAGCAGGTCGCCGGGGATGTTGAGCAGCTTCAGGTCGCGTGCGATGCCCATGTTGCGGACCATGGACCGCCCGATCAGCGCGACCTTGCGGCCGTGCTCGTGGGCGGAGTCCATGACCTGCTGCACGCGGTGCACGTGCGAGGCGAAGGACGCCACGATGATGCGGCCCGCGGCGGTGCGGAAGATGTCGTCGAGGACCGGCCGGATCTCCTGCTCGGAGGTCACGAAACCGGGGATCTCGGCGTTCGTCGAGTCCGACATGAGCAGGTCGACGCCTTCGGCGCCCAGCCGCGCGAACCCGGCCAGGTCGGTGATGCGCCCGTCGAGCGGCAGCTGGTCCATCTTGAAGTCGCCGGTGTGCAGGACGGTGCCCGCGGGCGTCCGGATGGCCACGGCCATCGCGTCGGGGATGGAGTGGTTGACCGCGAAGAACTCGCACTCGAAGGGCCCGAGGTTCTCGATGCCGCCCTCGGTGACCACCAGCGAATAGGGCTTGATGCGACGCTCGGCGAGCTTGGCCTCGACGAGCGCGATGGTGAACTGCGATCCCACGAGGGGGATGTCCGGCTTGTGCTGGAGCAGGTACGGGACCGCCCCGATGTGGTCCTCGTGACCGTGGGTCAAGACCACGGCCTCCACGTCATCGAGCCGGTCGAGGATCGGGGAGAAGTCCGGCAGGATGAGGTCGACCCCGGGCTGATCCATGTCGGGGAAGAGGACCCCGCAGTCCACGATGAGGAGTTTCCCATCGTATTCGAACACGGCCATGTTCCGGCCGATCGCGCCTAGCCCGCCCAGCGGGATGACCCGCAGCGCACCCTCGCCTAGAGGGGGCGGCGGGCCCAATTCGGTACTTCCTTGGCTCACTGTGTCTCCCCTGTTCCCAACGTCTCTCCGGCGGCGGCCAGATCGGCGCGCAGCAGCTCCCGGAGGGCGTCATCGGCGTCCACCAGCGGGGAGCGCACCGGCCCCGCCGGAAGACCTTTCATGTCCAGTGCGGCCTTCACCGCGATGGTGCCCTGCGTGCGGGTCATGAGACCGGCGACGGCGGGCGTCATCGCGAGATTCACCGCGCGTGCCGCGGCGACGTCGCCGCGGTCGAACGCGTCGTACATCTCGGCCAGCCGGTGACCGATGAGGTGTGCCACGACGCTGACCGCGCCCACCTCGCCGATCGCCGCCGTGGCGAGATTGAGTTCGTCGATGCCGCTGTAGAGCGACAGGTCGGTGGCGGCCAGCACCCGCTGAGAGGCGAACAGGTCGCCCTTGGAGTCCTTGACGGCCACGATCCGCGGGTGTTCGCCCAGCCGGATGATCGTGTCGGTCTCGATCGGCACACCCGAGCGTCCCGGGATGTCGTAGAGCATGACCGGTAGCGCCGTCGCGTCCGCGACGGCCGTGAAGTGCCGGAGCAGGCCCGCCTGGGGCGGCTTGCTGTAGTACGGCGTGACGACCAGAAGGCCGTGCGCGCCGGCCCGTTCGGCCGCGCGGGCGAGCTCGACGCTGTGGGCGGTGTCGTTCGTGCCGACGCCGGTGACGACCTTCGCGCGGTCGCCGACGGCTTCGAGGACGGCCCGCAGCACGGTCTCCTTCTCGGCGTCGCTGGTCGTCGGCGACTCACCGGTGGTGCCGTTGAGCACGAGACCGTCGCAGCGCTGCACGTCGACGAGGTGCACGGCGAGTTCCTGCACGCCCGCGACGTCCACTTCGGACCGCGCGTCGAACGGCGTGATCATCGCGGTGAGCAGGCGCCCGAACGGGCGTGCGGAGTGCGTCATGGAGTCCAACCTAACTGACGGCGTGGCCGGCCCGATCAGCCTTCGTGCACGTACGGGCTGCTGGCCACTTCGGTGCCGTCCTCGAGCGCGGTGATCGTGAAGTCGCGAAAGACGTTCGGCGCGGCCTTCTGCAGTTCGCGCAGGCAGGACACCGCGGCGGCGCGGATCTCGACGTCGGCGTGCTCGGTGGCGCGCATCCCGACGAAGTGGCGCCAGGCGCGGTAGTTGCCGGTGACGACGATGCGGGTCTCGGTGGCGTTCGGCAGCACCGAGCGCGCGGCCTGGCGGGCCTGCTTGCGGCGCAGCGTGGCGTTGGGGACGTCGGCGAACTTCTTCTCCAGGCCTTCGAGGAGCTCGATGTAGGCCTGCTGGGACGCCGCGGCGGCGGAGAGGAACTTCGCGTGCAGCTCGGGATCGTCGGCGATGACGTCGGGCTCGACCATCATGGCGTCGCGCTCGGGCACATAGCGCTGCGAGAGCTGGCTGTAGGAGAAGTGGCGGTGGCGGATCAGCTCGTGGGTGAGCGAGCGGGAGATGCCGGTCATGTAGAAGGTCGCCGAGCCGTGCTCCAGCACCGAGAGGTGGCCGACCTGGAGGATGTGCTCCAGGTAGCCGGCGTTGGTGGCGGTGGCCGGGTTCGGCTTCTTCCACGACTGATAGCACGCGCGGCCGGCGAACTCGGCGAGCGCCTCGCCGCCCTCGGCGTCGGTCGACCACGGCACGTCCGCCGGGGGCTCGAAATGGGTCCAGGCGATGAGCCTGAACTCTGGCGTGGTGGTTACCGGCTCAGCGGACACGGTGTAGCCCCTCGATCAGTGACGGTTGATTGGCCTTGAGAATAGTTCTGTGCTGGGTTGGCATTGCATGACGCCACTGGAGGTGTCATACTGGCGTCATGGATTTGAGCCCTTATCTCGAAACTCTCCGTCGCGACTTCGTCAGCAGTGCGGCACCGGGCGGCGAGGACGTCACCCGCACCGCGGAGCTGCTGGCCGGGTCCATCGAGGCCGCCATCCGGCTGTCGATGATGGAGGTCCTGTCCGCCGCGGCCGACGAGATCACCGACGAGCTCGACAAGAGCGGGCACCCCGCGACCGTCGAGGTCCGCATGCGCGGACGCCAGGCCGACATGGTCGTCACCGACGCCCCCGCCGCCGCGCCCGCCCCTCCCCCGACCAGTTCCGGCGACTCCGGCGACGTCGCCCGGATCACCCTGCGCCTCCCCGAGCAGCTCAAGGAGGCCGTCGAGCAGGCCGCCTCGGCCGAGAGCATCTCGGTCAACGCCTGGCTGGTCCGCGCCATCAACGCCTCCGTGCACGGCGGTCCGCCGACCAGCTCCACGACCGGGCGGGCCCGTTTCGGCCGCCGCATCACCGGTTACGCCCAGGCCTGAAGTCACTCGTCCGAATAGGAATGCCATGCCAGATTTCCCTTGCGCCTCCCCGGTGAACACCGACATCGGCATCGGGTCGGGAACCCTCGACATCACCGTCGAGGAGCGCGAGTCGGTCCATGTCGACGTCGCTCCCCACAACGCCAACGACCACCACGCGCGGGAAGCCGCCGAGGCCACCGAGGTCAACTTCGACGGTGACACGCTGATCCTGCGCACACCCGAGGCCGGCATCGGCTGGCTGTTCAAGCGTCTCCCCTCACTTCGGATCACCGTGCGCGTGCCGGTCGGCTCGAACGTGCGGGCCAAGTCCGCCTCGGCCGACGTCACACTTCGCGGGCGTGCGGGCAAGGTCACCATCACCGCCGCCAGCGGATCCATCCATGTCGCCGAGGCCGGCGAGGTCAACGCCAACTCCGGCAGCGGCGACGTGAAGATCGTCAGCAGTGACGGCCACGTGCACGCCAACACCGCCTCGGGCGACGTGGAGATCGACCGCGCCTCGGGCGAGATCACCGCCCGCTCGGCCAGCGGCGACGTGCGCATCGGCGAGGCCCGCGACTCCGTCTCGGCCACCACCGCCTCCGGCGACGTGCTCGTCCGGCAGGGCCTGCGGGGCGTCTACAAGATCCGTACCGTCTCCGGGGAGGTCTCGGTGGGGGTCGCCAAGGGCACCGGCGTGTGGCTCGACCTGAGCAGCACCAGCGGGCGCACCAGCAGCGACCTGGCGGTCGGCGACACGCCCGTCGCGGTCTCGTCGCCGGACTTGAACCTCCAGGTCCGCACGGTCAGCGGGGACATCGAGGTCGTGCGCAGCCAGGCTTGAGCCGGGCGAGCCCGCAGGATGCGGGGCTACATCCATCGGAGGGCGGTCGCCACGAGGCGGTCGCCCTCGGCTCATACGTACAGGTTCGTGAAGGGCGCCCACGGCAGGTTCCGGATCACCCAGAACACACCCCACACGGCAAGGAAGACGCTGACCGTGTTCGGCCCGAACTTCAGTTTCGGCAGGGTGACCCGGGCGTTGGGGAACATCCGCCGCCACGCCCACGAGAGGTACATGTAGGCCAGGAACGGCGCGGCGAAGACCGCGACGGCGTGGTAGCGGGCGGCTTCGGGCAGATTCGCGTGCAAGAGGTACCAGAGCGCGCGGGTCCCGCCGCAGCCCGGGCAGTCGAAGCCGGTGACCAGCTTGAACGCGCACGCGCCGAGATCGGGCTCGGCGTCGGTCGGGTTGTTGGTCAGGACATAGGAGATCGGCAGGGACACGCACACCAGCAGCGCCAGCGGCGCCAGCCAGGCCGGTCCGTTGACGATCCGGTTGACCAGGCGGCCGATCTTCGTGGGGTCCTTGCGGGGCACCACGGGGGCCGGGTAGTAGCGCCCGTCCGGGCCGAGGACGACCGCTTGGTGCACCGGGTGCACCTGGCAGTCCGGACCGCACGGCGAGACCGCTTCCGGCGCCTCCGCCGGCGCGTTCTCCTGGGGGGCGGTGGCCGCCTCGGTCATCGCAGGTCCTTTCGAAACCGTACCGTCCGCGCTCCCGGCCGCCGCCGATCCACCGGCGGGCCTCTGCCGAGACGTCTTCACCCTACTGCGCGCCCGCCCGGCACCGCCGCGCCAGATCACAGCGCGGCCGACAGCTCCCGGGCGAAGTCGCCCCGGGCCGGGGCCTCCACCTTCTCCAGCCCCAGCCACCGGGCCATGCGGCGCAGCTCCTCGGCGAGTTCGGCCGCGACCCGCCCGGCGTCGGCCTCGGTGACGTGCGGCTCGCGCCACGCGGAAGGCACGCGCAGGACGCTCTCACGCCGGTCGGCCTTGAGGTCGACGCGGGCGGCGAGCATCTCGTCGAGCAGGAAGGGCAGCACGTAGTAGCCGTGCTTGCGCTTGGCCTCCGGCACGTAGATCTCGATCCGGTAGTGAAAGTCCCACAGGCGCAGGGTCCGGTCCCGCTCCCACACCAACGGGTCGAAGGGACTCACCAGCGCAGCGGCGCGCACGGCGCGCGGCACCTTCGCCTCGGCGTGCACGTAGGCCGGTTTGGCCCACCCCTCCACCTGGACGGGGATGATGGTCCCCTCCTCGACCAGGGCGGCGATCGCCTCACGGGCGGCCTGCGGCTTGAGGCGGAAGTAGTCGCGCAGATCCCCTTCGGTGGCGACGCCGAGAGACTCGGCCGACAGCGCCATGAGCTCGCGGTGGGCGACGTCGATCGGCGGGGTGGGGGTGGCGATGATCTCCGGCGGCAGGACATGCTCGGTCAGGCCGTAGGAGCGCTCGAAGTTCGGGCGGGCGGCCGTGGTGACCTCGCCGGTCCAGAACAGGTACTCGAGGGCTGCCTTGACCGCGCCCCAGTTCCAGCCCCAGTTGTCCTTGCGGCGGACCAGCAGGGAGGCGTCCTCCTGGGCGAGGACGGCCTCGATGCCGCGCGCGGGCAGCGGGCCGTGCTCGGCGACGACCTCCTTGACGCGCCGAACGAAGTCGCGGTGGTCGCGGTTGACGTTCTTCATGGCGCCCCAGGCGGCCTCGTCGGCGGCCGCCATCCGCCACCTCAGGAGCGGCTGGAGCCGGACGGGCAGCAGCGAGGCGGCGTGCCCCCAGTACTCGAAGAGTTCGCGCTTGCCCTCGTAGGCCGCGCGGTCGACGAGCTGGGTCGCGTAGGGCCCCAGCCGGGAGAAGACCGGCATGTAGTGGGCGCGCACCAGGACGTTGATCGAGTCGATCTGGAGGGCGTTGGTGCGGGCGAGCACCTTTCGCAGGTGCCGCACCGTCGGCACCGCGCTGGGGCGGGGCTCGCCGAAGCCCTGAGCTGCCAGGGCGATACGGCGCGCCTCGGCGTTGGAGATGGTCGTCTTGCGGATGGAGGCCACGGGCGCAGATTAGCGGGCCGGTGTGACAAAGAACCGCCGATCACCGCCGCAGGCTCACCCGCATCAGCTGGAAGACGATCAGCGCGAGGACGACGACCACCGCCGCGAGGCTGATCCACAGGACCCACAACGCCAGTTCCGGGTTGCCGCCGGGACCGGCGACGGCGTCGAGTTCGTTGCGCTCGCCCATCGCCAGCTGCCACGACACGGTCTTGCCGTTGCCGGACACTTCCCCGTTGGAGCTGACGATCGTGCCGGGGAAGCTGACCGCGACCCGCATGTCGGCGCGGGGCATGGACGCCTCGATCGCCTGGTCGAGGGGACTGCCGTCGCCGGGCGGCTGGTAGTTGGTGTCGAAGACGCCCGACAGGACGTAGTTCTGGCCGTCGCGCTCGATGCGGATGTAGTCGCCGGCGTTGGGGTCGCTGTCGTTGAACTGCGACAGCGGTGTGTTCTCGAAGGTGTACTCGACTCCCTCGAAGGTCCCGTCGTCGTAGGCCTTCTGGCTGGTCACACCCTGCGGCGGGGCGCCGCCGAGCGGGTCGACGTCGGAGCCGAGACGGTCGAGGACGGCCTTGTCGAAGGCGACGACGAGCGTCCCGCTGACCGTGTCGTCACGGTTGACGGAGACGTTCATGTCGAACTTGACACAGCCGCCGAGCGCCAGCGCCCCGGCGAGGGCCAGCGCGCAGGCGGCGAGGACCCGCTTCAGCGTGTACGACCGGTCGCCCATCCGATTACGCTTCGTGATCACGACCTGATCGTAATCGATCTTCCCCGTCGCGTTCGGGTACGGACACATGCAGTCGCCGCTGGACCACGACCACGCCGTCCATGTCGAGGCCCCTGGTGGCGCCGTCGTACTCCCACCCGGCCGACTTGAGGAAGCCCGTCACGGCCGGGTCCTCGGCGAAAGCCCAGGCCCACGCCGAGGCGAAGCCGTCGTCGCTCCAGTGGGCCATGGCCGCCGACAGCAGCCGGCTGCCGTGTCCGCGCCTGCCGAAACGCGGTTCCACCAACAGATCGGTGACGGCGGCGAGCGGCCCCGCGGGGCGCTCCTGTCGGTTGGGATCACCGGGTGCTGCGGTATCGTCGTCGGCTGGACCGATCGCCGCGAATCCGACGACCCGCGCGCCGGGCTCCGACTGCTCGACGGCGACCAGGACGTGGTGCCCGGGAGTCGGCGGAGAGGACACCGCGGCGAGCCAGCGTTCGGTCAGCCAGGACTTGTCGAGCCGGTCGAGAATGTGCGGGGGGATGAGCCGTGTGTACGCGGTTCGCCAGGTGAGGAGTTGAAGCCGTGCGATCTCGGCCGCGTCCTCTGCACGGGCCGGACGGACAAAACCGAGCGCCATGCGGCAAGGGTACGGGCACGATCATGTGCCGTTGACGGCACCGGTTGGGGTTGTGGAGCTTGTTGAGAGAGGTGGCAGTGGTCGAGGCGAAGCGGGACGGCGACTCAGCGGCCCCCGAACGCCCCCGCCGGCCGCGCTGGCTGCTCCCGGCCCAGATCACCGGCGCCGCCGCGCTCGTCGCGCTCACCTGGTATCTCGTGTCGACCTACGGCGGCCATCACCGCCTGTTCGACCTGCGCATCTACCGCAAGGCCGTGCGCTACTGGCTGGCCGGCGGCAACGTCTACGACTACTGGCAGGAAGACGTCATCAACGGCACGCTCGGGTACACGTACCCGCCGTTCGCGTCGATCCTGATGGCGCCCATGGGCGCCCTGCCGTGGGACATGGCGAAGTGGACGCACATCTGCGCGATGGTCGTGTGCCTCGCGATCACCACGTACTGGCTGGTCACCCCACTGCTGCGGCGCCACAAGATCCCGCTGTGGCTCGGGCTGGTGGTCGCCGGCTGCTTCATCGTCAGCGTCGAACCGATCCGCGAGACGCTGAGCTTCGGCCAGGTCAACCTGATGCTGATCGCCCTCGTGCTCGGCGACGTGCTCTTCCTCGTGCGCCGCAAGTCCTCCCTCGCCGGGATCGGCATCGGCCTGGCGACGGCGATCAAGCTCACGCCGGGCATCTTCATCGTGTACCTGCTGGTGACGAGACGATGGCGGGCGGCCGCCGGTTCGATCGTGACCGCCGCGGCCGTGTCCCTCCTCGCCGTCCTGGTCGACCCCCGCATGTCGATCCGGTTCTGGCTGATCACGGCCTGGGACTCCGGGCGCGTCGGCCACAACGACAACACGTCCAACCAGTCGATCGCGGGCCTGCTGGCCCGCATCTTCGACCCCGCCGCCTACCCGCAGTGGCTGTGGATCGCGCTCGTCGCGCTGGTCGTGGTCTACGGCATGTGGAAGGCCGCCAAGGCCGTCCGCGCCGGTGACGAGATCGCCGGGCTGACCATCACCGGCATCGTCGGGATCCTGATGTCGCCGGTGTCGTGGACCCACCACATCTACTGGATCGTGCCGGCCCTGCTGATCATCCTCGACGTCATGCGCACCGACCGGCGGCGCATGTCGCGGCGAAGACTGTGGTCCTACGGCGGCCTGGCGCTGTTCGCGTACCTGCCGTTCATGTACGGCTTCGTGTGGCTGTTCGCCGAGGAGCCGGGCAAGCACTGGGACCACGGGTTCGCCTGGTTCCTCGCCGAGAACACCTATGTCTTCGCGCTCGTGGCGCTGCTGCTGTGGATGCCCGTGCGCAAGGGAGTCGACGACACCGACTCCCGGCCGGGCGTGTGGTGGCCGATCCCCTGGAAGTCCGGCGAACCGGAGAAGTCGGCCGCGGCGCCGCCGGCTCAGCCCGTCGCCAGCGTGTAGCGCACGAGTGGCGGCGCGGCCCCGTTGAAGTCGAGGACGGCCGTTTTCCCGTCGGGGGCGACACCGTGCCCTCGGTAGAAGCGCGCCGCCCGTTCGTTGTCGTCCATGGCCCACGACCGCACCGGCGACAGGCCGCGCTCGCGCGGGTCCGCCAGCGCGTCACCGCCTCTGCGGGGTGTCCATGATGGCCGGTGCCGAGGCGGGAACGAGGTCGCGGTAGGCCTCCTGCCAGCACCGGTGGTGCAGCCCGGCGAGGTCGGTGGCGTCGCCGGGCTCGGCGCTGCGCAGCAGGAACCCGCGGGGCTCCCTACTCGGCGGGCGGCTGCTTCGGCGGGATCATGAACGGCTCGGTGGGCCACTCGGGGAAGACCGGGCGCTGGCCGGGCACGACCGGAGGCTCGGGGGGTGCCGGCGCCTTGGCACGGCCGGTGGTCTTGGGGCGGGACTCGGGCTTCGGCGCCGCTTCGGCGGCCTCCGCCGCTTCGGGCTCGGCCGTCGACGGCCGGGGCTCGGCCTTGTCTCGCTCGACGGTGTCCGAAGTCGCCACGGCGTCGTCACGCGCGCTGTCGGCGGGGTCGGCCGGATCGTCCTGTGCGGCAGCGGGAGGGCTCGCCTCCTCGACCTCGGACGACGGCGTCTCAGGCTGGGGCGTGGGCTCCGGCTCAGGGGCCTCGGGCTCGGCCGGGACGTCCTCGTGCGCGCCGGACTTCGCGGGCTCGTCGTCCTCGGGCAACGTCACCGCGCGGAACACGACGGTCGGCTCGGCCGGTCCGGCGGGCTCGGCCTGGTCACCGGGGCCGTCCTCGCGGGCACCGGAAGGTTCCACGACGGGCAGTTCCACGACCTCGTCGCCGGCCGCCACGACGACCGAAGCCGCCTCGGGCTCCTCCTGTTCGGTGCCCTCCGTTGGCCGCTGCGGCTCTGCGGCGGCCTCGGCCTTGTTCTCCACGGCCGGCGGTCGCTCGTCGCTCACGGGGGCGCTGGCCGGGCTCTCCAGGTCCTCAAGGCGCACGGCCGGCTGGATCTTCGTCGGTTCGAGGACCGGCGCGGACTTCACCTCCGGCTCGGCGGAGGCGCCGTCCAAGTCCTCGGGCCGCACCGCCCGCAGCACGCGGGTCTCCCCCGGGTCGGCCTCCTCGGCGACGGGAACCTCCCGCACCGCCGCCTGCTTCTCGGTCGGCTCGGTCGGGTCGGCGAGGAACTCCCGGCGCACGGCCGGTTCGAGCCTGGTCGGCTCCGGCACGAGACCCTCGACGATCCTCGGCTTCGGCGGCGAGACCGCTTTGGCCGGCGGCTGCGGACGGATCTCCGAGCGCATCCGCGCGGGCTCGGGAACCGAGGCGACGCCGGGCGGCACCGCCGGTGCCGCGCCCTCCCCGCCGCGGTCCTGCGCCGGCTTTCGCCTGGGCAGACTGGTCCGCTCCCCCGGCGGGACCGTCGGCACGTTCCCCGTCGCGACCACCGCCGCACGGAACACCGGTACGTCGGCGGGCTTCTTCACCTGCCGCGCCCGGACCTCGGCCGCGCGCTTGCGCCGAATCACCAGCCAGATCACCAAAGCGGCGAGGCCGAAACCGCCGAGCGTCGCGAGCAGCATGACCCAGGCGATGTGGCCGCTGTCCTCGGCCACCCGGCCGAACGCGTCGCCGGCACCGGATTCCTCGGCGCCGCAACCGGACAGCGCGAACGCGGCCGTCGATGAGACGGCGACGCACGCTAGAGCTCTGGTGAAGGGCTTGGGGGACATCCGGACATCGTAGTCGGCCCGGCCGGCAACCCGCCCGCCCGTGAATGTCGCATGTGGTCCGTCTAATACAGCGATCGCCGCGCGCCCAAGGGATGCGCGGCGACCGCTCGCACGTTCAGTCCAGCAGATCGTCGAGCCCGTGCGTCAGACCGGGACGCCCGACCACCTCGCGCACCGCCAGCAGCACGCCGGGCATGAAGGACGCGCGGTCCACCGAGTCGTGGCGGATCGTCAGGGTCTCCCCCGCGCCTCCGAACACGACCTCCTGGTGCGCGACGAAACCGGCCGAGCGGATCGAGTGGACGCGCACGCCCTCGACCGACGCCCCCCTGGCCCCGTCGAGAGCCTGCGTCGTCGCGTCAGGCTGCTCACCGAGACCGGCCTGGGCACGCGCCTCGGCGATCAGCTCGGCGGTGTGGGTGGCCGTCCCGCTGGGGGCGTCGACCTTGTTCGGGTGGTGCAGTTCGATGATCTCGGCCGACTCGAAGTGCCGCGCCGCCCGGGCCGCGAACTGCATCATCAGCACGGCCCCGATCCCGAAGTTGGGAGCGATGACCACACCGACCCCGGGCTTCGCCGCGAGCCAGTCCTCCACCCGCTTGACGCGCTCGGGCGTGAAACCCGAGGTGCCCACGACCACGTTGACGCCCTGCTCGACGCACCAGTGGAGGTTGTCCATCACCACGTCGGGGCGGGTGAAGTCGACGACGACGTCGGCGGAGGCGTCGGAGATCGCCGACAGCCACTCGCCCTCGTCGACCATCGCGACCAGCTCCATGTCGGCGGCGGCGTCGACGGCCTTGCACACCTCGGTGCCCATCCGGCCCCTGGCGCCGATCACGCCGACCCGCAGCGGTTCGGTCACGTCGCTCACGGTCTTCTCCTCACGTGCGGTGCGGCGGTCAGCGACCGCCGGGCCAAGTGAACTGACTGGCGTCGAAGGGCCCGATCGCGGCCAGCGAACGCGGCCGGCCGAGGACCTCGGAGGCCACACCCCGGACGTCTTCGACCGTGACCGCGTCGACCCGGACGAGCAGCTCGTCGAGGCTGAGCAGGTCACCGAAGAGCAGCTCGCCCTTGCCGAGGCGGCTCATCCGGGAACTGGTGTCCTCCATGGCGAGGACCAGCGAGCCCTTCAGGGCGCCCTTGGCGCGGGCCACGTCGATCTCGACGCAGCCGTCCTTGAGCACCTCGTCGAGGGTGGCCATCGTCAGGTCGAGGACCTGCTCGGCCTTGCCCGGCTGGCACCCGGCGTAGACGCCGAGCAGCCCGGTCTCGGCGTAGCCGGCGGTGTAGGCGTACACCGAGTAGGCCAGGCCGCGCTCCTCGCGGATGCGCTGGAACAGCAGACTCGACATGCCCCCGCCCAGCACCTGGGTGAGCACGTCGAGGGCGAAACGCCGCGAGTCCTGACGGGCCAGACCGCGCGAGCCGATGACCAGGTGCGCCTGCTCGGTGTCCTTGCGCTCGACGGTGAGGACCGGGCCGATGTCGGCGACGGGCTCGAATGCCGAGCGGATCGGGGAAGGCGCCGAGTCGGCGGCCGCCAGTGGCGCGAACGCGCTCGCCACCAGGTCGACGACCTGGGTGTGGCTGAGGTTCCCGGCGGCGGCGATCACGATGTTGGGCGCGGTGTAGCGCTGCCGGTAGAAGTCGTTGACACGGGCGCGGGTCATCGACTCGATGGTCTCGACGGTCCCGGAGATCTCGCGTCCGAGCGGGTGCTCGCCGAACACCGCGGTGGCGAGCATGTCGTGCACGGCGTCGTCGGGCTCGTCGTCGTGCATGGCGATCTCTTCGAGGATCACGCCGCGCTCGGTCTCGACGTCGTCCTCTTCGAGGAGGGAGTCGCAGATCAGGTCGCCGAGGACGTCGACGGCCAGCGGCAGGTCCTCGTCGAGGACGCGCGCGTAGAAGCAGGTGTGGTCCTTGGCGGTGAACGCGTTGGTGTCGCCGCCGACGGCCTCGATCTCGGCGGTGATGTCCAGCGCGGACCGGCGGGTGGTGCCCTTGAAGAGGAGGTGCTCCAGGAAATGCGAGGCACCGGAGAACTCTTCGGACTCGTCCCGCGAGCCGATCCCCACCCACACGCCGACCGAAACGCTGCGCATGGCGGGGATCGACTCGGTGAGGATGCGCAGCCCGCTGGGCAGCACGGTACGTCGTACCGTGCCGCCCAGCGGGTCATCCGCGAGAGTGCGGGTGAAAGCGTCGCTCATTCGATTGTCGGGTCCGGGTCAGCGATGCCGACGACGTTCCCGGCGCGGGCCGTCGCCGTCGCCTTCGCCGCCTTCTCCGCCGCCCTCGTTGCCGCCGTCGGCGTCGCCACCCTCACGGGGGGCGTCGTCGCGGCGCGGGCCGCGGTCACCGCGGTCGCTGCGGGGTCCACGGTCGCCGCGCGGTCCGCGGTCGCCGCGGTCCGAACGGGGTCCGCGGTCGCCCTCGGGGCGTCCGCCGGCCGGGCGCTTCGGGGGCTCCTGGCCTTCGGGGTAGACCTTGTCCAGGTAGATCTTGCCGCGGTTGTCGACGTCGGCGATCGCGACCTCGATCTTGTCGCCGACGTTGAGCACGTCCTCGACCTTCTCGATGCGCTTGCCGTCGCCGATCTTCGAGATGTGCAGCAGACCGTCGCGCCCGGGCACCAGGGAGATGAACGCGCCGAAGGCGGCGGTCTTCACCACGGTGCCGAGGAAGCGGTCGCCGATCTCGGGCAGTGTCGGGTTGGCGATCCCGTTGATCATCGCCACGGCGGCCTCGGCGGCGGGACCGTTGGTCGCGCCGACGTAGATCGTGCCGTCGTCCTCGATGGAGATGTCGGCACCGGTCTCCTCGGTGATGCCGTTGATCGTCTGGCCCTTCGGGCCGATGACCATGCCGATCTTGTCGACCGGGATCTTCACCGTGGTGACGCGAGGCGCCGAGTCGGCCATCTCGCCGGTGGTGGCGATGGCCTCGCCCATGACGTCGAGGATCGCGTGGCGGGCCTCGTTGGCCTGCTGGAGAGCCGCGGCCAGGACGTCCGACGGGATGCCGTCGAGCTTGGTGTCGAGCTGCAGGGCGGTGACGAACTCACGCGTGCCGGCGACCTTGAAGTCCATGTCACCGAAGGCGTCCTCGGCTCCGAGGATGTCGGTCAGCGTCACGTACTCGGTCTTGCCGTCGACCTCGTCGGAGATGAGGCCCATGGCGATACCGGCGACGGGAGCCTTCAGCGGCACACCGGCCGACATGAGGGACATCGTCGCGGCGCAGACCGAACCCATGGAGGTCGAACCGTTCGACCCGAGGGCCTCGGAGACCTGGCGGATCGCGTAGGGGAACTCCTCGCGGGCCGGCAGGACCGGGACCAGGGCGCGCTCGGCGAGCGCTCCGTGGCCGATCTCGCGGCGCTTGGGGGAACCGACACGGCCGGTCTCACCGGTCGAGTAGGGCGGGAAGTTGTAGTTGTGCATGTAGCGCTTCTTGGTGACCGGGGACAGGGTGTCCAGGGCCTGCTCAAGGCGCAGCATGTTCAGCGTGGTGACGCCCAGGATCTGGGTCTCGCCGCGCTCGAACAGGGCGGAGCCGTGCACGCGCGGGAGGACGCGGACCTCGGCGTTGAGCGAGCGGATGTCGCGGGTGCCGCGGCCGTCCATGCGGACCTTGTCGCGCAGGACGCGGTTGCGGACCAGCTTCTTGGTCAGCGAGCGGATGGCCGCGCCGACCTCCTTCTCGCGCTCGGGGAAGGACGCGTCCACCTTCTCGTGGGCGAGTTCCTTGACCTGGTCGAGCTTGGCCTCGCGGTCCTGCTTGTCGGCGATGGTCAGCGCCTCGCCGAGTTCGGCGGAGATCGCCGACTCGACGGCGGCGAAGACGTCGTCCTGGTAGTCGAGGAAGACCGGGAACTCGCGGACCGGCTTGGCGGCGACCTCGGCGAGGGCGGCCTGCGCGCGGCAGAGTTCCTTGATGGCGGCCTTGGAGGCTTCGAGCCCGGAGGCGACGACCTCCTCGGTCGGGGCGGCGGCGCCGCCGGCGACCAGCGCGATCGTCTTCTCGGTGGCCTCGGCCTCGACCATCATGATCGCGACCTCGCCCGCCTCGGTGACGCGGCCGGCGACGACCATGTCGAAGGTGGCGCGCTCGAGTTCGGCGTGGGTCGGGAAGGCGACCCACTGGCCGTCGATGTGCGCGACGCGGGTGGCGCCGATCGGGCCGGAGAAGGGCAGGCCCGACAGCTTCGTCGACGCCGAGGCGGCGTTGATGGCCACCACGTCGTAGGGGTGCGCCTCGTCGAGGGCCAGGACCGTCTCGACGACCTGGACCTCGTTGCGCAGACCCTTGATGAAGCTGGGGCGCAGCGGGCGGTCGATGAGGCGGCAGGTGAGGACGGCGTCCTCGCTGGGGCGGCCTTCGCGGCGGAAGAACGAACCGGGGATCCGGCCCGCGGCGTACATGCGCTCTTCGACGTCGACCGTCAGCGGGAAGAAGTCGAAGTGCTCCTTGGGCGCCTTGCTGGCGGTGGTCGTCGAGAGGACGACGGTGTCACCGAGCTGCGCGAGGACGGAACCGCCGGCCTGACGGGCGAGGCGACCTGTGGAGAAGGTGATCTCCCGGGTGCCGAAGCTCCCGTTGTCGACGGTCGCCGTCGCGGTGTGCGTACCGAGTTCGGTTACCTCGGGAATACGCGGGGTTGATTCTGCGGACATGTGTGTCTACAGCTCCTTCGTGTCAAGGCACGTCGTCTTGGTGGAGCGGTCCGCGGCCGGTCTTCGATCGAAGCGCACGGGCTGTCTTGTTGCCCGGACGCCACTACCGAGGACCGGTACGCCGACGGCTGCGACGCGCCGCTTCTCTTTTTTGCACGGTACCCGGCATGAGCAGCGGGTGACCGTATGACTCGGGGGAGCGACCTCGTGTCGCTCCCCCGGAGTGGCTTATCGCCGCAGACCGAGCCGTTCGATGATCGACCGGTAGCGGGTGATGTCGGTCTTCTGCAGGTACTTCAGCAGGCGACGGCGACGGCCGACCAGCAGCAGAAGGCCGCGGCGGCTGTGGTGGTCGTGCTTGTGAACCTTGAGGTGCTCGGTGAGGTCGCTGATCCGCTTGGACAGGACCGCGACCTGGACCTCGGGGGACCCGGTGTCACCTTCGGCGGTGGCGTACTGGGTCATGATTTCGGCCTTGGCGGCTGTATCGAGCGCCATGATCTCCCTTAGTGGGTTTTCGAACAGGAAATTCCCATGCCCCGCGGCGTCGTGCAGGCACACAGGAGTGATCCGCTCACAGCGGACCGTCTAAGCCTAACAGGCCCAGGATCTTCCCCGACTCGGCCACGTCCTCGGTGATCTGGGCGATCAGCGGTTCGAGGGCGTCGTAGGTGCGCTGCTCGCGCAGCCGTTCGACGAAGTCGAGCGAGACGTGCTCGCCGTAGAGGTCGCCGGAGAAGTCGATGATGTGCGCCTCGACGGTGCGCTCGCGTCCGGCGAAGGTCGGGTTCGTGCCGACGCTGATCGCGGCGGGCAGGGGTTTGCCGTCGACGGCGCGGGTCAGCCAGCCGGCGTAGATCGCGTCGGCGGGAACGGCCACATCCGGTGCGTGGTGCAGGTTCGCGGTCGGGAAGCCGAGCTGCGAGCCGCCCCGGTTGGCGCCCCGCACGACCAGGCCGCTCACCCGGTGCGGGCGGCCGAGGGCCGCGGCGGCGGCCTCGACGTCACCGGCGGCGACACACGAGCGCACATAGGTGGAGCTGTAGACGGTCTCCAGTTCGCCGTTCTGCGCCGCCAGGGGCACGGCGTCGACGCTGAAACCGAAGGTCCGGCCCAGTTCGGTGAGCATCGTCACGTCGCCGGCGGCCTTGTGTCCGAAGCGGAAGTTCTCCCCGACCACGACCACCGCGGCGTGCAGGTGCTCGACGAGCACGTCGTGCACGAACGACTCGGCCGCGAGCTGGGAGAACTCGTGAGTGAAGGGCACCACGCACATACCGTCGACACCGAGTTCGGCGAGCAGGTCGCCCTTGTGCTCCAGTTCGGTGAGGATCAGTGGCTGCGCGCCCGGGCGCACGACGGCCGCGGGGTGCGGGTCGAACGTGAGCACGACACTGCGCAGTCCGCGCTCCTTCGCGTCGGCCACCGCTCGCCGGATGATCTCCCGATGTCCCAGGTGGACGCCGTCGAAGACGCCGATCGTCACCACGGAACGGCCCCAGTCCGCGGGGGTCGCGTCCACGCCACGCCATCGCTGCATGATCGCCATCTTTTCACGCCGGGAAGGCGGCTCGGCCCTTGGCGTGGGGGTGTGTGCGGCGACACGCGATCGACACCTCCCAAGATCCAGTAAAAAAGTTCTGGAAAAACTATTGCGGAACTTTTTTACTGGATCTACTGTTGCCCCATGACCGAGATGCGGAAGATCACCTCGCCCGAGACCCTCAAGGCGATGGCCCAGCCCCTGCGCCGCAGGTTGTACCGGCTGCTCTCCCAGCTCGGCCCCTCGACGGCCGGTGTGCTCGCCAAGAAGACCGACAGCGACCCCGGCCAGATCAGCTACCACCTGCGCGAGCTGGCCAAGCACGGCTTCATCGAGGAGGCCCCCGAACTGGCCAAGGACCGCCGCGAGCGCTGGTGGCGGACGACCCCCGGGTCGAGCACCTGGGACACCGCCGACTTCGACACCCCCGAGGCCCGCGCCATCGCCGACACGGTGAAGCGCCAGATGATCGCCGACGAGTTCGAGCGCGCGGTCCAGTGGGAAAAGGACCGCGACGAGTGGGGCGCCCCCTGGAACCGGGTGGCGACCTCGTCGGAGTCGACGCTCTTCCTCACGCCCGAGGAGCTCGCCGAACTCAACGACGAGCTGACCGCACTGGTCGTGAAGTGGTCGAAGCGCGGCCGGGAGGCGCGCGCCGAGGGCCGCGTGGAGAACCGCGAGTCCGTCTTCCTCTTCACGCACAACTTCCCCGAGCGCCCGTGACCCCACCGCTCCCCCGGCCCTTCTAGAACCACACAGCGCACCCACCGCCGAGCCCACCCTCTCGGCGCGCCCCCTCACGCCCGAAAACGGGCCGCCGCAGACTGCGAGGAACCGACGTGACCGTCACCGCCCCCATGGCTCCCCCCGCCCGCCCCGCTTTCCGTGAACCCGCCTACCTGCGCTACATCGGCGGGCAGACCGTCTCGATCATCGGCGACCAGGTCTGGTACGTGGCCCTCTCCTGGGCCGCCGTGCAGCTCGCCTCCCCCGCCGTCGCCGGCGTCGTACTGGCTGTCTCGGCGATCCCGCGGCTCGCGCTGATGCTGTTCGGCGGAGTCTTCGTCGACCGTTTCGGCCCCCGCAAGCTCATGATCGGCTCCGACCTGGTGCGCGGCGTGATCGTGCTGGCCGCCGCCGGCATCGCGCTGTGGAGCCCGAGCATCGCGCTGCTGGTGGTCGTGTCCCTGGTCTTCGGTGCCGCAGACGCGCTGTTCATGCCCGCAGCCGGCGCCATCCAGCCCCGACTGCTCGACAAGAAGCAGTACTCCAGCGGCGCGGCGCTGCGCGAGCTGACCTCGCGTGCCGCCCTGACTCTCGGCGCTCCGCTCGGCGGTGTGCTGGTCGCCGTCGGCGGGCTGCCCCTGGCCGCCCTCGTCGACGCGGTGACCTTCGGCCTGTCGGCGATCATGCTGTGGACCGTTCACCCCCGCCCGCTGGAGACCACCACCGAGGCCCCGAAGAAGACCACCGCCGCCCTTCGCGACGGCTTCGCCTACCTGCGCCGCAACCGGCTCGTCGGCGGCCTGATGGTGGTCTCGCTGCTGCTGAACCTCGGCTTCGTCGGCCCGATGAACGTCGGCCTGGCGCTGGTGGCCGACGCCCGCGGCTGGGGCTCGGGCGGCATCGGCGTCCTGCTCGCCGGCTTCGGCATCGGCGCGGCCGCCTCGGCGCTGACCATGCTGAAGTTCAAGCCGAAGGGCCGCGTCGGCTTCCTGATCGCCGGCGGCGCCCTGGTCGAGGGGGCCTGCATGATCGGCCTCGGTTTCGCCCCAACCCTGACCCTCGCCGTCACCGCGACCGTGATCACCGGGCTCATCGCCGGGATCGTCGGGGTCACCTCGTCCACGCTGACCCAGTCCAACACCGACGACGCCTACCGGGGCCGGGTGGCCAGCGTGTCGATGTTCGCCAACCTCGGCATCACCCCGCTGGCGATCGCCGCGACCGGTGCCGCCGTCGACGCCTTCGGCCTCGAACCGACCTTCACCGCCAGCGGCGTCCTCGCCTTGGCCGCGGCGGTCACCGCACTGTCGATCCGCAAGGTCCGCCAGGCGAAGCTCGACTAGGAGCGCGAGCCCTCAGAGCTCCTGGGGCGTGGTGAGGACGATCTCCGGTCGTGCCTTGCCACGCTCCTCGCGCACCACGGCGACGACGGCCCCCGCGGGCGAGTAGACCGCGTAGGGGCCGTCGATTCCCTGTTTCTCCAGGAAGCCGCCGAAGGCCAGGGTCCTGGTCTCGGCCTCGTCGGCGTCACGGCGGGGCAGGAGCCGGGAGGCCGAGGCCGCCAGATCGAGGGTCACGGGATTGTCGAGCTCGGCGAGCGCTTCGAGGGTGTGGGACTCGGCGAGGGTGAAGCCGCCGACGCGGGTGCGGCGCAGGGCGGTGAGGTGCCCGCCGACACCGAGGGCGGCGCCGAGGTCGCGGGCGATGGCGCGGATGTAGGTCCCCGAGGAGCACTCGACGGTCACGTCGATGTCGACGGCCTCACCGTCGGCGCCGACGTCGTGGACGTCGAGGCGGGAGACGGTGACGCGACGGGCCTTGAGTTCGACCTCCTCACCGGCGCGGACGCGGGCGTAGGAGCGCTTCCCGTCGATCTTGACGGCGCTGACGGAGCTGGGCACCTGGTCGATCTCGCCGGTCATGCGCGAAAGGACCGCCTCGACGGCCTCCCGGGTGACGCCGGAGGCGTCGGCGGTGGCGGTGGTCTCGCCCTCGGCGTCGTCGGTGACGGTCGCCTGGCCGAGCCGAATGGTGGCGTCGTAGGCCTTGTCGCTGCCGGAGACGTAGGTGAGCAGGCGGGTGGCCCGCCCGACGGCGAGCACCAGCACGCCGGTGGCCATGGGATCGAGGGTGCCGCCGTGTCCGACCTTGCGGGTCTTGGCCAGGCGGCGCATGCGGCCCACGACGTCGTGGGAGGTCATCCCGCCGGGCTTGTCGACGACCACGAATCCGGGCGTAGGTTCAGTCACGATCGACCAGCTTAGGCGGCGGTGCCGGTGACCGCCCATCGTCCTCCGCGCAGACGCAGGAGCAGTGCCGTCAGGCGGATCACCATGAACACGACCAGGCCGACCCAGATGCCGGTGAGGCCGAGGTCGAGGATGTGGGCGAGCCAGATCAGCGGCAGGAATCCGGCCGCCGCGGCGACGATCATGTTGCGCAGGAAGGCCACGTCGCCGGCGCCGATGAAGACACCGTCGAGGGCGAAGACGAGTCCGGCGACGGGCATCATCGCCACGAACCAGGGCCACAGGACGTAGGCCTGTTCGTGGACGGCCGGGTCGGAGGTGAACAGGCCGGGCAGGAAGAGCACGCCGACGCCGATCACGACGGCGAGGAAGCCGCCGCTGACCACGCCCATCCACCCGACGCGCCGGGCGGTGGCCCGGGCCCGGTCGGCGTCGCCGGCGCCGAGGTCGGCGCCGATGAGGGCCTGCGCGGCGATCGCGACCGCGTCGAGGGCGAAGGCGCAGAACATCCACAGCTGGAGGCCGATCTGGTGGGCGGCGAGCGACGCCGCCCCGAAGCGGGCGGCGACCGAGGCCGCCGACAGGAAGCACACCTGGAAGGCGAGGCCGCGCACGATGAGGTCGCGGCTGGTCGCGAGCTGGCCGCGCAGGGCGTCGAGGTCGGGACGCAGCGAGACCTTCTCGGCGGCGATCGCGCGCAGGAAGAACAGTCCGGAGACCGCTTGGGCGGCGACGTTGGCGATGGCCGAGCCGACCAGTCCGAGCCCGGCCGGGTACACCAGCAGCGGGACCATGACCGCCGAGAGCAGGTTGGCCGCCAGCACGATGTACATCGGCTTGCGGGTCTCCTGGATACCGCGCATCCACCCCTGGCCGGCGAGGGCGACGAGGATGAAAGGCGCGCCGAGGATCGCCACGCGCAGCCAGGTCTCCGACTCGGCGGCGATCTGGCCGGAGTCGGGTCCGTTGCCCGCCAGCGCGCGCGTGATGGGTCCGGCGAACAGCTGCACGAACGCGGCCAGGAGGACGCCGGCGGCCAGGGCGAGCCAGGTGGACTGGACGCCCGCGGCGACGGCGGCCCCGCGGTCGCCGGCGCCGTAGTGGCGTGCGGCGCGGCCGGTCCCGCCGTAGGCGAGGACGTTGCCGAGGAAGGCCGCGGCGCTCATGACGCCGCCGCCGATGGCGAGCGCGGCGAGGGGCACGCGGCCGAGGTGTCCGACGACGGCGGTGTCGACGAGGACGTACACGGGTTCGGCGGCGAGCACAACGAGCGCGGGGATCGCGAGGGCGAAGATGCGTCGCAGTGTCACTGGGCCGGGGACGGGGGCGGTCGCGGTCACGTGGCCATCCTGACACCGCTGATGTAATGAGTCAAGTCAGCTGGATTCCTTACACTGACGCGAGCGCCGGACGGTACGAATCTTCTGGTACGGTTCAATAGTTCAAACTCGAACTACCTTCTTCCTCCCTGAGGGGACCCCATGGACCTCGACACCGACGTCGCCATCGCCGGCGGCGGACCCGTCGGCATGCTGCTCGCGACCGAACTCGCCCGCCTCGGCGTGCGCACCCTCGTGCTGGAGAAGCTGGCCGCCCCGACCGGCGAGTCCAAGGCCGGGACGCTGCACGCCCGCACCGCCCAGACACTCGACCGGCGCGGCCTCCTCGAAGCCGTCCAGCCCGGTCCCGGTCTGGCCCGCGCGAGGCCCGGCCGCCCGGTGCGCTTCCACTTCGCCGGAATGTTCGACCTCGACCTTTCCCGCGTCGTCACCGAGGGTCCCGCCCTGGTCGGCAGCCCGCAGGCCTACGCCGAGGAGGTCTTCGCCCGGCTCGCCACGCGCCTGGGAGCCCGCGTCGAACGCGACAGCGAGGTCACCGGGCTCACCGAGGAGACCGACCACGTCCGCCTGGACGTCACCGACTCCGCCGGACGCGCCCGCACGGTCACCGCGGCTTGGGCCGTCGGCACCGACGGCGCCCGCAGCACCATCCGGCGCGCGGCGGGGATCGGCTTCGAGGGCACCCCGCCGACCCTGTCGGCGCTGATGGGCGAGGTCCGGCTGACCGACCTCCACGACGCTCCACAGGGCTGGCAGCGCACGCCCAGGGGCTGGACGATGGTCTGGCCCAACCCCTACGGGCACAGCCGCGTCGCCACCTACGACTTCCGCGGCCCCCACCCCGACCGCCGCTCCCCGGTCACTCTCGACGAGCTGAGCGGTGAGATGTCGCGCATCACCGGACGCCCGGTCCCCATGGACTCCCCGCGCTGGCTGACCCGCTTCACCGACGCCGCCCTCCAGGCCGCCGAGTATCGCCGAGGGCGGGTCCTGCTGGCCGGAGACGCCGCCCACGTGCACTTCCCGGCGGGCGGCCAGGGACTCAACCTCGGCCTGCAGGACGCGGTCAACCTCGGCTGGAAACTGGCCGCCGAGGTCGCCGGGCACGCCCCCGCCGGCCTCCTCGACACCTACCACCGCGAACGGCACCCTGTCGCCGCCCGCGTCCTGGCCAACGTGCGCGCCCAGGTCGCCCTGATGAACCCCGACCCGCGCACCGACTCCCTGCGCGAACTGTTCCGCGAGATGATGCACCTCGACGACGTCAACGTCTTCCTCGGCGGCATGATCAGCGGCGCCGACATCGCCTACGACCTCGGACCGGCCGACGACCCCTACGCGGGAGCCTTCGCCCCCGACCTGAACCTCAAGACCGCCGAAGGGCCCGTCCGGCTCGCCGAGCTCCTGCGCACCGGACGCCCGGTGTTCGTCGACCTCGCCGACCGCGCCGACCTCCGTGCGGTCGCCGCCGGGTGGTCGGCGCGCGTGGACAGCGTCACGGCCGTACCCGAGGAGACCGTCAACGCCGAGACGCTGCTGATCCGCCCCGACGGCTATCTCGCCCTCAGCACCAGGGCCGGAGACGAAAAAGAGGCCGAGCGCCTTCGTACGGCGCTCGGCCTCTGGTTCGGGCGGGCGTGACCGGCACGCCCACCCCGTGGATCAGACGTCCTCGTCCTCGTCGGCGGTCCGGTACGGGTTGGCCTCACCCGCGTACCGGGCCCCGGCGGCCTGGCGCTGCACCTGGGCGTCGGCCTCACGGGCCTTCTCCAGCAGCTCGTCGATGTGCTGGACCTGCTCGGGCACCGCATCGGTGACGAAGGCCAGCGACGGCGTGTGCCGCAGGCCCAGGGCCCGCCCCACGCTCGTGCGGATGAGTCCCTTGGCGCTCTCCAGCGCCGCGGCGCTTGCCGCGCGCTCCTCGGCGTCACCGAGGACGGTGTAGTAGACCGTCGCCTCGCGAAGGTCGTTGGTGAGCCGCGCGTCGGTGATGGTCACCATGCCCAGGCGCGGGTCCTTGACCTGCTTGCGCAGCGCCGCGGCGGTGAGCTCGTGGATCCGCCCGGCGAGCCGTCGCACTCGTGCCTCGCTCATGTCAATCACACCTTCCGCACGTGTTCCAACTGGCTGTGCCCACCATGGCTAGTCGTCCTCGCCGTACAGGCGCCTGCGCACCGAGAGCAGATCGAATTCGGGATGCCCCACGACGGTGCGCTCGCACGCGTCGAGCACCGCGGTCACATGACCGGACTCGGCGGCGATGACGGCGACACCGATCTCGGCACGCCCGTGGAGGTCCTGCGCGCCCACCTCGGCGACCGCGACCTCGATCTTGCGGAGGGCGGCGATGACGGGGCGGATGTAGGACCGTTTGGCCTTCAGCGACCGGGAATCCCCGGGAAGCAGGAGGTCGAAGATCGCCGTTCCGGTGAACACCGCGCCAGCTTACGCCGGGAGCGGGGGGTTGGCACAGCTGGTTTCCCGCCCCGGAGTGGCGTGAAGCCGCCGCGGAACGCCGGTGGTGACCCGCACCGCACCCGTGTATGGAAGGGGCGGCGGGCCATCGCCCGCCGCCCCCGGCCGTCACAGGAAGAAACTCGGGTGCGGCGGCTGGTTGTAGGCGGTGTTCTGCCAGGCCAGAGCCACTCGGTACTGCGTATCGTGCAGCAACGTCGTCAACCGCGTCCCCGTCTGGATCGGCGTAGAGTAGATCCGCAGCGCCGAACTGTTCGACGTGCGCCACACGACCTCCTCGCGCCAGTCGCCGAACAGGTCGCCCGAGATCGCCGGGGTCGCCTTGGTGCCGTTGTTGGCCGCCACCCCGGAACCGGTGAGCAGGCGCGTGTCGCCGCTCGTGCCGTACTTGTCGACATGCGTGGCGTCGAGCAGCTCACGGACGGTGTCGCCGTCCCACCACAGCAGGAAGTTCGCCGAGGACGGCTTGCGGCCGACATCACCCCCTGTCGGGCTGCGCAGGTTCGACACCGCCGAGGACCACGACTCCGCGCCCGGACTCCCCGCGTAGATGTTCGCGCTGACGCCGCGGCCGTTGTCACCGGCCGCCGGAGTACTCCAGTAGAAGGCCCCGGTGCGCGCGTTGCCGAACCACGAACTCGGCTTCGAGGCGTCCTCGGCCACGTCGAAGACCTCAAGGCCGGGACGGGAGGGGTCGAGATCGCCGACGTGCAGCGCGTCCCCGTGGCCGTTGCCGGTGTTCCACAGCGCCGAGCCGTCGTCGTTGACGCACATCGCGCCGAACACGATCTCGTCACGGCCGTCGGCGTCGACGTCGG
This sequence comes from Phytomonospora sp. NPDC050363, assembly GCF_040655735.1. Classification (NCBI taxonomy): domain Bacteria; kingdom Bacillati; phylum Actinomycetota; class Actinomycetes; order Micromonosporales; family Micromonosporaceae; genus Phytomonospora; species Phytomonospora sp. NPDC050363. The sequence continues at coordinate 120,412 of NZ_JBFAKK010000018.1, forward strand.
CGATGGACAGGTTGTGGTTGCCCTGACCCCGGTACTGACTGCCGGCCGAGTTGCTGTCGAAAGTCCAGCGACGGGTCAGCGAGCCGTTGCGGAAGTCCCACGCCACGATCACCGCACGCGTGTAGTACCCGCGCGACATGATCAGGCTCGGCCGCTGCCCGTCGAGGTAGGCCGTGCCGGCCAGGAAGCGGTCGACGCGGTTGCCGTAGGAGTCGCCCCAGTCGGCGACGTTTCCCCGCGCCGGGAGGTACGACACCGTCGACAGCGCGCGCCCGGTCGCCCCGTCGAACATCGTCAGGTACTCCGGACCGCTCAGGACGTACCCCGACGAGTTGCGGTAATCGGCCGAGGAACTGCCGATGACCCCGCCGGCACCGTCGACCGTCGCGTCGGCGGTCTTCATGGCCACCTCGGCACGGCCGTCGCCGCTGTAGTCGTAGACCTGGAACTGCGTGTAGTGCGCACCGGCGCGGATGTTGCGGCCCAGATTGATCCGCCACAACCGCTGCCCGTTGATCCGGTAGGCGTCGACATAGACGTTTCCGGTGTAGCCCGACTGCGAGTTGTCCTTGGCGTTGCTCGGGTCCCACTTCACCACGAACTCCAGCCGGCCGTCGCCGTCGAGGTCGCCGACACTGGCGTCGTTGGCCGAGTACGTGTAGGACTCACCGCTCGGCGTAGTCCCGCCCGACGGGATTTGCAGCGGCACGTCGAGATAGCCCGAACCGAACTGGAGAGCCGCCGGCGAGTCCGGTTGCTCCACTCCCCCGACCACCGCGCGGACCGTGTAGGCCGCGCCCGCAGCCGCGCCGGAGTCGAGCAGGTTCGTCGCACCGGTCAGCGGACTGGAGTTCACCTTCGTCCCGGCCCGGTAGACGTTGAACGCCACACCCGACGGGTCGCTCGCCAGCAACCGCCAGGTCACCAGGTTGCCGCTGCCCGAGCGCACGCTGACCACACCCCGGTCGAGCGCCTCCAGCTGCCGTCCGGAAGGCGCGGCCGTCACGGGCACGAGCGCCCACTGCTGGTTGGCCGCCCCGGTGTCGGCGAACTGCGAGATGCGACCGCCGTGCGCCGTCGACCACTCCCACACGTCGAGGGCCTTGCCGCTGTTGCGGTTGATGAACTTCACGTACCCGCTGTCGGTGTCGACCACCTGAAACTGCTGGTTGGCCCCGTTGAGGTCGCTCCACTGGCCGACGGTCGCGCCGTCGGCGGTCGACCAGTCCCACACCTCCAGGACCTTGCCGGAATGGCGGGCCTTGAGGCGGTAGTAGCCGCCCCCCGAGTCGACGAACTGGAACTGCTGGTGGGCGGCGTCGGCCCGGCCCCACTGCTGGAGCGTCGCACCGTCGGCGGTCGAACCGCCGGTGATGTCGAAGACCAGCCCGTTGAGGCGCGAGACCAGGACGTAGTAGGCGGACGGATCGATCACGGCCGCGCTCGCCGGCGGCGGCGCGGCGACCACCAGACCCGCCACCACCGTTAAGGCGACGGTGACGGCGGCGAGAAGACGGGTGAGGAGACTACGAGGACATGGAGTGCCGGACATCATCATGAGAACCCCGAAAGGCGTCGAGGGAAAAGGGTCGAGCGCTCCACACACGACACTCCCAGAGCCCACCGGACTGGTCAACACCTGCGAGGACTTAATCCGATCCTGCAACAAACCCGCCGAACCCCGCAGGGCGGCGCACAACGAGACGCCGCCCGGGACCAGGTCCCGGGCGGCGCCGTCGTCTACGGATCAGGTTCGCGTTACACGCGCTCCTTCTCCCGCATCTCGAAGGTCTCGATGATGTCGCCGACCTCCACGTTGTTGTAGCCCTTCAAGGTCACACCGCACTCGAAGCCCTCGCGGACCTCCGTCGCGTCGTCCTTGAAGCGCCGCAGCGACGCGATGGTGAGGTTGTCGGCCACGACCGCACCGTCGCGCAGAAGACGCGCGCTGGTGTTCCGCTTGATGATGCCGTCGCGGACGATCGAACCGGCGATGTTGCCGAACTTCGACGAACGGAAGACCTCGCGGACCTCCGCCGAACCGAGCTCGACCTCTTCGTAGATCGGCTTGAGCAGACCCTTGAGCGCGGCCTCGATCTCCTCGATCGCGTGGTAGATGACCGTGTAGTACCGGATCTCCACGTGCTCGCGGTCGGCCATCTCGCGCGCCCGGTTGTCGGCCCGCACGTTGAAGCCGAGAATGATCGTCGAGTCGCCGGTACGGGCGAGGTTGACGTCGTTCTCCGTGATGGCGCCCACGCCGCGGTGAATGATCCGCAGGTGGACCTCGTCGGAGATCTCGATCTTCGTGAGGGCGTCTTCCAGAGCCTCGACGGAACCGGACACGTCACCCTTGATGATGATCGAGAGGGTGCTGCGCTCGCCCTCCTTGATCGTCTCCATGAAGTTCTCAAGGGTGGGTCGGCCACGGCTCGCCGCCTGCTGGGCCGCGCGGACGCGGGCCTGGCGCTGCTCGGCGATCTGGCGGGCCACACGGTCCTCGTCGACGACGAGGAACATGTCACCGGCGCCGGGCACCGAGGTCAGACCGAGCACCAGCACCGGACGCGAAGGACCGGCCTCGGCGACGGTGTTGCCGTGCTCGTCGAGCATGGCCCGGATACGGCCGTGCGCGTCGCCGGCGACGATCGAGTCGCCGACCTTGAGCGTGCCGCGCTGGACCAGCACCGTCGCGACGGGGCCGCGGCCCTTGTCGAGGTGCGCCTCGATCGCGACACCCTGCGCCTGACCGTCGACGGGGGCGCGCAGTTCGAGCGCCGCGTCGGTGGTCAGCAGGATGCCCTCGAGGAGCGTGTCGATGCCGATACCCGGCTTCGCCGCGACGTCGACGAACAGCGTGTCGCCGCCGTACTCCTCGGCGACCAGTCCGTACTCGGTGAGCTGCTGGCGCACCTTGGCCGGGTTGGCGTCGGGAAGGTCGGTCTTGTTGACCGCCACGACCACCGGGACACCGGCGGCCTGAGCGTGGTTGAGCGCCTCGATCGTCTGCGGCATGACACCGTCGTTCGCGGCGACGACCAGCACGACGATGTCGGTCACCTGCGCACCACGAGCACGCATGGCGGTGAACGCCTCGTGACCCGGGGTGTCGATGAACGTCAGCGCGCGCTGCTCACCCTCGTGCTCCACCTGCACCTGGTAGGCGCCGATGTGCTGGGTGATGCCACCCGCCTCGCGGTCCACCACGTTGGCGCGGCGGATCGCGTCGAGGAGCTTCGTCTTACCGTGGTCGACGTGACCCATGACGGTCACGACCGGCGGCCGCTGCGGCTCCTCGGAGTCGTCATCGTCGTCGCCGAGCTCGATACCGAAGCGGGCCAGCAGATCGCGGTCCTCTTCCTCCGGGCTGACGATCTGGATGTCGAAGCCGAGGTGCTCGCCGAGAAGCTGAAGCGTCTCGTCGGTGCACGACTGCGTCGCGGTCACCATCTCGCCCAGGTTGAACATCTCCTGGACGAGCGTGCCCGGGTTGGCGTTGATCTTGTCGGCGAAGTCCGCGAGCGAGGCACCGCGAGCGAGCCGGACCGTCTGGCCCTGGCCCTTCGGGGCGCCCGAGCTCATGGTCGGGGCCGACAGGTTGTCGAATTCCTGTCTGCGCTGCTTCTTCGACTTGCGACCGCGCGACGGGCGACCGCCGGGACGCCCGAAGGCACCCGCCGTACCGCCACCGCGACCGCGGCCGCCGCCACCGGGACGACCGCCACCGCGGAAGCCACCACCGGCCGGGGCGCCACCGCCACCGCCGGCTCCGGCACCGCCGCCTGCGCCGCCACCGCGGAATCCACCGCCGCCGCCGCCACCGCCGGGACGGAATCCTCCGCCGCCGCCGGCACCGCCGCCGCGGTAGTTACCGCCGCCGCCCGCGCCTGCGCCGCCACCCGGGCCGCCACGACCCGGAGCACCGGTTCCGGCACCGCCGGGACCGCCACGACCACGGCCGCCACCAGGGCCACCGCGACCGCCACCGCTGGGGCCGGGACGCGATGAGGGCATCATCGACGGGCTCGGCCGCGGGGGCATGTTGGACGGGCTGGGACGCGGGCCGCCGGGACGCTCGCCACCGCCGCCACCGGGAGCGGCGGGCTTGGCGCCGGCCGGACCTGGACGCGGAGCGGGAGCCGACTGGCCGCCGACCCCGAAGGGGTTGCGGGGACCGGGACGGGGACCCGGGGCACGAGCCGGTGCGGGACCGCCGGACGTCGCCGGACGCGCGGGAGGCTTGTCGCCGCCCTCGTCCTTCTTACGCTTCGCGGCCTCGGTCGCGGCCTTGACCGCGGCCTCCTGCTCCTGCTTCAACTTGGCCGCGCGGGCTTCCGCCGCGGCGACCTCGATGTCGTGGGCGCTCGCCGGCTTGGCCGGCGGGGCCGGACGGGGACCGGGACGCGGTCCCGCCGGGCCGGGCTTGCGGGCCGGAGCCGGGGTGGGCGTCGCCGCCGCCTCGACCTTCTCGGCCACCTGCTCGGCGGCGGGTTTGGCGGTCTCGGTGCTCTCGCCTTCGGACTTGGTCGTCTTCGAGGGGGCCTTCGGCCCCGGACGAGGTCCTGGTTTGACGGCGCCACCGGGCGCCGCCTTGGTCGGTGCCGCCGCGGCCGGGGCGGAAGCCTCCGGCGCCGGAGCGGCCTGACTCTGATCGGATGCGTAAACCTCACGCAGCCGTCGCGCGACTGGAGCCTCTACCGTGCTCGACGCGGCTTTGACGAACTCACCAAGATCTTTGAGCTTGTTGAGGACATCCTTGCTGGACACGCCGAGCTCTTTGGCGAGCTCGTGTACGCGGGCCTTGCCTGCCACTGCACTCCTCATCTCGAGGTCGTGCGGGCGTCGGCCCGCGCGACCTCACTTGTGCACTTGAAGCCTGGTCATTTCAGCGACTTCATCGTGTGCTCATGTCGGTCTACCTAACCTTTGGTCGTTGAGGACGGCCGCGGTTCGCGTTCGTCTTCGGTGGCCGGAGTCGCCGCGTGGGCCTGCTCGATGTACTCCGCCAGTGCGGCGGTGTCCACGACACCGGTCAGACGAAGCGCGCGCCCGAAGGCGCGGCGGCGGTCGGCCAGTGCGAGGCAGGCTGGGTCGGGATGCACGTGCGCTCCCCGTCCCGGCAGTCTGCGAGCGGGGTCGACGACCAACCGGAGACCGGTGGTGTGTCCGACCGCGATTACCCGCAGCAACTCAGTGGACCGCACGCGTCGACGGCAACCCACACAAGTGCGGATGACCGGTGCGCGTCGGACCACAGGAAAGTCTACCGTTCCTAACGAGTAAGCGGGACTCGCCCCCGCACGGTGCACGGGCCTCAACCACATGGGCGATCCCGGTCTTCCCGATTCAGCGGGGGCGTGAGACGGGTCTCACACGGCGGCGGAGTCGTCACCCTGCCCGTCGGGCGGCACGTCAGGACGGATGTCGATGCGCCATCCGGTGAGGCGGGCGGCGAGGCGGGCGTTCTGCCCCTCGCGGCCGATGGCCAGGGAGAGCTGGAAGTCGGGAACGATCACGCGCGCGGTGCGGGTGGCCTCGTCGAGGATCTCCACGCGCAGCGCCTTGGCGGGCGAGAGCGCGTTGCCGACGAAGTCCGCCGGGTCGGCGGCCCAGTCGATGATGTCGATCTTCTCGCCGTCGAGTTCGCTCATGACCGAGCGGACGCGCTGGCCCATCGGCCCGATGCAGGCGCCCTTGGCGTTGAGGCCGTCGACGGTGGAGCGCACCGCGATCTTCGTGCGGTGGCCGGCCTCGCGCGCGACGGCCGCGATGTCGACCGAGCCGTCGGCGATCTCGGGGACCTCCATCGCGAACAGCCGCCGGACCAGGTTCGGGTGCGAGCGCGACAGGGTGATCTGCGGGCCGCGGAAACCGCGCGAGACGTGCACGACAACGCAGCGGATGCGCTTGCCGTGGTCGTAGGACTCGCCGGGGACCTGCTCGGTCGGGGGCAGCAGCGCCTCGATCTTGCCGAGGTCGACGACGACGATGCCCTTCTCGGCGCGCGCCTCGTGGGCCTGGATCACGCCGGTGACGAGGTCGCCGTCCTTGCCGGCGTACTCGCCGAAGTTCATCTCGTCGGTGGCCTCCCGCAGACGCTGGAGGATCACCTGCTTGGCCGTCATCGCGGCGATGCGCCCGAAGTCGTGGGGCGTGTCGTCCCACTCGCGGACGAGCGAGCCCTCGGAGAACTCCTGGGCGATGACGGTGGCGGTGCCGTTCTTGCGGTCGATCTCGACGCGCGCGTGGGACTGGGCACCCTCGGTGTGGCGGTATGCGGTCAGCAACGCGGTCTCGATCGCCCCGAGGATCGTCTCAAAGGAGATGTCCCGTTCCCGCTCCAGCGACCTGAGGGCGGCGAGGTCGATATGCACTGCGTTACTCCTTCTCGTCCTCGGCCGCGTCGGACCGGGAGAATTCCAGTTGAATCCGGCCGGCGCCGAGCTCACCGTACGTCACAGTGCTGGTCTCACCGGCGACTTCGAGGCTGACACCCCGGTCGTCGGCCTCTTTGACCCGGCCCGTGACGGTCTGGTCGCCGATGCGGACCGAGATGAGGCGGCCGACGTTGCGGCGCCAGTGCCTCGGCAGCGTCAGCGGCCGGTCGACCCCGGGCGAGCTGACCTCCAGGGTGTAGGCGCCGGTGGCGAACGGGCCGCCGGTCTCCTCGGCCTCGTCGAGCGCCTTCGACACCAGTCGCGACACTTCGGCGACGGCGTCGAGGTTGACGCCGCCCTGGCGGTCGACCAGCAGCCTGACCAGGCTGCGGCGGCCGGCCTTGGACACCTTGAGCTCTTCGAGGTCGTATCCGGCCTCGGCCACGACCGGCGCGATGATCGCCTCGAGCCGATCCGTCGTCGGATCCCCCATTGCCACACCTCCAGCCCGCTAAGAGCCCGCGCGCGGCGGGAACGTCTCATTTGTTGAAGCAGCCTAACTTGCCCCGGCTCGTCACCCACGTCACGGTGCCGCGCGATCGACGGGTCGTCTGGAAAACTGGGTGGGTGCCTGATTCCCCGCGACGCCGTGGCACGTCCCGGCGTGTCGTCCTTCTCGGCGGCCTCGCCGTCCTGTCGGCCGTTTCGACGGCCTGCGCGCCTGGTGAGGCGCATGTCGTCGAGCACGGTCTCGACGGCGCGCTGCTGACCGCGCGCACCCTCCTAGCCCGCTATGACGCGACTCTCGCCGCCGGCGGGGTGGACCGTGTCGAGCTACTGACCACGCTGCGCGCCGACCACGAGGCGCACGCCGCCGAGCTGGCGCTGCACATCGGACCCGGCGCCTCGCGAATCACCGGGGCGGCACCAGCTGAACCCGACACGATGAAGTCGCTGCGGAAGGCCGAGTCGGCGGCCCGCAAGGAAGCCGTCGAGCAGTGCGTGGCCAGCGACGAACCCCAGGCCGCCCGGCTGCTCGCCTCGATCGCGGCGTGCCGCGCCGCACACTGGGAGCTCCTCGGATGAACGAACCCACGCCCGCGCCCGCCGACGGCCTCGCGGCCGGTCTGGCCGCCGAGTACGCGCTGATCTACGCCTACGGAAGGGCCGGTGTGGAGCTCGGCGACAAGGCCGCCCTGGACATCGCCGCCGATGCGGAGAACACCCACCGCGACCTGCGCGACCGGCTGACGGAGTACATGGCGGGGCTCGGGCAGCTGCCCCCGCCGCCGGAGGCGGCCTACACCGTCGTCGATCCGCTGACGAACGAAGGCGAGGCCGTCGCGCTGTTGACCAAGCTGGAGGACGCGACCGCCGCGACCTGGCGGACGGTCGTATCGGCGACAGCGGGCGATGACCGCCGGCACGCCGTCGACGGGCTGTCGAACGCGGCGACGCGGGCGGCGGTGTGGCGACGGTGGCGGGGTGAGCAGAAGGCGGCGGCGACCTTCCCGGGGGCCTGAGGGGCGTGGGTCGGGCGGGGCGGAGGCCGTCCGGGCACACCGAAGGAGCGCGCGCTCGAACGAAACGCGCACTCCCCCAGCACACCCAAAGGGGCCCCAGAATTCACATTACGCGCAGCCTGTGACATATCCACGAGGCTCCATCTCGATCAGCCCGGCTGCCCGGACACCGTCTCCGCCTCTCCCTTCGCGCGCACCGCGGAGTCGGCGCCTGCCCCCGCGCCGGTCGGCGGCACATCCCGCAGCAACCGCACGATGGCCACGGCGACCACCGCCAGGATCACCGCGCTGATCCCCGCCACCAGGTGCAGTCCGCTCACGAACGCCTCCCGTGCCGGCGCCAGCAGCGCCTCCCCCAACCCGGCCGGCAGTTCCCCGGCCACCACCACGGCGTCGGCGAGGCTCTCGCTCGCCTGCTCCGCCGCCGCCTCGGTCACTCCGTCCGGCGGCGTGAACCGCGCGGTGTAGACCGCCGCCGCGATGCTGCCGAGCGCGGCGAGCCCGAACGCGAAACCGAACTGCCCGCCGGTCTCGTTCAGGGCGGCGGCCGAGCCCGCCTTCTCCGGCGGCGTGGCGGCCATGATCAGCTGGACGCCCAGCGTCACGAGCGGCCCGGAGCCCAGGAAGATCAGCGTGAACCCGGCCGCGAGCACGAGCGGCCCGGACGTGGTGTCGGTCCGCGTCAGCATGACCAGCCCGGTCACCGAGACCGCCAGACCGGCGCCGATCAGGTAGGCCGGCCGAAACCGCCTGGCGAGCAGCGGCGACACGATGAACGAGATGGCGTTGGCGATCACGGCCGGCATCATCCACATGCCCGCCTCGAACGGCGAGAGCCCTTCGACCAATTGCAGGTCCTGCGTGATGAACAGCATGAGCGCGCCCATCAGCAGCGTCGCCGACAGCGTGCCGCCCAGCGCGGTACTGAACGAACGGTTCGCGAACAGCCGCAGGTCGAGCAGCGGGTGCTCCAGGCGCCGCTGCCTGCGGGCGAACAGGACCGCGAACAGCACCCCGACGACCAGCGCGGCCATGGGGGGCAGGCTCCCGCCGTTGTGCGCCAGTTCCTTGAGCCCGTAGACGGCCGGCAGGACCGCCGCGAGGGACAGCGCGACGCTGACCAGGTCGAGTTTCCCGCCTCCGGGCGCGCGGAACTCGGGCAGCAGGATGGGGCCGAGCACGAGCAGCAGCGCCATCGCCGGCACGCCGAGCAGGAAGACCGAGCCCCACCAGAACCGGGTGAGCATCGCGCCGCCCACCAGCGGCCCGATCACCGCGCCGGCCGAGAAGCACAGGCCCCAGATCCCGATCGCCAGCCCCATCTGGCGGGCGTCGCGGAACAGGGTGCGGATCAGCGACATGGTCGACGGCGCGAGAACGGCGCCGGCCACGCCCAGCACGGCGCGGGCACCGATCAGCATCGCCGGACTGACCGAGTAGGCCGCCACGACGGAGGCGGCGCCGAAGGCCGCGGCCCCGATCAGCAGGAGCCGCCGCCGGCCGATCCGGTCGCCGAGCGTGCCCATGGTGATCAGGAATCCGGCGAGCATGAAACCGTAGACGTCGGTGATCCACAGCTGCTCGACGCCGTCGGCGCCGAGGTCGGCCGTCATGTGAGGCAGGGCGAGGAGCAGCACGTACACGTCGATGGAGACCAGCAGCGTCGGCAGGGCGAGCACCGCCAGCGCGATCCATTCGCGCCGGCCGGCCCTCGCCGGGATCGAGTCGTTCATGAGCGTCCTTTCCGAATGCGGGACGGGTGTCACCGATCTGTCGGGGCGGGTGATCACTTCTCGACATCCGGCGCGGAGAAATTCTCGGCGCGGGTGCGCCACCGTCCTCTGTGCACACCCCGTCCCCGGCCCCACCAGCCCTCCCGCGCGGCACCGAAGCGGGCCTCCTGGAACCCCTTGGCGCCCTACCTCACATGCGCCACGCCCGAACATCTTGGGGTCCACATTTCCCACTACCCCAACATGTAGTCTGTTCCACGCCAACGGTTCACGGGAAGCCACCTGCTTCCCGTGAGGCAACAGGGAACCCGGTGAGAGTCCGGGACTGTCCCGCAACGGTGAGCGGCCCCGCCGCGAGTCCGGAGACCTGCCGCTGGCGCGCGCGCCGACGGCGCGTGCCGCTCCCCGGTCTCGTGGACAGGACCGCAGCGAACGCGTGCGCCCGTCCCGGCGTGCGTCGTCCGCCTCGTCCGCGTCCACCGGAGAGCGATCGGATCGACGTACGCGAGGAGGCCGTCTCGTCATGGCAATCACCACCGTGAGCTTCACCGGGGACGCCGGAACCGCCGAAGCGGCACCGGCCCTCCACACCCGCATCTTCGTGGCGGCCGAGGGACTGCCCGACACCGAACCGGCGCGAGTCGTCCGCGCCGTCGAGACCGGCCGGGCGCCCGGTTCGACCGAGGCCGAGGACCTCGAACTCGCCGTCCGGGCCGCGGCGGCCCTGATCGGCACCGACCCGCAGTACTCGCGGCTGGCCGCGCGGCTGCTGGCGCACGTGATCCACGACGAGGTGGCCGGCGGCGGGCTGCGCTCCTTCGGCGATTCGGTCGCCGAGGGACACCGCCTGGGCCTGCACAACACCGAACTGGCGGCCTTCGCGGCGGCGAACACCGCCGCACTGAACTCCCTTGTGGACGACGCCGCCGACGACCGCTTCGGCTATTTTGGGCTCCGCACCGTCTACGACCGCTATCTCCTGCGCCATCCCACGACCCGCAAGGTCATCGAGACCCCGCAGTGGTTCCTGCTTCGTGTGGCCGCCGGCCTGTCCTCGACGGTGGAGGAGGCGGCCGAACTCTACGGATTGACCAGCCGTCTCGCCTACCTGCCGAGCTCGCCGACCTTGTTCAACTCCGGCACGGCCCACCCCCAGTTGTCGTCCTGCTTCCTCCTCGACTCCCCGCGTGACGAGCTGGAGGCCATCTACGGCCGCTACACCGACATCGCGCGCCTTTCGAAGTTCGCCGGCGGCATCGGCGTCTCCTGGACCCGCGTCCGCTCGCGCGGCTCGCTCATCAAGGGCACCAACGGCAACAGCAACGGCATCGTCCCGTGGCTGCGGACGCTCGACTCCTCCGTCGCCGCGGTCAACCAGGGCGGCCGCCGCAAGGGCGCGGCCTGTGTCTACCTGGAGCCGTGGCACGCCGACATCGACGAGTTCCTCGAACTCAAGGACAACACCGGTGACGAGGCGCAGCGCACGCACAACCTCAACCTGGCCGTGTGGGTCCCCGACGAGTTCATGCGCCGGGTCGAGGCCGACGCGCCCTGGTCGCTGTTCGACCCGAAAGACGTCCCGCTGCTCACCGACCTGTGGGGTGAGCGCTTCGACGCCGCCTACGCCGAGGCCGAGGCGGCCGGGCTGGCGAGGCGGACGGTCCCGGCGCGGACCCTGTACGCGCGGATGATGCGGACGCTGGCGCAGACCGGCAACGGCTGGATGACCTTCAAGGACGCCGCCAACCGCGCGAGCAACCAGACCGCGCGCGAGAACAACGTGATCCACCTGTCGAACCTGTGCACCGAGATCCTGGAGGTCACCGACAACGACACCACGGCAGTGTGCAACCTGGGTTCGATCAACCTGTCGGAGCACGTCGCGGCCGATGGCGTGGACTTCGCGGCGCTGGCGCGCACGGTCCGCACGGCGGTGAGGTTCCTCGACCGGACCATCGACCGCAGCTACTACCCGACCGACCCGGCGGGCGCGAGCAACCGGAAGTGGCGTCCGGTGGGCCTGGGCGTGATGGGGCTGGCCGACGTCTTCTTCAAGCTGCGGCTGCCCTTCGACTCGCCGTCGGCCAAGGAGCTGTCGACGCGGATCGCCGAGGAGATAGCGCTCACCGCCTACGAGACCTCGGCCGAGCTGGCCGAGCGCCTCGGCCGCCACCCGTCGTACCCGGACACCCGGGCCGCCGACGGCGTCCTGCACGTCGACCACTTCCCGCAGGCCGTGATCGCCCAGCCGGAGCGGTGGGATGCTCTGCGCGCCAAGGTCTCCCGCACCGGACTGCGCAACTCGCTGCTCATCGCGATCGCCCCGACGGCGACGATCGCGGCGATCGCGGGCAGCGCCGAGTGCATCGAGCCGGTGGTGTCCAACGTGTTCAAGCGCGAGACGCTGTCGGGCGAGTTCCTCCAGGTCAACCCGTACCTGATCGCCGAGCTCAAGCGGCTCGGGCGCTGGAACGACGCCACGCGCGGGGCGCTGCTGGGGTCGGAGGGCTCGGTACAGGACTTCGACTGGCTGCCCGCCGAGCTGAAATCGCTGTACCGCACGGCGTGGGAGCTGCCGCAGAAGGCACTGATCGACCTGGCCGCGGCGCGCACGCCGTTCATCGACCAGAGCCAGTCGCTCAACCTGTTCATGGCCGCCCCGACGATCGGGAAGCTGTCGTCGATGTACGCCTACGCGTGGCGCGAGGGCCTCAAGACCACGTACTACCTGCGTTCCCGTCCGGCGACGCGGATCCAGCAGACCACGGTGGCCGCCGAGCGTCCGGCGTCGATCGTGGAGCTGCCGCGGTTCACCGCCGACGAGGCCGTCGCCTGCTCCCTGGAGAACCCCGAGGTCTGCGAGGCGTGCCAGTGACATCCCACCACGACGACGTCAGAGAGGAACACCGGTGACCGTCCCCCACCAGCGAAACCAGCAGATGCTGCTCGACCCGGGCATGGACCTGACCCTGCGCCCGATGCGCTACCCGGACTTCTACGAGCAGTACCGGGCGGCGATCCGCAACACGTGGACGGTCGAGGAGGTGGACCTCGCCGCCGACGTCTCCGACCTCGCCAAGCTGACTCCGGGCGAGTACCACCTGGTCAAACGGCTCGTGGCCTTCTTCGCCACGGGCGACACGATCGTGGCCAACAACCTGGTCTTGAACCTGTACAAGCACGTCAACGCCCCCGAGGCGCGGCTGTACCTGTCGCGGCAGCTGTTCGAGGAGGCCGTGCACGTCCAGTTCTATCTGACGCTGCTGGACACCTACCTGCCCGACCACGAGGACCGGGTGCAGGCGTTCTCGGCGATCGAGCACATCCCGTCGATCAAGGAGAAGGGCGACTTCTGCTTCCGCTGGATCGACTCGATCGACAGTCTCGACCAGCTGAGCACGGCCGCCGACCGGCGCTCGTTCCTGCTCAACCTGATCTGCTTCGCGGCGTGCATCGAGGGCCTGTTCTTCTACGGCGCCTTCGCCTACGTGTACTGGCTGCGCTCGCGTGGGCTGCTCGACGGTCTGGCGACGGGCACGAACTGGGTCTTTCGCGACGAGTCGATGCACATGAACTTCGCGTTCAGCGTCATCGACACCGTGCGCCGCGAGGAGCCGGCCCTCTTCGACGAGGAGCTGACCGCGCAGGTCACGAGGATGCTGGAGGAGGCCGTGGACTGCGAGGCGAACTTCGCCGCCGACGTGTGCGGTGAGGGCCTTTCGGGGATGAACACCGCCGACATGCGCCACTACCTCGAGTACGTCGCCGACCAGCGGCTGGCGCGCCTGGGGATGCCGGCACGGTTCGGGTCGGCCAATCCCTTCGACTTCATGGCGCTGCAGGACGTGCAGGAGCTGACGAACTTCTTCGAGCGGCGCGTCTCGGCCTACCAGGTCGCCGTGTCGGGTCAGGTCAGCCTCGACGAGGACTTCTAGGAAACGCTCCGGCGGCCCGCGCGCGACCCGCGCGCGGGCCGCCGCGTCAATTCCGCGTCAAGACGGCTGTCGAGGTCCTGACAGTCCCATCGATGTCGGCGCAGGTCACAGCCTCGCGAAGCGTTTTCGGGACACTGTGGACGCCGTCGCGCGGGCATACCGTCGGCTTATGGAGACCCTCGGGAAGAAGACACAGAACCGCCGGACTGTGCTCGTCATGGCGGTCCTCACCCTGCTCGGCTACGTCGTCTACGTCGCGGCCTATCAGCCGACTCCCTTCGACAGGTTCCAGGCCGCCGACCCTCGCGGGGCGTCGGCCTGCCGCGGCCTTCAGCACTGGCTCGACGAGGGCGGAACGCCGGTGTGGGTGCCGCGGATGAACGCCATCGGCTACAACGCGTCTCTCGCCAGGACCCCTGCGATCAGCCGGACCTCCGGGCTCATCGAGGACGACGAGCGCTTCGCCGCCTTCCGCGACGGCGCGGTGCAAGACGAGTACCGCTTCTACGGCTACGGTCGCGGACGCGACTACGCCGACGACCTCGCCTCGCTCGACCTGGCCTGCGCGGCACAGGGCATCGACATGCCCGCCTATCACGCGCTCGTGTGACGCGAGAGGGCCGCGTACCGCATCGGCACGCGGCCCGCCCCGGCGAGCCCTAGTCGCGCGCCGCCGAGGGCCCGGCGACCCGGCCGGCGAGAACGAGGCCGACCACCGCGAAGAGCGCCGAGATCGCGTAGACGGCGATGAAGGCGGTCGGACCGGGGCGGGTGACCAGCGCGGCGAACAGGGCGCCGACGATGGCCAGCACGGCGGCCGAGGCCAGCGAGTCGGCGAGCTGGAGGCTCGCGGAGTTGGCTCCGGCCTCGCCGGGGGCCGAGGCTTCGAGGGTGAGCACCGACAGGGTCGGGTAGGCCATGCCCATGCCGAACCCGGCGGCCGACCAGCCGGCCATCGCCAGCGCGACCGGCACGGCGGGGATGAGCGCCAGGCTCACCACGACCACGCCGAGAAGGATCCCGGCCATGCCCAGGCGGACGATCGCCGCGCGGCTCAGCCGGATGTTCGGGCGGCTCTGGGTCCAGGAGCCGAAGGACCAGAAGAGCGCTCCGACGGTCAGCGCGAGACCTGCCATGGCGGGCGACAGTCCGCGCTCGCGGGAGAGCATGAGCGGGATGAACACGTCGGCGGCGGCGAAGGCCGCGCCGGCCAGGCCGCGCATCATGATCGTGGCGGGGAGCCCGCGCTGGAAGCTGAAGGAGCCGCGCGGGAGCAGGCGCGGCACGGCCGCGGCGAGCACGGCGAGGGCGGCGGCCATGACGGCGACGGCGAGCAGTCCGGTCTGCTGTCCGCCGTACTGGAAGAGCAGCGCGCCCCCGGCGGCGGCGACGGCCCAGGCGACCTTGGCCATGGCGGCCTTCGAGCGGCCGCCGGTGCGTTCGGCGGCGGGAGTGGTCATGCCGCGCAGGGCGGGCCGGACGAGAAGCGCGGCCGGGACGGCGAGCAGCGGCACGGCGAGGAAGACCCAGCGCCAGTGGAGTTGCTCGACGATGATCCCGGTGAGGGCGGGGCCGACGATGGACGGCACCACCCAGGCCGCGGCGAAGGCGGCGAAGATGCGCGGATGGAGCTCCTTGGGGAAGGCGCGGCCGACGACGACGTAGAGGGACACGCTGAGCATGCCGCCGCCGAGGCCCTGCACGACGCGCCCGCCGATGAGCGTCCACATCGTCGTGGCGGTCCCGGCGAGGATCAGGCCGACGACGAAGAGCGCGACGCCCGTCCACATGGGATGGGCGGGGCCGGAGCGGTCGTTCCACAGGCCGGAGACGACCATGCTGACGACGCCGGCGGCGAGCGTTCCCCCGAAGGCGAGGGCGTAGAGGCCGATGCCGTCGAGGGCCTTGGCGACGGTGGGCATGGCCGTGCTGACGGCGAGGGCCTCGAAGGCGATCAGCGCGGCGAGCGCGATGGAGCCGACGGAGAGGGCTCGGTGCTCGCGGGAGAAGAGGGAGCGGCGGGCGGGCCTGCTCGGGGCTGCGACGGGGGCTGGGGTGGGCGCGTCGGCGGTCACGGTCATGTCGGCAAGCCTCCATCTTCAAGCGCGCTTGAAGTCAACCGGATTCCCGGGGCAGTGGGGAAGGTCTCGCGCCGATCGGGGGCGGCCGCGCGTCGTGGGTCGGAGGCGTTGGAATTCGGGCCGGGATCGGCTGTGCGGCGTACTTAGCAAAGCCGAAACATCGCCGCCAAATCCCCGAAACCGGCGCCGAACAGGCTCAAGACATGACACTGCCGACCCGTGCCGACCAGACCCGTCCGCTGTGGACCGAGCCGGGCCCGCTCACGGGGTACACCGTCGCCGTGACCGCGCAACGTCGCGGCGGTGAGCTGGCGGCGCTGCTGGAGCGGCGCGGCGCCCGGGTGGTCGTGGCCCCGACGCTGCGGATCGTACCGCTGCCCGACGACCACGCCCTGCGGGCGGCGACGATCGAGTTGCTGCGCGATCCGCCGCAGGTGACGGTCGTGACGACCGGGATCGGGTTCCAGGGGTGGATGGAGGCCGCCGACGGCTGGGGGCTCGGCGCGCGGTTGCGCGATGTCCTGGGGCACGGCCGGATCCTGTCGCGGGGACCGCAGGCGCTGGGCGCGATCCGGGCCGCAGGGCTGAGCGAGGACTGGTGGGCGCCCAGCGGGGAGGGCCGCGACATCGTCGAGCGGCTGCGCGCCGAGGGCGTCGCCGGGCGCCGTGTGGCCGTCCAGCTTCACGGTGATCCCAGCGAGGACTATCTGGCGGCCGTGCGCGGCGAGGGCGCCGTCGCCATCCCCGTCCCCGTCTACCGCTGGACCGTTCCCACCGACCTGGCACCCGTGCAGCGCCTCGTCGACGCCATCTGCGCCCGCCGCGTCGACGCGGTCACCTTCACCAGCGCCCCCGCCGTGAACGCGCTGCTGCGCATAGCCGGCGACCAGGCCGACGACATGCTCTCCGCGCTCCGCGACGGCGGCGTGCTCGCCGCCGCCGTGGGCCCCGTGACCGCCGCCCCCTTGGAGCGACTGGAAGTGCCCGTGGCGAGACCCGACCGGTCACGACTCGGTTCCCTCGTAAGGACCGTCGCGGCCCTCCTGCCGAGAAGAGCCCGCCGAGTGCGCCTCGCCAGCGGCCACCGGCTGGAGCTGCGAGGCCACCTCGTCCTCGTCGACGGCACCCGCTTCCCCCTCCCACCCGCTCCCATGGCCATCCTCAGGGCCCTATGCGCGGCCAAAGGCCGCGTCCTCTCCCGCACCGACCTCCTCCTCCACCTCCCCCGCGGCGCCGACGGCCACGCCGTCGAGATGGCGGTAACCCGCCTCCGCGACGGGTTGGGGTTGCGCACGTGCGTGCGGACGGTGATCAAGCGGGGGTACCGCCTGGACTTGGGGTAGGGCGGAGGAGGGGAAAAGCGGGGTAGGGGCAGGGAGGCAGGGGGCGGGCAGGAAGGCGGGCGGAAGCGGGGGACGGGAGACGGGAGGGGCGTGGGAGGCGGGGATGGCGGGCGGGCGGGGGAAGGAGGTGGGGCTGACTTGGGCGGCTGGCCAGGGTGGAGCGGGCAAGGCGCAGGAGAGGGCAGGAGAGGGCGGGAGCGCGACGTGGGGATGCGGTTTCCGGCTGGGCCCGGTGAGGAAATAGAGGCAGGAGCAGGACAAGGAGCTGCCTCGCGAAGCAAGCGCCGCAGCTGCGGGCGGGTGCCGAGGCGAAACCTCCAGCCGCGCCAGGGACGAAGTCCCGCGGCGCCTCCAACGCGGGTGACGACGGCTGGAGGGTGACCCGCGGCGAATGCGATGGCCAACTGACGCCAATGGGTGTGGGGCCATCGTTTCCGCCTCGCGCTCGACAGGAACGACGAGCGGAAGCCGAAGCGGAGGCCGGAGCGGAAGCGAGAGCCGGAGCGGGACCGGGAGCGGGAGCCGGAGCGGATGCGGAAGCGAGAGCCGATGCGGAAGCGGAAGCGGAAGCCGGAGCGGGAGCCGGAGCGGAAGTGGAAGCGAGAGCCGATGCGGGAGCGGAAGCGAGTGACAGGCGACGCTCGGCGGCTGCCCGGTGGGCGGCAGGCCGGCGCGCGAACAATGGGAAGCCGGTGGCCGATTGCGGCGGGTGGAGGGGCCGCCGAGCGCGAGCGAGGAGCGGCACGGCCGCCAGGCGGCAGCCTGGCGCCACGGAGGAAGAGACGCGCGGCGTGTGACAGGTGGTCGCTCGGCGGCCGCGGGTGGCGGCCGCTTGGCGCGGGCGGGTAGCGAAGACGTGTGGCGGCAGACGGCAGCCTCGCAGCTCACGCAGGCGCTGCCCACCCCACCGCCGAACCAGGCCCACAACCGGGTCCAGGGACGGAGTCCCTGGCGGGGTCTGGGGCAGCGCCCCAGCAGGGTCCAGGGACGGAGTCCTTGGTGGGGGTCTGGGGGCGAAGCCTCCCAGCGGGGGTGCTGGGGGCGGAGCCACCCAGCCGGATCTAACGCAAGGAACCCGCCAGCGTCACGACTATGCAAAGGCACCGGCTCACGCCTCACGGAAGTGGGCAGTCGGTATTCCGTCGTGGGCACCAGGCAGCGAACCACGGCTAGCGAGTGACAGGTGGCGGCTCCAACCCCACGTCTCGCGGATCCTGTAGTAACTCACAGGCAACGGCAAGCGTGCGGTACACACCCCACAGCTAATCGTGACGGCTCGCAGGCAGCGGCTCGCAACTCGAAAAGTGGCGGGCAGCGGGCACCGGAGTGGCGGATGAGGGAACAGGTGCCGGCAGTGCGCGGTTCAGCTCACGGCTGTCGGTCAACGACCCGGCTCACCGCCCCGTTCACCCGCCAATGCCACTCGGGCCGGGTCGCGCCCCTCCACCACACCGGCAACACCACAAGCACCGCGAACGGCTCCCCGACCAACCGCACAGCCGGCGACAACGCGGCCAGGCACACCCCCGATCAACCCCACCCCGCCAACCACTCCCCGACACACCCCCGAAAAGGGGGAGCCCTCCCCATTGCCCTTGCGCATACCCGGTATACATACTGTCGTAGCGCACGAACATACGACGTATGTATCCACCCATCGCCGAGGAGGAACCGACGTGAGCATCAAGTACGGCCTACTGGCCCTGCTTGAACGAGGCCAGGCGTACGGCTACCAGCTGCGCGCCTCTTTCGAGGAGTCCACCGGGGCCACATGGCCCCTGAACATCGGGCAGGTCTACACGACCCTCGCCCGCCTCGAACGCGACGAACTCGTGCAAGCCCTCGGCGAGAACCCACAGGGGCAGCGCCCCTACGAGATCACCATGGCGGGACGCGCAGCCCTCGCCACCTGGTTCGCCACGCCGGTCTCCGGCACCGAACGCCCACGGGACGAGCTCGCGATCAAACTCGCGCTCGCCCTGTCCACCCCCGGTGTCGACATCCGAGCCGTCGTGCAGACCCAGCGCACCGCAAGCGTGCGCGCGCTACAGGAGTACACCCGGCTGAAGAGCCGGGCCACCGGCGGCGACGACATCTCGTGGCTGCTGATCATCGACGCGATGATCTTCCGGGTGGAGGCCGAGGTGCGGTGGCTCGACCACTGCGAGGCGTCCCTCCTGCGGCACCAGCGCGCCCAAAGAGAAGCCAGTGCGGCGACGGCCGCGGCGCCCGAGGAGGCGCCGGAGCCGATGCCGTCCACGACCGGGGAGACGACACCACGATGACCGTGCTCGAACTAAGAGACGTCCACCGCACCCACGGGGTCGGTGAGGCGACAGTGCACGCCCTGCGAGGCGTGAGCATCACCGTGAAACCCGGCGAACTCGTCGCCGTGATGGGCCCCTCGGGCTCCGGCAAGTCCACCCTGCTCAACGTGGCCGGTGGACTCGACAAGCCGACCGGCGGCGAGGTGCTCGTCGAGGGGACGGCACTGTCGCAGCTGAGCAGGCGCAGCCTCGCCGCGCTGCGCCGCCGCGCGATCGGATACGTGTTCCAGGACCTGAACCTGCTGCCCAGCCTCACCGCGGTGGAGAACGTCGCGCTTCCCCTGGAACTCGACGGCATGTCGGTGCGCAAGGCGCGCGCGGTCGCCGCGAAGGCCCTTGAGGACGTCGCCATCCCCGAGCTGGCGCTGCGCTTCCCCGACGAGATGTCGGGCGGGCAGCAGCAGCGCGTCGCGATCGCCCGCGCCGTGGTCGGCGACCGCCGCCTCGTCCTGGCCGACGAGCCGACGGGCGCGCTCGACTCGCAGACCGGCGAGTCCGTGCTGCGACTGCTCCGCGCCCGCTGCGACGCCGGTGCCGCCGGCGTCCTGGTGACGCACGACGCGCGGCACGCCGGCTGGGCCGACCGGGTCATCTTCCTGCGCGACGGCCTCGTCGTCGACGCCTCCGGCCCTCTTCCCGAGGCCGAGGGTCTGCTGGAGGCGGCCAAGTGAGCGAAGCCAACCGACAGGCGAAGCGGTCCGGCGCGGCACGGCGAGGTGAGCGATGAGCATGTCCGGCATCCGGCTCGCGCTGCGCATCGCCAGGCGTGACGCCCAGCGCACCAAGGGACGATCGATCCTGGTCGTCTGCCTACTCGCCTTCCCCGTGGTCGCGATCGCACTCGGCGCGACCCTCTACGACAGGTTCGAGCTCACCACCGAGGAGCGCCTCGAACGCGATCTCGGCACCGCCGAGGCGGCCGTCGTGTGGCAGTTCGACGGCCCCATCGAGCAGGAACCCGACAACCCCTGGCTGAACGGCTTCGGGCCCATGACCCCCGACGGCCCCTACATCGAACCGCCGGCTCACGTGGCCGGGGCCGACCCCGCCGGCGAGCTGACGGCGATCCTGCCGCCCGGCAGCCGCGTGGTGCCCTACAGCTCCGGTGAGGGCCTGGGAGTCAAGACGCCCGCGGGAACCGGGAAGATCAACTGGGTCGCCTTCGACACCGAGGACAGCGTCGCCGAGGGCATGCTGGAGGTCGTGGAGGGCAAGGCCCCGACCGCCAAGGACGAGGTCCTGCTCAGCTCGACCGCCGCCGAGAAGCTGAAGCTGAACATCGGCGACAGCGTCGAGCTCACCGACCCGGCGCGCTCGCTGAAGGTCACCGGCCTGGTCGAGAACCCCCAGAACCTGCGCGACAGCTACATGGTCGGCAGCGCCGAGACCTTCCCCGGCGACGCGACCAAGTGGTTCGTCGACGCCCCCGGACCCATGTCCTGGGAACAGGTCAAGGCCCTCAACGCCAAGGGCGTGGTGGTCTACTCCAAGGCCGTCAGCCTCGACCCGCCGCCGAGCACCCTCCCCTGGTCGACCTACGACAACAGCCTCGGCGCCGAGGCCGTCAGCATGATCGCCGTCGTCGCCGGAATGGTCATCCTCGAACTCGTGCTGCTGGCCGGGCCCGCCTTCGCCATCAGCGCCAAACGACGCTCCCGCGAGTACGCGCTGCTGGCCGCCAACGGCGCCACGGCCGCCCAGGTGCGCCGCACGGTCCTGTCCGGCGGTGTCGTCCTCGGCTCGATCGCGGCGGTGAGCGGCGTGCTGCTCGGCGCGCTGCTGGCGACCGCGGCGGTCCCGTTCATCGAACCCTTCATCGGCCACCGGGCCGGGGGCCTGCGCTTCCTCATCGCCTTCACCGGACCACTGGCGCTGCTCGCCGTCCTCACCGGCGTGCTGGCCGCGCTCGTGCCGGCCTTCACCGTCGCCCGGCAGAACGTCATCGAGTCCCTCACCGGCCGCAAGGGCGTGACCAGGTCGCGCAAGCGCTGGCTGTTCGTCGGCATCTCAATGGCGGCGGTCGGCGTGGCCGTCGGCATCGCCGGCGCCTACTCCGGCGCGGAGATGCTGCTCGTCGCCGCGGCCGCGCTCGCCCAGCTCGGACTGGTGCTGTGCACCCCGGCCTTCATCGGGGCGATCTCGAAACTGGGCCGGTTCCTGCCGCTCTCGCCGCGGATCGCGCTGCGCGACGCGGGCCGCAACCGGGCGTCGACGGCGCCGGCCATCTCGGCGGTCATGGCCGTGGTCGCCGGAGCGATCGCCATCAGCGCCTTCGCGGTGGCCGACCGCACCCGCTTCGACGAGTCGTTCGCCACGAACCTCCCCGAGGGCACCGTGGTGGCCAGCGTCGACATCTGGCCCGGCTGGGACAACGCGACGGGCAAGGAGCTGAAGCTCCCCGCCGACGCCGACGCCCGCTTCGAGGAGGCCAAGGCCAAGACCGAGGCCCTGATCCGCCAGAACTACCCGGTGCAGAACGTCTACGAGGTCAGCTACGCGGCCTGCCCGCCGGGCATGAGCGGCGAGGACTTCGGCTGCGATGTCCAGGCGCTCATGCCCCCCGACCGGACATGCCCCTACGACAATCTCCAGGGCATCCTCACCGAGGAGCAGATGGCCGAGGCGGTCGACAACCCCTACTGCAAGGCCGCGACCAACGACATGTCGTGGGGCGGAGGCGAGCTCCAGCCGGGAACGGTCCTCGTCGACGGTGACCTGCTGGGCGTGGTCTCCGGCGGGGAAGGGCAGGACCTGGCCAACGCCCGCGCGATCATCGAGTCCGGAGGCGTCGTGGTCAACGACCCGGACTACCTCGTCGACGGCAAGGTCACCCTGGTGCTCCGCCAGACCAGCTACAAGGGCGACCACGCCGAGTACACCGACCTCAAAACGGTCACCGTCCCCGGCTACGCGATGACCACGGGCGACTTCCGGGCCAACCTGTTCCTGGCAGGCGCCGCAGCGGTGGGCGGCCTGGGCACGGAGGAGAAGGTCCGCCACATGCTGGCCACCACCACTCGTGTGCCGACGGTCGAGGAGGAGGAGCGCTTCACTGCCGCCTTCGACACCAGCGCGATCGGCGGTGACATCACCGGCGGGCCCGGTGAGGGCGCGACCATCCAGTCCTACGCCCAGGTGGTGCGCCAGACCCAGGGGATCGACGAGACGACCATCATGATCTGGGCCCTCGCCGCGATCGCCGGACTCGTCGCGCTCGGTGCCACGGCCATGGCGACCGGTCTGGCCGCCGCCGAGGGCAGGCGCGACCTGGGCACACTGGCGGCCGTCGGAGCAGCCCCGGGCGTGCGCAGGCTCCTCTCGCTGTGCCAGTCGGGCGTGATCTCACTGCTCGGCGCGGTCCTCGGGGTACTGGCCGGGCTGGGGGCGATGTTCGCGGTCATCGCAACCTTGAACATCCAGTTCGGGCAGTTGTATCCGCGGGAGCCGCTGTTCCCGACCGCGGTCCCGTGGCCGGTCCTCGGTGTCGCCCTCGTGGTGATCCCGGTGATCGCGATGCTGGGAGCCGGTCTGTTCACCCGGTCGCGTCTGCCAGTGGAGAGGCGCGCGGCCTGATAAGGGGTGCGGGGTGAGCGACGCCCCCGGCAGGTGCGGGTCAGGCACCTACCGGGGGCGTCGTCGTGTTCGGCGTCAGGCGGGGACGGGCGTCCCGGCCGACGGGCCCTCGGTGGGCATGGTGAGGATCTCGTGGCCGGTCTCGGTCACCAGGATCGTGTGCTCGAACTGCGCCGACCACTTGCGGTCCTTGGTGACCACGGTCCAGGTGTCGTCCCAGATGTCGTAGTCGTGCGTGCCGAGGTCGATCATCGGCTCGATGGTGAAGGTCATGCCCGGTTCCATCACGACGTCGAGGTCGGGCTTGTCGTAGTGGGGCACGTAGAGACCGGAGTGGAAGGTCTCGCCGATCCCGTGGCCGGTGAAGTCGCGGACGACGCCGTAGCCGAAGCGCTTGGCGTAGGCCTCGATGACCCGCCCGACGGTGTTGAGCATCCGTCCGGGCGCGACGGCCTTGATGCCGCGCATCGTCGCGGTGTAGGTGCGCTCGACGAGCAGGCGCGCCTCCTCCGACACCTCCCCGGCGAGGAAGGTCGCGTTGTTGTCGCCGTGCACGCCCTCGATGTAGGCGGTGATGTCGACGTTGACGATGTCGCCGTCCTCGATCACCGTCGAGTCGGGGATGCCGTGGCAGATCACCTCGTTGAGGGACGTGCAGCACGCCTTGGGGAAGCCCCGGTAGCCCAGCGTCGACGGGTAGGCGCCGTGGTCGCACAGGTACTCGTGGACGACCTCGTCGATGTGGTCGGTGGTGACACCGGGCTTGACGTGCTCACCCGCGAGGACCAGCGCGTCGGCGGCGAGGCGGCAGGCCACGCGCATGCGCTCGATGAGCTCGGGGGTCTTCACCTCGGAGCCGCCGAAGCGGGCGGGCGCGGGTTTCCCGACGTACTCGGGGCGGGCGATGTGCCGGGGTACGTCCCGCTGGCCCGACACCTTGCCGGGGGCGATGGGAGCGCGAACAGTCATGCGTCAAGGCTATCTGCGTCGCACCACGGGCGAGTCCACGCCCGGGGCCGGCGCGGCCCGGCGCACACCGGCGAGGTCAGGTGGGGCGACGGCCCCCGCGAGGCGCCCGATCGGACGTTCCCGGGCCGCCGGACGACCCTCGGCGGCATGTGATCGGTCACGCGATACACGGTCACACTCTGTTGACATCCGGGGCCCGAAATACCCTTGCCAGGCGGGTGACGGCACGGCATGATTTGGTGCGTGGCAAGGGAAGTACGTCGATAGACGGGGTCCGAAAGCAGGGGCCCAGCGGGGGTCTGGCAACGCCGGAGGCGACTCCGGTGGCGAGATCTGAGCCGGCGTGGAGCGCGCTCCCGTCCGACACACCCGACACGGTACGAGCGCCCGACCCGTCCCCAACGCGGGTTCGCGGCAGACGTTCCGCGCCGGCTCACCTACCCGCTCTCACACCTTTCGGGCGAACCGAACCCCCGCCTTCGACCGCTGGGGTGGTCGTCGGCGGGGGTTCGATGATCGCCTTGCGGGACTCAGCCCGCGGGCTCAAGCTCCTTCGGGTCGGCCGGCTCGGCGTCAGAGGCGTCGGCCTTGGGGACCTGGCCCATGCGCTCGTACACCATGCCGCCCTGGTGGGCGACGGCTCCGACGACCGCCGGTACGACCGGCAGCAGCCAGTCGGCGACGAAGCCGCCGTGCGGCATGTTCACGATGAACACGGCGGCGGCGGCGGCGGTGAAGCCGTAGAGCAGTCCGCGCCAGCCGGCGCGCATGGCGTGGGCGAGGGCCGCCTTGCGGGCCGACGCCACGTCCGGGAAACCCTTGAGTGCCGTGACGTCACGACGGCCGAGGTTCACGCCGCCGACTCCGGTGGTCACCGAGGTACCGAGTACCGCGGCCACGAGCATGTCCTTGAGTACGATCGCGACGAGCGCGAAGGTCACCGCGCCCGCACCGACCGCGATTCCTGCCTTGATCCAGTCGGCCTTCTCACCGGGATACCAGTAGTGCTTGGTCACCCCGTCAGAGACCTCTCGAACGATCCTCCCCATGGGGTCCTCACCTCATTGATCGTCACTGAACGCCCTGTGGTTCGTTACTGCGCGTACAGGGCTCATTATTTTCGGTGGTCGCCTGGACTGTCCCGTGTTCCCTGAAATCCGATTGGTCCTGTTTGTGGGCCTAGCGACCGATTTTGTCTGTTATCTGACAGTTGAGACAGCCTGTATCGACGGCCCTGTCGGGTACATCCCCCACATTGCTGCATCTCGAACGCGAGCGCGAGTCACGAGTCGGCTACCCGTCAGGTGAAAAAGCCGACAGCGGCGGCAGTCTGCAGTAGCAGAAGTACCGTGCGAATAGTCAGAAGAGAACGGTGGCCAGCTCAGCGACCTCGCGCATGCCGCAGCGGCGGTACGTGCGAAGTGCGGGGACGTTGAAATCATTGACATACAGCGAGACCGTCGGGGCGTGCCTGCGCAGGGCGTCGGCGACGACGGCCGCCATGCACGGCGCCGCGAGGCCCCTCCCCCGCAGATCCGGCGCCACCCACACGCCCTGGATCTGGGCCGTGTGCCGGGTCAGCACGGCGATCTCGGCCTTGAAGACCACCCGGCCGTTGTCGATCCGTGAATAGGACCGTCCCGCCGAGACGAGGTACTCCAGGCGATCACGGTAGGCCGCGGCGCTCGAGCGGTCCGCGAGCGGCGAGACGCCGACCTCCTCGGTGTACATCGCCACCGCCGCAGGAAAGAGCGCCGGCACGTCGGAGCGCACCGAGCGGCGCACGTACAGGTCGGCGTCGATCGGACTCGGCTCCGCGGTGACCAACAGCGGCTGGTGCTCCCGCACCGCCCTGGCCGCACCCCAGTAGGGCCGCAGACCACGCCAGAGGCGCCGGACGGCCGGTCCGGCGCCCACGATGGACGAGCACTGGCGCCCTTCGCGCCGGGCCAAGTCGACGAAGGCGTCGACGGCGGCCTCGTCGCAGCCGACCGGCACCATGTTGGCCGCCGACAGGCACACCGCGAGCAGTTCACCGCCGCGGCTGTAGCCGTACAGGCGGTTGCCGCGCGACCAACCGTGCGTCGCGAGCCTGTCGGCGACGAACGCGCCCGCGAGAGGCTCGGCGTCGAGCAGCCGAGCCACCGCGTCGTGATCGGGTGCGGACAGCAGCCGCACCGGGAGCGTCGTCTCCACGCTCCTAGCCTGCCAGGTGATCGGCGATCAGTGCACCTCGACGACGGGCTTGACGAGTTCGCGCAGCTCCTCGGGAATCTCGGCGCCCATCTCGTCGGCGAGCCGGATGGCCTCTTCGATGAGGGTCTCCACGATCTGCGCCTCGGGGACGGTCTTGACGACCTCGCCCTTGACGAAGATCTGGCCTTTGCCGTTGCCCGAGGCCACACCCAGGTCGGCCTCGCGGGCCTCACCGGGACCGTTGACGACGCAGCCCATCACGGCCACGCGCAGCGGGACCGGCAGGCCGTCGAGCCCGGCGGTGACCTCTTCGGCCAGCTTGTAGACGTCGACCTGCGCGCGTCCGCACGACGGGCAGGAGACGATCTCCAGGCCGCGCTCGCGAAGGCCGAGCGACTCCAGGATCGCGTTGCCGACCTTGACCTCCTCGACCGGAGGCGCCGACAGGGACACGCGGATGGTGTCGCCGATGCCCTCGGAGAGCAGGGCGCCGAAGGCGACCGCCGACTTGATCGTGCCCTGGAAGGTCGGACCGGCCTCGGTGACACCGAGGTGCAGCGGGTAGTCGCACTTCTCGGCGAGCAGACGGTAGGCCCGGATCATCACGACCGGGTCGTGGTGCTTGACCGAGATCTTGATGTCGCGGAAGTCGTGCTCCTCGAACAGCGAGCACTCCCACAGCGCCGACTCGACGAGCGCCTCGGCGGTGGCCTTGCCGTACTTGGCCAGCAGCCGCGGGTCGAGCGAACCGGCGTTGACGCCGATGCGGATCGGGGTCCCGGCGTTCTTGGCCGCGCGGGCGATCTCGCCGATCTTGTCGTCGAACTTCTTGATGTTGCCCGGGTTGACGCGCACGGCGGCGCACCCGGCCTCGATCGCGGCGAAGACGTACTTCGGCTGGAAGTGGATGTCGGCGATCACCGGGATCTTCGACTTGCGCGCGATGATCGGCAGCGCCTCGGCGTCGTCGGCGCTGGGCACCGCGACGCGCACGATCTGGCAGCCCGCGGCGGTCAGCTCGGCGATCTGCTGGAGCGTGGCGTTGATGTCGGCGGTGACCGTCGTGGTCATCGACTGGACGCTCACCGGCGCCCCACCGCCGACGAGCACGCCTCCCACGTTGAGCTGGCGCGACTTGCGCGGCTCGGCGACAGGCGGCGGTGGCAGCGACGGCATACCAAGACTGATAGTGCTCAAGAGTCCCTCCGGACCATTCCCGCGGGGGGCGGGGTCATTTGAACAACACGATCGGGTTGACGATGTCAGCGGCGACAGTGAGCAGGGTGAACCCCGCAAAGATAACAATCACGACGTATGTGACCGGCAGGAGCTTCAGATAATCCACCCGGCCGGGGTCGGGCTTCTTCATCAGGCCGTAGATCCAGGTGCGGACCTTCTCGAACCAGGCGATCGCGATGTGCCCGCCGTCGAGCGGCAGCAGCGGCAGCAGGTTGAACACGCCGATGAAGAAGTTCAGCGTGGCGAGGAGGATGAAGAACATCGCCCACTCGTTGCGCTCGGCCAGTTCGCCACCGATACGGCTGGCGCCGACGACGCTGACGGGAGTCTCGGGGTCGCGCTCACCGCCGGTGAGGGAGTTCCACAGGGCGGGGACCTTCTGCGGCAGGTTCACGACGGCCTTGCCGATGCCCTCGGCGAACTGGCCGGTGACGACGAAGGTCTGGCCGATGCCGTCGACGGGGCCGTAGGCGATGGTCGCCGGGATGGCCGGGTCGATGTAGGCGCCGACGCCGATCTTGGCGACGGTCTTCGGCTTGCCGTCCTCGCCGGTGATCTCGTCGGCGTAGGGGGTGACGGTCGTGGTGACCGACTGGCCCGCGCGGTCGACGGTGATGGTGGCGGGCTCACCGGGAGGCAGCGGCTGGATGGCCTTGGTCATCTGCTCCCAGTTGGTGACCGCGGTGCCGTTGACGGCGGTGACGCGGTCGCCGCTCTGGATGCCGCCGGCGGCGGCGGGGGCGGGCTGGTCGCTCGGGCCGCACTCGAAGTCGGCGGAGGCGCCCTCGGGCGGGATGCACTCGGCGACGGCGACCCTCGCGGTGTCCACCGACTCCTGCTGCGCGGCGGCCTGGGCCGGGTTGCCGATGCCGATGAACGACACCAGGATCCACACGATGACCAGGCCGATGATGAAGTGCGCGATGGAGCCGGCGGCCAGCACGATCGTGCGCTGCCACAGCGGCTTGCGCCAGAAGACGCGGTGCTTGTCCTCGGGGGCGACGTCCTCCTCGTCCTCGAGGGGGGTCATACCGATGATCTTGACGAAGGCGCCGGCCGGAATGGCCTTGAGCCCGTACTCGACCTCGCCCTTCTTGAAGGCGAACAGCGTCGGCCCGAACCCGATGAAGTAACGGGTCACCTTCATGCCGAACATCCTGGCGGTGCCCATGTGGCCGGCCTCGTGCAGCGCGACCGATATCAGGATGCCGAGCGCGAAGAGCAGGACACCGAGAACGAAGACCATGAAGCGGGAGTTCCTCTCTGACAGACCGCTGGTTTAAGCGCGTACGTGGCTGTGCACAAGCTCCGTTGCCCGCGCGCGCGCCCATTCCTCGGCCGCGTGCACGTCGTCGACGGTACCCGGTTGGCCAAAATCGGGAGCCTCGGCGAGCACCCGCTCCAAGGTGTCGACGATCCCCAGGAAGGGCAGCCGGCCGGCGACGAACGCGGCGACGAGTTCCTCGTTGGCGGCGTTGTAGACAGCCGGGAGGCAGCGGCCGGTACGGCCGGCGTGCATGGCGAGGCGGACGGCGGGGAAGGCCTCGTCGTCGAGGGGCGTGAACTCCCAGGTGTGGGACTTCGTCCAGTCGACCGCCGAGGCCGCGCCGGGGACGCGGTCGGGCCAGCCGAGGGCGAGCGCGATCGGCAGGCGCATGTCGGGCGGGCTGGCCTGGGCGAGGGTGGAGCCGTCGGTGAACTCGACCATGGAGTGGATCACCGACTGGGGGTGGACCATGACGCTGATGTCGTCATAGGGGACGCCGAACAGTTCGTGCGCCTCGATGACCTCAAGGCCCTTGTTGACCATGGTCGCGGTGTTGATGGTCACGACGGGGCCCATGTCCCAGGTCGGGTGGTCGAGGGCCTGTTCGGGCGTGACGTCGGCCAGTTCGGCGCGGGTGCGGCCGCGGAAGGCGCCGCCGCTGGCGGTGAGCACGAGTCGGCGGACCTCGGCAGGACTCCCCCCGCGCAGGCACTGGGCGAGGGCGGAGTGCTCGGAGTCGACGGCGATGAGCTGCCCGGGGGCGGCGAGGTCGCGGACGAGCGGTCCGCCGGCGACGAGGGACTCCTTGTTGGCCAGGGCGAGGAGGCTGCCGGCCTTGAGGGCGGCCAGGGTGGGCCGCAGGCCGATGGAGCCGGTGATCCCGTTGAGGACCAGGTCGCACTTGGTGGAGGCCAGCTCGGTCATCGCGTCGGGCCCGGCGAGGATCTTGGGGATCTTGAAGTCGCCGGTGGCGTAGCCGCGCTTCTTCGCCTCGCTGTAGAAGGCGAGCTGGAGCTCCTGGGCGGAGCCTGCCCGGGCGACCGCGACGACGTCGACGCCGAGGCTGAGGGCCTGGGCGGCGAGGAGCGCGGGGTTCGCGCCGCCGGCGCCGATCCCCGCGACGCGGAACCGCTCGGGGTTGCGCTCGATCACGTCGATGGCCTGCGTGCCGATCGAACCGGTCGAGCCGAGGATGACTATCTCGCGTGGGCTCACGGTCTCATTGTCCAGTACGTGTTTCAGCGGAAGACGACAGTCCGGCCGCCGTTGAGCAGGATCCGGTGTTCGAGGTGCCAGGTGAGGCCGCGGGCCAGCACCATCGACTCGAGATCGCGGCCGACGGCGACGAGCTGTTCGGGGGTCATGGCGTGGTCGACGCGGGCGATCTCCTGCTCGATGATCGGGCCCTCGTCGAGGTCGGCGGTGACGTAGTGGGTCGTGGCACCGATGATCTTCACGCCCCGGTCGTAGGCCTGGTGGTAGGGGCGGGCGCCTTTGAAACTGGGGAGGAAGGAGTGATGGATGTTGATGATGCGCCCGGACAGTTTGGCGCAGAAGTCGTCGGAGAGGATCTGCATGTAGCGGGCCAGGACGACGATGTCGGCGCGCTCGCTCTCCACGAGGTCGAGGATGCGGCGCTCCTGGGCGGCCTTCGACTCGTCGGTGACCGGCAGGTGGTGGAAGGCGACGCCGGCGGCCTCGGTGAGGGGGCGGGCGTCGGCGTGGTTCGAGGCGACGCCCACGAGCTCGCCGGGGATGGCGCCGATCCGGAAGCGGTAGAGCAGGTCGTTGAGGCAGTGGTCCTGCTTGGAGACCAGCACCAGGACGCGCTGCCGGGCGGCGCGGTCGTGCAGCTCCCACTCCATGCCGAAGTCGGCGCCGACGGGCGCGAAGTCGACCCGGAGGCCGGCGTGGGCCAGGTCGCAGGCGAAGTGGACGCGCATGAAGAAGCGGCCGCTGCCGGGGTCGGAGAACTGGTTGCTGTGCATGATGTTCCCCCCGCGCTCGGCGAGGAAGCCCGCTACGGCGTGGACGATGCCCACGCGGTCGGGGCAGGACAGGGTAAGGATGTACTCGCCGCTCACCGGGTGAATCGTAGCGGCCGTGCACCGGTGGGACCAGCCCGGCCGGTACACGGCGTCACTTCTTGATCACGCGACGGAGACGGGCTCCTCTCGGGCGGGTTCGGGCGCGCCCTCGTCGATGCCGTATTTCGAGTAGAGCCGGCGCAGCGGTTTCGGCGACCACCAGTTGGCGCGGCCGAGGACGCGCATGGTCGCCGGGACGAGCAGGCCGCGGACGAGGGTCGCGTCGACGAAGATCGCCACGATCATGCCGATGCCGATCATCTTGATGAACACGATCCCGCCGGAGGCGAAGCCGGCCACCACGACGATGAGCAGCAGCGCCGCGGAGCTGATGATCCCGCCGGTGCGCTGGAGTCCGGTGACCACGGCCTTGGTGTTGTCGCCGTGGGCGTCCCACTCCTCGCGGACGCGGGAGAGGAGGAACACCTCGTAGTCGGTGGAGAGGCCGAACAGCAGGACCAGCATGAGCAGCAGGTTCGTCGGTTCGAGCCCGGTGAGCGGGGTGAAGCCGAGCAGGTCGGCGAGATGCCCGTCCTGGAAGATCCACACGATCACACCGAAGGACGCGCCGATGGAGACGACGTTCATCAGCACCGCCTTGATCGGCAGGAGCACCGAACCGAAGGCGAGGAAGAGCAGCAGGAGCGTCACCCCGGCGACGAGCAGCGCCATCCACGGCAGGCGCTCGGTGAGGTCGCTGAGCTGGTCGTCGAGGATCGCGCTCTGCCCGGTGACGTGCACGCCGGTGCCGCCGGGGACGGCCACGTCGCGGACGGCGTTGACCAGTTCGCGGGCCGCGCCGCTCTCCGGGTCGACGTCATAGGAGACCGACAGGACCGCGCCGGTCGCGTCGGCGACGGTCGGTTCGGCGCCCGTGACGTGCGGGATGTCCAGGATCGCCTGGCGCACCTGCGCGACGGCGGCCTCCCCGCCCCCGTCGACGAGGACTTCGAGCTTCGTGAGGCCTCCGCCGGGGAAGTCGGTCGCCAGCTCCTCGCTGACGACGCGGCTCTCCGTCCCGGCGGGCAGGACCCGCTCGTCGACGCCGCCGAACTTGGCGTGCAGGAAGGGACTGGCCACCAGGGCCAGGACTCCCAGGACGCCGATGATGAAGAACGCCGGCCGCTTCATGACGATCCGGCCGATGGCGCCCCAGAACCGGCTCTCGGCGGGCGCGCCACCGTTGCGGCGACGGAAGGGGATGCGCCAGGCGTCGACCTTCGGTCCGAGGACGGCGAGGAGGGCCGGCAGGACGGTCAAGGCGCCCAGCATGGCGATCCCGACGGCCGCGATGCCTCCGTAGGCCATCGCCTTGAGGAACGGCAGCGGGAAGAGCAGCAGCCCCGCGAGCGACAGCATGATGATCACGCCGGAGACGGTCACCGTCCGCCCGGCGGTGGCCATGGTCCGCGAGATCGCCGTTTCCCGGTCGTGTCCGGCGTGCTGTTCCTCGCGGAAGCGGTTGACGACGAACAAGGCGTAGTCGATGGCGAGCCCGAGCCCGATGATGGTGATGATGTTGATCGCGAAGACCGACACGTCGGTGACGTAGGTCAGCAGCCTGGTGATGGTGAAGGCGCCGAGGATGGCGAGGACGCCCACCATCAGCGGTGTCAGGGCGGCGACGACGCTGCCGAAGATGATGACCATGAGCAGCAGCAGGATCGGCATGGCCAGCGTCTCGGCCTTGACGATGTCGTCCTGCGTCTGGGTGTTGACATCGGCGAAGATCGCCGACTGCCCGCCCAGTTCGGTCGTCAGTCCCTCGGCGTCGAAGGTGTCCTTGAGCTCGGTGAACTGGTCGGCCCGCTCGGCCTCGTCCTCGCCGGAGAGGCGGATCGCGGCGTACGTGGAGTGGCCGTCGCCGGACTTGAAGACGGCGTTGTGGGGTGCGGGGGTGTTGTAGTACGACTGGACGGCGGCGACGTCGGGGTTGTCGGCCGCCTTGCCCAGGACCGTGTCGACCGCCGACTTGAACGCGGGGTCGTCGACGGCGAGCGAGTCGGAGGAGTAGAGGACGACGACGTCGACGGCCTGCCTCCCGAACTTGTCGGAGATCCGCTCGGCCGCCTGCGCGCTGGGGCTGTTCTCGTTGTAGAAGCCGCCGTCGGAGACGGCGCCGAACACGCCCGTCCCCCACAGCGCGCCGATCACGGCGACGATGATCCCGGCGGCCAACACGACCCACCGGGCTCGGGCGACGACGCGCCCCCACCATGCGAACACTGGAATCGTCCCTCCCAGGACTTGTCCCCGCGTGTCCATCGACACGGTGATCGACAGGCAACCCGCGAGACATTAAGATGAAACGGTATTCATGAACGTGAACACCGTTAACTATCGACAATGACGTTCACGTTTGTCAACAGCGGAAGCGGCATTGCGGTCGAGGAGAAGCGTGGAGCCGGTCACACCCAAACCACCCAACCGTCGTGAACGGGTGCGAAACGCCACCGTCGCCGAGATCAAGGCGGTGGCTCGCCGGCAGTTGACGGCCGACGGCCCCCTCGCCATCTCCCTGCGCGCCATCGCCCGCGACATGGGGATGAGCGCCCCCGCGCTCTACCGGTACTTCCCGAGCCTTGAGGCGCTGCTGGTCGCGCTGTGCGTCGACCTGTACGACGAACTGCGCGCCTTCATGGAGACCGCCTGCGACGAACTGGCCGAGGACGACCACATCGGCCGTGTGCTCGTGGCGGCGCGCTCGTTTCGCTCCTGGGCGGTCTCACACCGGCCCGAGTTCACGCTCATGTTCGCCAGCGTCGACCTCCACCACAACACCGACTCCCACCTCGACCCCACCGCCGAACCCCACGCCGCCGCCACCCGCTTCAGCCAGGTCTTCGGCCGCATCTTCGGTGAGCTGTACCGGCAGACCGACGAGGAGCGCGGTTTCCCGCTGCCCCTGCCGACGGTGCCGCCGATGTCGGCGGAGCTGCAGGGGGAGCTGATGGCGTGCTCGCAGACGATCGGGGCGGATGTGCCGATGGAGTTCGCGTACATCTTCCTGACGTACTGGATTCGGCTGTACGGGGTGGTGGCGATGGAGGTCTACGGGCAGCTGCCGGTGGTGAACCACCCGGACCTGCTGTTCAACGCGATGCTGGCGGAGATGGCGGCGCAGTTGCAGGTGGACATCACAAGGTGGATCACGCCGCCGACGGTGGGGTAGACGACCGGAGTAGGGCGAAGGGGCGGGTAGGGCGGCGGGCGGCGGGACCAGGTGGCGTGGACCAGCACAGCGTGGCGTGGTGGACCAGCCTCGCGGTCCGTCCGGCATGGCACGCGTGTGGCGGCTGCGTGAGCAGCCGCCGGGAGCCGTGGCCACTGGCTACCGGGCACCGGGCTCTGAGGTTCCCCCGGGTTGGTGGACACTCGTTCTGGGTCTTGGATGGCCTGGTGGAAGGAGTGTTCCTGTTGGGGATGTCGAAGTACACCGATGAGTTTCGTCGTGATGCTGTCGGGTTGTGGGAGTCGTCGGGGCGGACGATCGCGTCGGTGGCTGCCGAACTCGGGCTCAATCATGAGACGTTTCGTGGCTGGGTCCGGTCGGGTCGCTATGGCGGGTCCGACCATGACGGCCCGGTGGAGACCGGTTCTGTGGGGTTGTCGGTGGCGGCCAAGGACGCCGAGCTGGCTCGTCTCCGCGCGAAGGTCACCGAGCTGGCTCGTCTCCGCGCGAAGGTCACCGAGCTGGAGACCGAGAAGGAGATTCTGCGGAAGGCGACGATGTATTTCGTCAAGGAGATGGGCCGGTGAGTCGCTGGGGGTTCATCTCGCAACACGCCGCCAGGTTCGGTGTCCAGCGGTTGTGTCGTTTGTTGGGGGTCTCGGCCTCGGGCTACTACAAGCACCACGCGACCGCGGCGGCGCGGGATGCCCGCCATGCCGCCGATGCCGCCTTGGCCGCCGAAATCAAGCAGGTCCACACCGACTCACGCGGCACCTATGGGTCCCCGCGTGTGGTCGCCGAGTTGCGCGATGCCGGACGCATGATCAACCACAAGCGGGTTGAGCGGTTGATGCGCCGTTTCGCCATCGTCGGGCATCATCTGCGGCGGGCCAAGCGCACCACCATCGGCGACGAGCAGCCGGTGGTGATCCCGGATCTGGTGGAACGCGACTTCTCCGCTGGTGGCCGACTGGATGCCCGATGGTGCGGTGACATCACCTACCTCCCCACCGGTCAGGGGTGGCTCTACCTGGCCACCGTCATCGACCTGTCCTCCAGGCGTTTGATCGGTTGGTCCCTGGCCGATCACATGCGCACCAGCCTGGTCACCGACGCCCTCGAAGCGGCCGTGACGGCCAGGGGCGGGAACGTCGAAGGCGTGATCTTTCATAGTGACCGCGGGACGCAATACACATCCGCCCGCTTCGCCGCCCACTGCCGCACCCACCGGATCCGCCGATCGGCCGGCCGCATCGCCTCAGCCCTCGACAACGCCGCCGCCGAAGCCTTCAACGCCACCCTCAAACGCGAAACGATCCACCACGGCCACATCTGGACCACCCGCGCCCAGGCCCGCCGCGACGTGTTCGCCTGGATCGCGTTCTACAACCACCACCGACGCCACAGCGCCCTCGAACACCTCTCACCCATCAACTACGAGGCCAAGACCCTGGCCCTCGCCGCATAAACACCGTCCACCACAAAGGGGGAACCCCACACGGGCCACCGGGCACTGGCCGTGGGCCCCACGGTGCCGAGCCCAGGCCCACAACCGGGTCCAGGGACGGAGTCCTTGGCGGGGTTTGGGGCAGCGCCCCAGCAGGGTCCGGGACAGCGTCCCGGTGGGGGTCTGGGAGCGAAGCCACCCAGCGGGGGTGCTGGGGGCGGAGCCACCCAGCCGGGTTTGTCCCACACCATCGCGGTAGCCGTTCCGGGTCCAGGGACGGAGTCCCTGGCGGGGTTTGGGGCAGCGCCCCAGCAGGGTCCAGGGACGGAGTCCTTGGTGGGGGTCTGGGGGCGAAGCCACCCAGCGGGGGTGCTGGGGG
>NZ_JBFAKK010000019.1:0-109218 GCF_040655735.1 Phytomonospora sp. NPDC050363
GGGGCGGAGCCCCAGCAGGGTCCAGGGACGGAGTCCTTGGCAGGGTCCGGGACGGAGTCCCGGCGGGGGTGCTGGGGGCGGAGCCACCCAGCCGGGTTGAGGCCGGGAACAGCTCAGGGCACGCGCCGACGAAGGCCGCGGAAACGGAAGAAACACTCCCCCAATACCGCCCCTAAACGCCCCCACACATCACGATACGGACGAGGTACGACAACTCCCCCCACACCAAGCGCCAGGACAGCGCCCAGCGTCGGAGCGCTGGAGCCAAAGCCCCCCGCACACCCGGACGGGCGCTCGACCGACGACATCCACCCGCCCCACCGAACTCGCCCCGGGTTCACCCCACCCCCAACACCTCCGCACTCCACCCCAACGCCTCCGGCGTGTGCCACCCCGGCCGCTCCCCCGCCCCCACCATCGCCCGCCCAGCCGCGAAAGCATCCCGCCACTCCGGCCGACTCCGCTCGATCCGCCCCCACAACTCCCCCGCCTCCGCGCGATGTCCACGACTCACCAGGAACTCCATCAGGTCCTGCCCGAACCCCCAAGGCCCGAGAGGTCAACATGGACACCTGAAGCTCGATCCCCCGCCCCGCCCGGTTCCACTTGCTCTTCTGCAACCGGATCACCTCACGCCTTCCCCCGCCCCACCGCTCCAGCGCCTGCCGCGACCGAACCCAGCTGAACCCGTCGAGCATCCCCGCCAGACATGCCGCCCCCGCAGGCACGACCTCGCCCGGCTTCTCGGCCCCCACCAACCTGCCGGCAAGCCCGTCGTAGCGCACAGAATCCATCCCACGAATGCTGCCCGACCAGGACCCGCCGGCCGACATCCGCAAGCACCACCCCACCGCAACCCCCACACCACAAGGAGTATTGACAGTCCCGTCACCATCCCATAACCTCAGCTCACCTTTAAAGTTCCTTACTATTTATCGGAGGACGGGATGAGAAAGTCGCTCAGAGGCCTCTTATTAGGCGCCGTCGCACTGGTCGTCGCCCTCGGCTCGGCCCAACCCGCGCACGCGGCCGAGAACCTCGCCGCCACCTACAAGCTCGGCAGTGACTGGGGAACCGGCTACGGAGCCGACTACACGATCAAGAACACCGGCACCACCGCCTCGGCGTCCTGGACGCTGAAGTTCACCCTCGCCCCCGGACACCGCCTCACGGCCCTCTGGGAAGGCACCTACACGGTCTCCGGCCAGGACGTGACCGTCAAGAACACCGGCTGGAACGGCGCGATCAGCCCCGGCGCCTCCGTCAAGGTCGGCTTCAACGCCTCGTACTCCGGCGCTCAGGCGGCGCCCACGAACTGCACCGTCAACGGCACCTCCTGCTCCGGCGGCACACCCCCGGACGACACGCAGGCGCCGACCACGCCCACGAACCTCACCGCGCCGACCGCGACGAACAGCACCGTCTCCCTACAGTGGACGGCCAGCACCGACAACGTCGGCGTCACCGGCTACGACGTCTTCGTCAACGACGCGCAGTCGGCGACCGCGCCCGGTAACGCGACCTCCGCGATCATCGGCGGCCTCGCGGCGAACACGACCTACAACTTCAAGATCCGCGCCCGCGACGCCAAGGGCAACCTGTCCGGCTTCTCCAACGCCGTCGCCAAGAAGACCCTGGAGAACGGCGGCCCGGATCCCTCGTCGTACCGCAAGGTCGGCTACTTCACCCAGTGGGGCATCTACGCCCGCGGCTACCTCGTCAAGAGCATGGACACCAACGGCACGGCCGCCGACCTGACCCACATCAACTACGCCTTCGGCAACGTCAGTGAGCAGGGCCGCTGCTTCGAGGCCAACCAGGCCGGCGTCGGCGACGCGTGGGCCGACTACCAGCGCAAGTTCGGCGCGGCCGAGTCCGTCGACGGTGTCGGCGACGTCTACAACCAGCCGTTGGCGGGCAACTTCTACCAGCTCAAGAAGCTCAAGGCGAAGCACCCGAACCTCAAGGTGAACATCTCGCTGGGCGGCTGGACCTGGTCGAAGTACTTCTCCAACGCGGCCCTCCCGGCCAACCGCGCGGCCTTCGTGCAGAGCTGCATCGACCTCTACCTCAAGGGCAACCTGCCCTGCATCGGCGGAGAGGTGCAGTGCGGCAACGGTGTCGCCTACGGCGTCTTCGACGGCATCGACCTCGACTGGGAATGGCCGGGGTCGGAGGGGAACACCGGTAACGTCATCCGCCCCGAGGACAAGGCGAACTTCACCGCCCTGGTCGCGGAGTTCCGCAGGCAGCTCGACGCCTACGGTTCGACCGTCGGCAGGCACTTCGAGCTGACGGCCTTCCTCCCGGCCGACCCGGCGAAGATCACCGCCGGCATCGACGTCGCCGCGGTCATGCCGAACTTCGACTTCGTCACCGTCCAGGGCTACGACCTCTACGGCGCCTGGGGCCCGCAGACCAACCACCAGGCGCAGATCTACTCGCCCCCGGCCGACCCGTCGCCGACGAAGTGGTCGGGTGACCTCGCGATCAACGAGTACATCGCGCGCGGCGCGCCGCCGGCCAAACTCGTGCTCGGCGTGCCGGCCTTCGGCCGCGGCTGGGCGGGCGTCCCGGCGACCAACAACGGGCTCTACCAGACCTCGACCGGTCCGGCGCCCGGCACCTACGAGCAGGGCATCGAGGACTACGACGTCTTGAAGACCAAGCCCGGGACCAGATACACCGACGCCTCGGCGATGGCGATCTGGCTGTACTCCAACGGGCAGTTCTGGTCGTACGACGACGTCACGACGATGTCGAACAAGATGACCTACATCAAGAGCAAGAAGCTCGGTGGCGCGATGCTGTGGTCCGTCGACGGCGACGACGGCACGCTCAGCAACGCGATCGACCTCGGATTGCGCTGACCGCAGAGCGTTACGCGGCCCCACGTCCACTCGGGAACGTGGGGCCGTTCTCTGCACGAGAGGGGTGGGGGACCCCCGGACGGAACACGCGTCCCGGTCCCGCCGCGTCCTAAAGTGGAGACCCGCGTCGGTGCCGGCTCGGCGCGCCCTGCCAGGGCGTCCTCCTCGACGTCTACGGCGACCCGCGCGTCCCCTCCGGCGTGCGGATCGTCGGTGTTCGGCGCCGGCGTCGGATCCCCCGGCGCCGAGGCAGAGTTCCTTTATATCCGCAACTAACGATGGTCTTGGTGATATTCGTCATAATTAGCCCGAATCCTTCCCAGATGTCGGCAAGGACGGCCATCGAGCACGACCCGGTCGGCAGCCGGATACATCCGGAGGGGGTAGGCGGCGGCACCGTGCGCGGACGCGGGCTGATCTCGGCCGCGGGGACGGTCGCAGCCAGCACGTGACGACGGCGGCCGGCGCGGTCCCACCGCTGCGGCCGTCTCGAAATCAGGCCGCCAGGGCCTCGGCGCCCAGCATCCGGCGGATCTCGCGGACCGCCTCGCGTCCGGCGCGGTTGGCGCCGACCGTGCTCGCCGAGGGGCCGTATCCGACCAGGTGCACGCGGGGGTCGGCGGCCACGCGGGTCCCGTCCATGCGGATCCCGCCGCCGGGCTCGCGCAGGCGCAGGGGCGCCAGGTGGTCGAGGGAGGCGCGAAAGCCGGTCGCCCACACGATCACGTCGGCGGCGACGAAGCCACCGTCGTCCCAGGCCACGCCTTCGGGCGTGACGCGGTCGAACATGGGCTCGCGGTCCAGCACGCCCGACTCCAGGCCCGCGCGGATCGCCGGCGTGACGGGGTAACCGGTCGCGCGGATGACGCTCTCGGGCGGCAGGCCGGCGCGGACCCGCGCGTCGACGCGGGCGACGACCTCGCGGCCGTACTGCTCGGTCCAGGGCTCCTCGGTGAACTCCGGCGGTCTGCGCGTCACCCACGTGGTCTCGGCGGCGACCTCGGCGATCTCCATCAGGTGTCCCAGCGCGGAGGATCCGGCGCCGACCACGACCACGCGCTTGCCGGCGAACTCCTCGGCGGAGTGGAAGCCCGCGGTGTGTATGTGGCGGCCCTTGAAGGAGGCCATCCCGGGGTAGTGCGGCCAGAAGGGCTTCTCCCACGTGCCGGTCGCGTTGATGATCGCGCGCGCCGACCAGGAGCCCTTGTCGGTGTCGACGAGCAGCCGTCCCCCGACGGTCTCGTGCACCGACTTCACGTTCACCGGCCGCTGGACCCGCAGGTCGAAACGGCGTTCGTACTCGGCGAAGTAGGCGGGGACGACCTCGTTGGCCTTGGCCTTCGGGTCGAGGGTGTCGAAGCCCAGCGGCATGCCGGGCAGGTCGAAGATGCCGTTGACGGTGGCGACGGTGAGCGAGTCCCACCGGTGCAGCCAGGCGCCGCCGGGGGCCGGATTGTGGTCGAAGGCCACGTATCCGGTGCCCGGCTCGAATCCGGCGCGTCGAAGGTGGTGCACGGCCGATAGTCCGGCCTGGCCGGCGCCGATCACCACCACGTCCACGTCGTTGGTCACGCCACGGGACAACGATCCGGCGGCGGTTCGGATTCCGGGTTGTCGCGCACGTCACGACGGGCGTGACGTGCGCGACCGGTCAGTCCTCCACTATGGACAAGGCGCCCGACGGGCACAGGTCGCACGCCTCCCGGACGGCGTCCTCGTACGTCTTGTCCGGTTCGGCGATGAGCAGGATCACCCGCCCGTCGGCCTCGTCCTGATCGAACACGTCGGGTTCGGTCAGCACGCACTGCCCGGCACCCACGCACACGTCCCGATCTGCGATGACGCGCATGTTCCCTCCCATCACCAGGTGACCGGCACCTCACGGATGCCGTACACGAGCGCATCGTGCTTGTAGTGCAGGCTTTCGGCCTCGGCGGCCAGTGTCAAGCCGGGCACGCGGTCGAAGAGCGTCCGGTAGACGATCTCCAGTTCCATGCGCGCGAGGTTCTGCCCGAGGCACTGGTGGATGCCGTAGCCGAAGGCGACGTGGTTTCGCGCGTTGCGCGTGATGTCCAGCGCATCGGGATCGGGGTAGGCGCGCGGATCGCGGTTGGCGGCCAGGCCGGAGGCGATCAGTCCTTCGCCTTCGCGGATGATGACGCCGCCGACCTCCATGTCGGCCAGAGCGGTGCGCGCGGTGACCGAGTCGGCGATCGTGAAGAAGCGCAGCATCTCCTCGACGGCCTTCGGCATCAACGTCTCGGGGTCCTCGCGCAGGGCGCGCAGCTGCTCGGGGTCGTCGAGCAGCGCGACCGTGCCGAGGCTGATCATGTTCGCCGTCGTCTCGTGCCCGGCGATGAGCAGCAGCTGCGCGAGGCCGACGAGTTCCTCGGGGTCGTGGTCGCCGTTCTCCCTGCCCGCGACGATCAGGCGGCCGATGAGGTCGTCGGTGGGCGCCTTCTCCTTGCGTGCCACCAGTTCGTCGAAGTAGGCGCCGAGGTCGTCGAGGGCGGCCAGACCCGACTCCGGTCCGCGCGTGAAGTTGATGAGGGTGGCGGTGCGCTCCTGGAAGAAGTCGTGGTCGGCGTAGGGGACGCCCAGGAGTTCGCAGATGACCATCGAGGGGACCGGCAGGGACACCTTCTCGACGAGGTCGACGGGCCTGCCGTCCTTGCCGGCTTCGAGCAGGTCGTCGATGGAGGCGTCGACGATCTCCTGGACGCGCGGGCGCAGCTCCTTGGTGCGGCGGACGGTGAACTCGGTGATGACCGAGCGGCGCAGCCGCGTGTGGAAGGGCGGGTCGGTGCCGATCAGCGAGGGCTTGAACTGGCGGAATCGTTCCAGCTGCTCGGGATCGGGCCGCTGGAAGCGCACGGGGAAGTTGTCGTGCTTCCGGTCGGAGGACACGTGCGGGCTGGCGAGCACTTGGCGGACCTGGTCGTGGGCGGTGACGAGCCAGGCGATCCGTCCACTGGGAAGGGACACGCGCACCGGCCTGTCACCTTTGCGGATCTCTGCGTACTCCTGGGGTGGGTGGAACGGACAGGATCGCTGGGTCGGAAGTGCTGGAATCTCATCTATCGGCAGCTCAGAGGCATGGACATGGGACATGATTGGCCTCACTCTCGCTGAGAAGCGGAGGATTTTCTTCCGGTTGAGGCCCACTCTACGCAACCGGAGGGATACCGTCCAGATAGGACACCCAGAAAGGCACCCGAAACCGTGTCCCACGCCCCTGAACCCCGAGCCAAGGGCGCCGCCCCCGCCCCGCGTCGCGCCGACGCCCAGCGCAACCGCGAGCGGATCGTCGCCACCGCCCACCAGGCCTTCGTGCAACACGGCATCGGCGTGCCCATGGAGGAGATCGCCCGCCGCGCCGAGGTCGGCGTCGGGACCCTCTACCGGCACTTCGGCGACCGCGAGGCGCTGCTGCGGGCCGTCATCGCCGCCGGTGTCGACAGCCTGATCACCTTGTCCCGCAAGGAGACCGACCACGAGACCGATCCGTGGGGAGCGCTGTGCCGTTTCGTGCGGCGGTGCGTCGAGCTGCGGCTCGGTGCGCCCCTGTCGGCGCTGCGGCCCCGGCTCAAGGAGGCCGTGCGCGAGATCCCCGAGGTCGCCCACGCCCGCGCCACCCTGGTCGAGCTGCTGGAGCCGCTCATCGACGGCGCCCAGCTGCGCGGTGAGATGCGCCCCGACGTCGGTGCCGGCGACGTGCTGATCCTGCTGGGAATGCTGGTGCGGCACGAGTGCGAGACGTCCGAAGAGGACAAGTGGATCACCATGCGGCATGTCGAGATCGTGCTCGACGGGCTGCGCGCCAGGTCCGACTCGCCGCTGCCCGGCCGCCCCGTCGAGGGCTCCGACTCGCCGAGGTGGAACGTCTGACCCGCGCGGGCGCGTACCGTGGGGCGGTGGATGCGATCTTCGCCGAAGTCGACGGCGGCCAGGCCGAACTCGTGCCCGACCCCGGTCGCGAAGGGTCGTGGACCCTCTACGTGGCCTCCGTCGCGCAGTCCTATGTGGACATGACCGCGCCGAAGCGGCTTGAGTTCGAGTACGTGCGCAAGGTCGCCCGGATCCTCGACGCCGTCGGCAAACCCGGTGAGCCCATCCGCGTCCTGCACCTCGGTGCCGGCGCCCTCACCATCCCCCGGTACGTCGCCGCCTCGCGCCCCGGCTCCGAGCAGGAGGTCGTCGACCGCGACGGCAGGCTCCTCGACTTCGTGCTGGTGCACCTGCCCTTGCGACGGGCCGCGCGCGTCCGCCCGGTCGTCGCCGACGCCCGCGACGCCGTCGAAGCCGCCGAGGACGGGGCGTGGGACGTCGTCATCGGCGACATCTACAACGGCGCCCAGATGCCCGCCCACGTGTCGGGTGTGGAGTTCGCCCGATCGGTCGCGCGGATCCTCGCGCCGGGGGGCGTGTACGCGCTGAACGTCACCGACCTGCCCATGCTCACCTTCACCCGGCGGCTCACCGCCGGACTGCGCGAGGTCTTCGA
Organism: Phytomonospora sp. NPDC050363; assembly: GCF_040655735.1. Classification (NCBI taxonomy): domain Bacteria; kingdom Bacillati; phylum Actinomycetota; class Actinomycetes; order Micromonosporales; family Micromonosporaceae; genus Phytomonospora; species Phytomonospora sp. NPDC050363. Next base: position 7,375 of record NZ_JBFAKK010000019.1, read on the forward strand.
CGACGTCATGCTGCTCGGCGAACCCGGCATGCTGCGCGGACGGAGGTACGGGAACCTCGTGCTGGCCGCGGCCGTCGACGAGCTGCCCGCCGGACTCGCGGCGGCCGGCGGGAAGGGCGTCGTTCACGGGCCGGCGCTGGCGAAGTTCGTCGCGGGCGCCCGGCCGCTGTCGGACGAGGCGCCGGAGGCTTCGCCGGGGTAGGGGTGGGTTACGGGCGGTGGTCGAGGAAGGCGAAGGCGGCGGGCTTCCGAGCTGGCCGCTTGGGCGGGGCAGCGCCTGCGAGAACCAGCGTTCCGCCCGCGAACAGGGCGGCGGCCGTGGCAGTAATGCGTTTGTGGATCATGCATCTCCTTGTGAGGTGAGGATGCGCCCGGGCGAGGTTTGGCCCTGGGCTTCCTGAGCTCCGCAAGTATCGGATGAAGGCCGTACGAGAACCTCGCGCGATTCTTGGCCGGTTGGCACAAGTTTCACGGGGAGGTGATCCCCGGTGAAGACCTCCACCACCGCCACCGCTCGCGCGATCGAGGACGCCGCCCGGCGCTTCGTGCCGCGTGTGGTTCTTGACGGCGTGGACATCTCCGCCGCAGTGGTCGCGATCCGTGGCACCCGGTCTCTGTCGGGTGGTCTGCCCGACGACGTCGCGGTGATCGAGGGTGTTGGCGCGGCCCGGCCCGGCGTCTCTGTACACATCGTCAACCGACGCATGGTCGATCACCGGCACCACCACCGCCCATGTTCCACCCGGGATCACCCCGGGGCCGGCGCGGTCGCTGCGTATCGAAGCATGGGTAAGGCCGCCAAGTTCCACAACCGGTTACCCCTCGACGCCACCGGCCCGCGCTCTACATGGGCCCACCTGTCCGCCGTGGCCGATTCGCTCATGGCCCGGGTGATCGTTCAGACACCGGCCACCGGGGCGACCACCCGGACTCTGACGACGGCCCGCGCCATCACCGCACCGTCCATAAAAGACTCACTAGACCGCGCCCGCAACATCGTGTCCACCATCGCCCACACCGGAAGCGCGATCTGCCAGCAGAACCCGTGGACCTACAGCGGTGACCCGATCGAGATCCACCACACCCAACCGTCCCCGTCGAGGCCGCATGGTCGGGTCCACTCCTCTACGAAACCCCCACCGCGTTCACCGCCCGAGCCAGCGACCCCGGCGGCGAACAGTCATGGATCTACCTCGACTACGCCCACACCCCGACCGGATCGGGGACCCGGTGTCCCCGGCGCTGATCTCGGCGCGGCTGGTCGCCATCACCGGGCACGCCGCGACGATCGCCGTTACTTCGACAGCTACCCGAACCGTGGCGAAGGCGTTCGGCCCCTACACCTACGCCGACCCCACCAACGGGTGGCTTCAAACCGGGCAGGCCGACAACCGGGCCGCCGCGACCCGCGACGGCTACCGCCAACGCCTCCGACCTACGCGCCACCCCCTGATACGTCATCGCCGAACACGGCCGAGACTCCAGAGCCTCGGCCGTGTCAAAAAGGCCGCCTACACGCAGCGCCCCCACTGGAAACAGAAGCATCTACCGGTGTCGTGGCGAATCCCGCATGCGACCCAGTACGTGTTGGCGCAGTAAGAACGACACGGGGTCGACGCCGCTGCCGTCGCCTTCGGTGCCACACGGCCCAGCAACCAGTCACTCGCTCGTCCAACGGCCTTCACAGGCTTTCTCCTTTGCTCGCGCGAACAGTGGCCCGAACCTACGGCCCCCGCACGCGCGAAACCTTGACCGGACCTTGACAGGACCTTGACCGCCCACGCCGCCCTGATGCCCTAAGGAGTACTGAGCCCATGTCCGCCAACCCCAACCCAAGCCGGATCACCGGCGCCATGTGGCGGCTGTGGGAAGAGACCCGCGCCGCGATCCCCGGAATCCTCCTCGGCGGGATCCGGGCACCGAAGCCCGACTGTCACGGCACCCGCCACAACGCGCCACCCGGCGGGATCGCGTCGGCGAACATGCGCCACGCACGTGGCCGAACGGTCGGCGCCGCCCCGTCCGGAACAGCCGATATCGCTTCGCTCAAGATTCTCCGCCCACGCCCGGCCGACCGTGAGCCTCAAATCGATCACGAAGGAGAATCACATGCGCAAGACCACCAGGAAGTCCCTCCTCGCCACCGCCCTCACCGGCGCGGCCACCGCCCTCGCCGTCTTCGGCATCGCGGGCATGGCGCAGGCGGCCGACGCCGTCCGTGCGGGTCTGCACCGTCGACGGCTCGGCCGACACCACCCCCACCAACTGCAAGACCAAGACCATCAGCGAGTAAGGGCGGGGCACCCGGCGGAGAGTCGGGGAACCCCCGTCCGACTCCCAGCCTTCCCGGCAGGCCCGCGTCCGGGGACCGGCCGGGGCGTTGGCGTCGGTCGCGAGAACCGCCTGGACCGCCCACGCCGCACGACGTCGCGACCACCCCCACCTCACCCCCGATGATGCGCAAGCCGCCGGTGCGAGTCCCCCTCCACCCCGTGCGGGTCCGTGTGCACCGTCGCCCCCGCCAGGTGCCCGACCCGATGGAACAACCGGTGCTCGGCCTCCACCGTGATCTCATGCGCGGCGGCGACCGTCAACTCGGCCGCCACCTGGACGTCGCATTCCGCCCGCAACCGGTGCCCGACCCACCGCAGCCGCACCGCCCCCACCCCTGCGACCCCCGGCGTACCCCGCAGCACCTCCTCCACGGCGTCGACCAACGACGGGTCCACCGCGTCCATGAGCCGCCGATAAACCTCGCGGGCCGCGTCCTTGAGCACCAGCAGGATCGCCGCGGTGATCAGCAACCCCACCGCCGGGTCGGCCCACCGCCAGCCCAGCGCGGCACCGCCGGCCCCCAGCAGCACCGCCAGGGAGGTGAACCCGTCGGTGCGGGCGTGCAGCCCGTCGGCGACCAGCGCGGCCGACCCGATCCGCCGCCCGACGCGGATGCGATACCGCGCGACCAGTTCGTTGCCGATGAAGCCGATGACCCCGGCGGCGGCGACCCATCCGACGTGACTCATGTCGCGCGGCTCGACCAGTCGGCGGATCGCCTCGTAGGCGGCGAAGAACGCCGAGGCGGCGATCGTGAGCACGATGACGATCCCGGCCAGGTCCTCGGCCCGGCCGTACCCGTAGGTGTGCGAGCGGGTCGCGACGCGTCGCCCGAGGACGAACGCGATGCCCAGGGGGACGGCGGTCAGCGCGTCGGCCGCGTTGTGGAAGGTGTCGCCCAGCAGCGCCACCGAACCCGAGAAGTACACGACGACGCCCTGCGCGAGCGCGGTCGCCCCCAGCACGGCCAGGGAGATCCACAGGGCCCGCATGCCCTCCTTCGACGACTCCAGGGCCGTGTCGACCTTGTCGGCCGTGTCGTGTGAATGCGGCTTGAGCAGGTGCGACAGGCGATGCGTCAAGGACCGTCGAGCGCCGTCGTGTGCGTGATGCCCATGATCGTGCGGGTGGCTCATCGTCGTCTCCCGGCGTCATGCGTGGGGTGGGCGTCCACCTGGCATAATACGTGCTCATGTACGCACGCGACAACGATGCAAATGCCAACGAGAGGCGAGAGCAACCCGATGGCGAGCTGATCGACGCGGCGGTCACGGCCTTGAAGATGCTCGCCGACCCCACCCGGCTGCGGCTGTTGTGGCTGCTCAGCGAGGGCGAGCACGACGTGGGGAGCCTGACGGCGGCCGTCGGTGCCGCGCGGCCGGCCGTCTCCCAGCACCTGTCGAAACTCCAGTTGGCCGGCCTGGTCGCCTCCCGCCGGGAGGGCCGCCGGGCAATCTACCGCGCGCGCGGCGGGCACGTGCGGCGCCTGGTCGCCGAGGCCCTGCACGCCGCGTCCCACCATGTCCACAAGCTCGCCGAGCACGACTGAACCGGCCCGCATCGGGGACGTGGCCGCCGGGCGGTCGCTACAGAGCGGGAACCGACCCTCCCGCCCCTCCCAATCGCCCGCCCGCTCAGGCACACTCGCCCGATGAGCCTCACCGCCGACTGGTACCGCAGCTTCGCCGTCCGCCAGGCCCGCGGCAAGTCCCGCTCATACGAACGCCTCGCCCACTTCGTCGCCCAGGAGACCCGCCTCCTGCACCTGCTCGACGAACTCCCCGAACCCAAGCGCCAGCCCAATCTCCTGTTCGGCGCGACCCGCTACCTCGGCGGCCCGACCCGCAGCACCGCCGAGTTCCACGACTGGCTCCTGTGGCACTGGGACGAGGTCTCGGAGGTCATGCTGGCCCGCCGCACGCAGACCAACGAGCCCGGCCGCTGCGCCGCCCTGCTCCCCCTGCTCGCCTCGCTCCCGCAACCGTTGGCGCTACTGGAGGTCGGCGCCTCAGCGGGCCTGTGCCTCTACCCCGACCGCTACCGGTACCGCTACAACGGCCGCACGATAGGCGATCCGCGCAGCGCCGTCCTGCTCGAATGCGCGACCGACGGCGGTGTCCCGATCCCGGAGCGCCCGCCGACGGTGGTCTGGCGGGCGGGCCTCGACTTGAACCCGCTCGACATCGCCGACGACGACGTCCTTCGCTGGCTCAACGCCCTGATCTGGCCGGAGCACGAGCATCGCCGCGCCCGGCTGAAGGCCGCCGCGCGCATCGCCCGCGCCGACCCTCCGCACCTCGTGAAGGGCGACCTGCTCACCGACCTCGCCGGCCTGGCCGCGCAGGCGCCCGCCGACGCCACGCTCGTCGTCTTCCACAGCGCGGTGCTCACCTACATCCGCGACGAGTCGCAGCGCGAGGCCTTCGCCGAGACCGTCGCATCCCTTCCGGGGCACTGGATCTCGAACGAGGACGTGAAGGTCTTCCCGCGCCACGCGGTGCCGGTCGCGCAGCCCGACGACGGCCCCGAACCGGGCGTCGTGGCCCTCGACGGCCGCGCGGTCGCGCTGAGCGGACCGCACGGCGAGACGCTGCGCTGGCTGTAGGGGGTCTACTCCGGGATTCCGAGCCGTCCCCGGTAGGGGTGCCGGCGCTCCCAGGTCTCCTCCCACAGCACCAGCTGCGCCTCCCAGAACGGCAGGTCGGGCCGGTAGGGCTGGGTCGTCCCCGCTTTCGGTGCGCGGTAGGCGATCAGGCCCCACCACTCCTCGATGCGCTCCACGGCGTACTTCAGCGGCACGACCGCGCCGCGGTCGAGGAACTGGTGCCGGACGGTCACCTTGTCGCGGGTGAACGTCGTCGTGTGCGCCTCGGCGGTGAAGGTCTCCACATCGGACTGTCCGGTGAGGACGTCGTCGGCCATCTGCAGCGCGTCCAGGCAGCGCATGGGGCTGTAGTTCACACCGAGCTTCAGCCACGCGGCGAACTCCGCGTACGCGGCCTCGCCGTCTCCCAGCTCGACGGCGATGTCGCCGTCGGCGTCGACCGTGAATCTCACGCCTGCGTGTCCTTCCGGTTACTGATTGAAGCTCGGGAAGCCGTGGCCGATGTTACCGGTCGCCGGGTCGTACCAGCCCTCGATCTTGACGCCGTCGTGCGTACCGGTCCAGGTGCCGGTCACCGGGTCCTTCTTGCCGTTGGCGAAGGCGTCCGAGGTGGCGTTGTCGATCTTCTGCGAGTCCCAGTCGTCGGGGAAGAACGCGCTGGTCCCGTCGCCCTGCTTGGGCACCCACTCCGGCGGCGGGTTGTCGTTCTTGAACTCGACCTTGCCGGAGTAGACGCCGTTGGGGTGCTTCTGGGTGACCTCGGTGGTGCGGCGGTCGTCGAAGTCGTTGCCGCCGGGCCTGCTGTGGTAACCCCTGCCGACGCGCGCGCCGGTCTCGGCGTCGGTCTTGAGCTCGCCGTGCTGCTGGTGCCGCAGTCCCTTGCCGGACATGCGATCGCCGCGTCCGGGCCGGTGCTTGAACTTGTCCAGGTACTTCAGTGCCAGCTTCACCGGATTCGGCCCGCTGCCGCCGCCACCCTTCTTCTTCGCCACGAGTCGCCCTATCCGAGGAGTTTGAAGACGGCTTCTTGCATCAGGTTCGAGATGACCTGCCGGGCCAGCTGCTGGAACAGCGGGATCTGCAGCAGGGAGGCGCCGAAGGTCACGGCGGCCTCGGCGACCGCGATGGCGATCTGCACGGCGAGGATGACCAGCTGGACGATCACCATGATCTTCAGCGCGATCACGATGACCCCGCAGATGATCATCCCGGCGCCGCCGATCAGGGCGGCGGTGGCACCGTTGTCGAGGGTGGAGACGGGCCCGTCGTCGCCGGTCCACCAGCCTTTGAAGGCGTCGATCTCGGCGCCCAGGTTGCCGTCCCAGACACCGCCCGCGGCGGCGTTGGCCTCGGCGATGACACCGTCGAGTTCACCCGACAGGTCCATCCAGGCCTGGCCCATCTCGATGAGCGACTCCTCGTTCGATGCGGGCCAGTCGTAGCCGAGCAGGCCGAGCAGGTCGGCGAGTTCGGAAGGGAGCATCAGCGCCATCGGTTCACCGCTCCAGGCTCTTGTCGTACTTCTCGATGGACTGCTTGATCGACTCCTCGGCCTCGGCGTAGGCCTGCGCGGAGCCGCCGATGTCCTGGCCGGCGAGGCCGATGCCTTCGGCGGCGCCGCCGAAGGACTCCATGGCGAACTCGAAGACGGCCTGGTGGGCGTCGCCGATCAGGCCGCCGATCTCATCGTTTCCGGGTGCGTCGGCGTAGCCGGAGATCTTGGCGGAGAAGGCTTCCAGGACTTCGGCGAGGTGTTCGGCGACGGCTTCCATGTCGCGTCCGGAGCCGGCCATGCCGTCGGGGTCGATCTCGAAGCTCATGTGGTTCCGCCGTCTCCGCGGGAGGCGAGCCGCTGGTGCGCGTCGGTGAGGCGGGTGAGGAAGCCGCCGAGCTGGGCCGCCGACTGCTTCTGGATCTCTTCGAGGCGCTCCGACAAGGCGGCGAGGTCGACGCCGGAGGCGTCCTGTGCCTGGCCGCGAAGTGCGGCAAGGGCGCTGTTGACGGCCTCGGTGACGGCTTCGGCGAGCGCCTCGGTGCCCAGGCGGGCGGCGCGCGGGTCGATGTCCACTTTGACCTTGCCGGGGAGTGCGGCGGTGGCGCGGACGAGTCCGCCGGCGGCGTCACCGGTGGGCGGCTCGCCGTCCTCGCCCGCCTGTTGCTCCTGCGCCCGCGCGACCTCGCGGGCGGTCTTGAGTGTCTCGGTGAGCGCGGCGGCGATGCCGTCGGCGCTGGCCGGGTCGGGGCTCACGACTCCTCCAAGGTTCGGTCCGAGTGGGAGACCTCACGCTACCTCTGCGTGACAACCGTGGGCGCCGCGAGCGGTCACCGAATCGGGCCGTGGCCTGCGTTCGCGCTGAGACGGGGGCCGTCGGGGAAATGGCGACCGTCACACTGCGTCGCGGCCGGGCGCTTCCTCTTCGTCGACGATGAGGAAGTCGCGGACGAGCGACTCGGCCTGGCGCACCAGGGGTCGCAGGACCTTGTAGCGCGACAGGGTCACGATCCTGGCGACCATGGGCGCGGTGCGCGCGGCCAGTTCGCGGGTGCGGTGCTGGCCGGGGCTGCGGTCGTAGACCCAGTAGAGGACGACCGCCATCTGGTGCAGCCACAGCATTTCGGGGAGGATGTCGGCGATCTCGGGGCTGACCTTCAGGCCGGTGCCGGCCAGGACCTCGCGGTAGAGCGCGGTGTCCTCCAGCCTCGCCGGCGCGGACTCGTGCGAGAAGGGGCTCAGCGGGCTGGCCGGGTCGGCGGCGTTGCGGAAGAACTGCCCGGCGAAGCGGTGGTAGGGCTCGGCGACCTCCAGCCAGCAGGCGAGGGCGATCCCGACGCGGGCGGCGAGGTCGGTCTGGCCCGCCATGCGCTCGCGGGTCAAGACGACGTGCTCGGCGACCATCCGGCTGTAGAAGCCCTGGATGAGGTGGTCCTTGGAGGTGAAGTAGTAGTAGGCGTTGCCGACCGACACGCCCGCCTCGGCGGCGATGGCCCGCATGGTGGTCTTGTCGTAGCCGCGCTCGGCGAACAACCGCAGCGCGGTCTCGAGGATCGCGCTGCGGGTGCGTTCGCTGCGAGCACGGGCACGGCCCGCAGCGGCCGGTTCTGTCACAGGCAGAAGCCTAGACAGCCGGTTGACGGGGTGCGCCGGGCGGGAGGGCGTAGTTGCGCAGGTCGCCGTGGATGCTGCGGCGACGGAAGCGGCCGAGGACGAAGACGTTGGTCAGGTGCAGGACGCCCAGGACGAGCAGGACGGCGCCGAGTTTGAAGGCGACCGACTCGAAGACCTCCCGCACGGTGGCGGGTGGACGGGAGTCGGTGAGCCAGAGGGCGATGAAGCCGAGGTTGATGAGGTAGAAGCCGACCTGGAGGAGCTTGCCGACGGCGTCGGCGAGGTTGTCGTCGCCGCGGAAGACCTCCTTGAGGAAGACGATCCCGTTGCGGGTGAGGGTTCGGGCGACCCAGACGGTCAAGACGACCGCGATGACCAGGTAGACGCTGTAGCCGAGGACGGACAGTTCCATGGGGCACTCCTAGTTGAACGTGTTCAACTTTCAGGCGGGACTCTACGCCTGTTTTTGAACGCGTTCAAAGATGCCTGCCCGTGATGTGGGCCACGCGCCGACGGCCGGTCACCTTCACCTGGCAGAATGCGCCCAATGCCGACCGAGCTGAATGCCACCCTGCGCGAAGTCTCCGCCCGTCTGGTCGCCTGGGGCATGACCTCCGAGGCCGACCGGGACAAGATCCTCACCGAGGAGGGCGATCAGGCCGACCACCCCGGCGAGTACGACTGGGCCGACGTGTTCGAGCTGTTCGACCTGGGGCTGTACGTGTCGGCCGGCGACGGCGAGGCCGACGACCTGGAGGAGACCTACCAGGACCTGCTCGAAGAGCTGGCCGGGCTCAGCGGCCGGACCGTCACCGAGGTCGAACTCGGCGAGGACGAGGACGGCGAGGAGCTGCTGACCTTCGTTCTCGACGGCGAGGAGTTCGCCTGGGAGGTCGAGCACCTGTCGCCGGGACAGCTCGACATGCTGTCGATCTGGGAGTGCGTGGGGGATCTGGAGCCCGACGACGGGCGCGTCTTCTTCCACACGCGCGGCGACGTCGACGGGGAGTGGAGCGAGAGCCTGTACGTGCTGGCCAGGCCGGCGCAGGTGGCGACGCTCAAAGAGGAGTACGGGCTGGAGCTGGACCCGGTGTGAGCCGCCGGCGCCGTCGTGGGCCTTCGACCCGGTCCACGACGACCCCGCGCGGCGCCGCGCCGCCGGCCTTGGGAGTTACCAGGCGCCGGGGATCTGCCGCGTCGTCGCGTTCAGCCGGTTCCACAGGTTGATCATCGAGATGTTCATGACCAGGGCGGCCAGCTGCCGCTCGTCGTAGTGCGCCTTCGCCTCGGCCCACACCGCGTCGGTGACGTCGCCGGCGTCGGCCAGCCGCGTCATCTCCTCGGCGAGGTGGAGGGCGGCGCGCTCGGCGTCGGTGAAGTACGGCGCCTCGCGCCAGGTCGCCACGGTCCACAGGCGCTCGTCGGTGGTGCCCATCTTCTTGAGGCCCTTGGCGTGCATGTCCGCGCAGACCGCGCATCCGTTGATCTGGCTCGCGCGCAGGTTCACCAGTTCCAGGACCTCCTCGCCGATGCCCGTCTGCGCGCAGGACTTGCTCACGGCCAGGAGGGCGTCGAGCGTGCCGTCGAGGATCATGACCGGGTTCTTCATGCGGGATTCCATTGCGGGCTCCTTGGTTCGTGATGAGCTGACACCGCATTGACGGATCGGGGCGCGCGAATGTGACCGGGGCAGGGGTTTTTCCGTCGCTAGGGCAGGAAGATCCCGCGGCACTCGGCTTCGAGGTCGATCAGCGCGTCCGCGAACTGCCGGTGGGTCGCCTCGTCGGGGAGCGAGGTGCGGATCTCGGTCTCGGTGCCCTCCGCGTCGACGACGACCAGCACCAGCGGCTCGCCGTCGCGGCCCGCCTCGACCTGCACCGTCCCCGGCAGGTCGGCGATGAAGATCTCGATCGGGACGAGCTCGGCGGTGTCGACGCGCAGCGGCCCGCCGTGGCAGTTGCCGCTGGAGGCGAACAGGACCTCGTAGCGGACGTCGTAGAGCTCGGCTTCCAGGCGCGTGACGAGGATGGCGGCCGGCCCCGTGTTGGCGATGACGCCGCTGACGGCCAGGCCGTTGACCCGGGCCAGGTCGGCGGCCGGGAAACCGTCGAGGCTGGAGAACTCCACGAGCGCGTTGGACGCGACGCCGCCCTCGGTCGCGTCGAGCTGTTTCACGGCGACCCAGGTCGCGGCGGCGCCGACGAGGGTCGCCAGCGTGATGCTGGTGATCGTCATGAGCCGCCCGGGCGGTGCCGCCAGCCAGCGGCCGGCGCGGTTGGGCCTGGCCATAGGGCGGACTGTAGCTGTTCGTGACCGGCGCGTATACGGCCGATCGTCCATAGTGGGGTGTTTGTGGCGGGCGGCTGTTCTGCCCGGCGGCGCGGCGCGGGGAGGATGTCGCCCATGAGCCTGACACTCACCGACCGGCGTGCGCCTTGGGTCGTCTTCACGTGCTCGGGCGACCCGTGGCTCGCGGACGCGACAAGGTCCCTGGTCGAGCGGGGCGGGCGTGTGTTTCGCCTGGACGCCCAGGAGATGCGCGACCAGCGGGCGTTGTTCGCCGAAAGCCAGACCGTCAACACGATGGCCCTGGTCACCGGCATGTTGGAGGGCTCGCCCTCGTCGACGACTACCGGCTCGACATCGGCCGCACCCTGATTTACTCCGCCGCCGGGCGACTCCAGGCCGTCACCAGCAGCCCTCTTGCGATGGAAGGAAACCGACCGAGCTTCGTACTCGCCAACGAGTCGCAGAACCCACCGACCCGACCGACTACTCCGCCTGACCCCAGTACGCCAGCCCGACCGCGAAGCGCGGACCCGGGCCAATTCGGCGTGGCCACCACCAGCCCCGACGACGCCCGAGGAGGGCCGTTTCACGAAGTCCTCGACGCCGCCAAGGGCTACGCCTCCCGCCACACCGACAGCGGCGAGGCTGCCGCCTCGCTCCACATCGAACGCCGCCGTATTGACCGGCACGTCGTCGCCGATGCCGACCACTCCCTCGCCGTCGAGTACGGCGACCACTCCAAGTTCCGGCGAGTGGGTCGACGGCCAGTACATCCTCACCCGCGCCGCAAACGACGCCGGATAGGCCGTGCTAGCTGGCCTGTTCCGCTGCGGCATGGTCAATGCACAAAGGGAACGAGAATTCCGCTGATGAACCGTCTACTCGTTCCACGTAGAAGCAGCGCGTTCCGCCGAACCCGTTCTCGTTCACGCGGACGACAAACCCCTTGATGCCTGCGCCGATCTTCTCCTCTGCCTCAGGATGTAGCGCGACGAGATCGTGAATGAAAGCAATGTCGTCGGGGTCGTCGACGCGTTGGCCGAGTCCGGGATTCAACTCCGGTGGCCGCTCCGGTCCATCCCCGGGATAACGGTCCCGTATCTCGCGACATGCATCCGTCGCTGCCTTCTTCGTCTTGAATGAGCGGTTTCCGATCCGCACCGGTGTTGCCATGACTGCCTCCCAGCGACCGAACACACGCCGCGCCACAACTTGAGGCTACGACCGTTCCGCCTGCTCGGTAGGCGTTTGCGCTAGTGCAGGCCGGGGGTGGCGCCGTGCTGCCTCCCGACCCGCTCGTCGTTCTCGTCGCAATGCTGCGCGAACAACTCCCGCACGCGAACACCGGAACCATCGTGCCCGACGACCTCGTCGAGCGGCTGCCGTATATCCACCTTGCCATCACCACGACCGGCGTTTCCTCGCCGAGCTGGAGAGGCGCCCCGGCCGCCGAAACCGCCCAGGTGGCACTCACGTGCTGGCACGGCCCCGACCACGCCGACGCCCGAGACCTCGCCCGCGACGCCCTCGCCGTGCTGCTCCCGGCACGTTCTCTCGCGCTGCCCTCCGGCGGCGTCCTCGTCCGCGTCCGACATGTCTCCGGCCCGGCCTTCCTTCCCGACCTTTTCGCCCCCAGCGGCGCCCACCACCACGCCGCCGCGGTCGCCGCCACCATCCGCCCGTCAGGAGGCCGCCGCATGGCGCTCAACGACGACACCCTCGTAATCCCGGGTGTGGGCTCTACATCTACTCCGCCCCACCGGCACGACCATGCCCACCGCCCCCGCCGCGCCCGGAAGCGACTGGACCGACATCAGCCACACCAGCGAGGACGGCCTCACGGTCACATTCGAAATCGAGAAGACCGTCCGCCGCACCTGGCGCCGCGCTGGCCCGAGCGCTGGAAGCCCGATGGCCCACCGCCGGGTACCTCCTCGGCGCCCGGAAGCCGCCGACATACAACCGGCCCGAGTCCTGCCCGCCCCCGGCCCCGCCTCGTCCTTCCTCGTGAGGGCAGGGCGGGCCGGTTCTTTGCTTTTCCCGCGACGATCATCGAGCAGCGCTAGCGTCTTGGAGGAGGGGGAAGTACCTTGACCTGGGAAATTGAACTCATCAAAGGCGCTGACTATCGGATTCGTAGCGACGTACCCGTGTTCAACGTCAAGGTGGAGGGGATCGTTGAGGGGCCGCCCGGCCCGGCCATGAAGGCTGTACAGGCAAACCAGTACCTGCGAATCCACCAAAGGGCCATGGGCCGCACGTTCACGGTCAGCTGGACAGCGTCACCAGACAGGGACGGTCGGCGGCAAGCGCAGGAGCTGGAACTCCCCGACGACTAAGGCCACCTCGTTGCAGCGGCCGACTGCGGGCCACATGTGCCAGAATCCGGGGACATGGCAGCTTCCGCCCCGACGATCCTCGCGACGAGCATGGGCTTCGACAAGACCGGCCGCAGGCAACCGACTGGCGCCCCGGCCCGGTGTTCGCCCACGCCTTCAAACTCGCCGATTCCCCCGAGCGTCCGCGGCTATACTTCATGACCACCGCCGGCGGCGACCCCGACCGCCGGATCGCCGGTTTCTGCGCCGCGTTCGCCGGAACCGATGTTCGCGCGTCTCACCTGACACTGTTCGAGATGCCGAACCACGACCCCGCCGAACACCTGCCGCGCAAGATGTCATCTGGGTCGACCGCGGGTCGGTCGTGAACCTCGTTGCCGTCTGGCGCGCGCACCAGCTCGACGCGATCCTCCGCGGCTGCCGGCAATCCGGGGTTGTCCTCGGCGGCGAGTCAGCGGGTTCGCTGTGCTGGCATGCGGGTGGAACGACGGACAGTTTCGGTCCCAAGCCGCAGGCCGACGACGGGCTCGGCTTCCTGTCTCATTCAACCCCTGAATGGCCAACCGGTTGTCCACAGGGAGCCCGGCTCACGTTCGCCACCTGCGCCTGGCGCCGGCCTACCGTCGAACGTAGGGAGGAGGCCGGGAGGCCCCACGCCCTCGATCCGTCCGGGGAGAGCCCGTCCCTGGCCGATCACCCGAGTAGGCGCCACAGCCGCCCGATCCCCACGAAAGCCCTCGCCACCGCCGCGTGGTGGCGGGACGACCCACCCCGCCCACAGCTTCGCGCCCCACCCCCACCCACGAAAGAGCCCCCGCGCCCTTCAACGCGGGGGCTCACCCCAGAAGGCCTTCCGCCGGAACCTAGACCCCGGCCCAGTTCCCGCTGATCAGCGCCAGCGCGAAGCGCTCGACGAAGTCACCCGCGCGCGGGTCGTTGTGCCCCGCGTGGGTGCACTCGCCGTCGGAGTCGCCGGGGAACTTCACCCACAGGAAGTACTCCGCGCCGCCACTGCCGACCTGCGAGGTCGCCCCCAGCTTCGAGCCTCGCGAGTTGCACCAGTCGCCGTCGGTGTTGGCCGACCCGTTGCGGCTGGTGTCGACGATCCACTTCTTCGAGGTCGGCAGCAGCTGGTTGACCTGGGAGGCGTAGGTGTTCGACGCCGCCGTCGACTTGTAGTTGGAGACGTTCACGGCGAAGCCGCGCGTGTTGGCGATGCCCGCCTGCTGGAGTTCGGCGGCCATGGCGCTCGGCGCGAGCCAGCCCGCGTTGCCGGCGTCGAGGTAGCTCCAGGCACCGGTGGCGCGCGTCTTGAGCTGCTCGGTGGCGTAGGTGAGCAGGTGGCGGCGGATGGCCAGGTTCTCCGGCGTCATCTGGTCGCAGTCGATGGCCTGCGCGACGGCGTCGGGCTCGACGATCACGATCGCCTTGCGGGCGCCGATCCCGTCGGCGAATCCGCGGATCCAGTCCTCGTACTGGCCGGGCGTCTCGGGCCCGCCTTCCGAATAGCCCCCGCAGTCGCGGCCGTAGATGTTGTACGCGGCGAGGATCGGGGTCTTTCCGGCGTTCGTGGCGGCGGTGACGTAGTTGTTCACCGACTCGCGGATCGCGCCCTCGGTCTCGCCCATCCAGCTGCCGAACCACTTCGCGCCGGCCTTGGAGGCGATGTTCGACTCGATCGTCGCCCTGTCGGGATCGCCTTGGTTCTGGTCGATCCACGTGTAGGCGTTGTTGTCGGGGTCCACATAGAACTCACCCGAGGGCTGCGTCGCGGTCTCGGTGGTCACCGAGATGTTGTCGACGCTGAAGGTGAAGGCCCCGTTCCTGCCGAGCTGGAAGCCGACCTGCCCGGCGGTGGTGGCGATGTTCGAGGTGAAGGTGTAGCTGAACCGCTTCGAGGTGGTGGTCAGCGCGACGACCTTGTCGTGCGGCGCGGTGTACGGGGCGACGTTGAGCTGCACCGTCGAGCGGACCGAGACGGCCTTGGACGCCTTGGCGTCGAAGGAGACCGTGTACGCCTTCCCGTTCTCCAGCTTCAGGCCGTCCTGCCCCATCGGGGCGTCCCAGTAGTTCGCGGGCGTCCCGGTGACCTGCACGTTGAGCACGCCGCCGCCGACCGACATGGTGGTGTTGGGACCGTTCCACCAACCGGTCGCGCCATTGTCGAAGCCGCCGTTGGCGACCAGCTCGGTGACCGCGGCGGTACCGACCTCGCCGACGGGCTCTTCGGCGCCGGCCGTGGCGTTGGCGACCAGGGGCGCCGCGACGGCCAGGGCCGCCAGTCCGATGATGCCGTATCGCAGGGGTTTCTTCATGGATGACCCGTTTCCGTAGCGGGTTGGGGGTTTGCGAGTGCGGCCCAAATTAGCGAACTTGTTCGCTCATGTCCACATGGGAGCGGTCCCATCGCAGGTCGCCGGCCCGGCGATATGCGCTCGACGATGCAGGCGACCGGTTGTGACGTCCCCCGCAAATCACTCGCGCCGGAGTCGATCTATCCGCTAATGTGGGCGGCATGGGAACGATAGGCCTGTTGATCTACTCCTAAGAGGTACTTCCTCTTGAGGAGCGCACCGCCGTACGCGTGACGCGTCGGCCGCACCCTGACGGTGCCGCCTGACCCCCGTACCCGGTTCTTCCAAGCCGCTTCTTTGTGCCGCAGTCACCGCTTCGCGCCTCCGTGCGCCCCGCCGGTGAATTCCACGTCTCTTCACGCGGCATCGCCGTGCGCACCGTCCTGTATGGACGATGCCGCCCCACGGTCGATAGAACCGGAGGTCACCCATGACCCGTCATCATGTCCAAACCCTCGCACCGAAGCACGTCTCGCAGCTGTCGGTGAACGAAGCGTCCAAAGTGTATGGAGACAAGGTCGTCCTCGACCAGGTCTCCTTCACGGTCCGAAGCGGCGAGCGCGTCGGCGTGATCGGCGAGAACGGATCGGGCAAGTCGACGCTGCTGCGTCTGCTGGCCGGGGAGGAGGCCCCCGACAACGGGGAGGTCACCGTGGTGGCCGTCGGCGGGGTCGGGCATCTCGGCCAGACGCTGGGCATGCCCGCCGACAGTTCGGTCGCCGACGCGATCGACGCCGCGCTCGCCGAGATCCGCGACATCGAGCGTGCCCTTCGCGCCGCCGAGGAGACCCTCGGCGACGCCGGCGAGGACGCCCTGGCCGAGTACGGCGACCTGCTGGCCGCCTATGACGCGCGCGGCGGCTATGAGGCCGACGCGCGGGTCGACGCGGCGATGCACAACCTGGGGCTCGCCCACATCACCCGCGACAGGGTGCTGGGCACGCTCTCGGGCGGCGAGCAGTCCCGTCTGGGGCTGGCGTGCGTGCTGGCGGCGGCTCCCGAGCTGCTGCTCCTCGACGAGCCGACCAACCATCTCGACAAGGGTGCGGTGACCTGGCTGGAGGACCAGTTGCGGGCGCATCGGGGCACGGTGGTGACCGTGACGCACGATCGCGCGTTCCTGGAGCGTGTGGCGACGGCGATCCTGGAGGTCGACGCCGACCGCAAGTCGGTGACGAGGTACGGCGACGGCTGGAACGGCTACCTGACGGCCAAGGCCGCGACCAGGCGTCGCTGGGAGCAGGAGTACGAGGACTGGCTTGCCGAGATCGCCCGCCAGGGCGAGCTGGCCGAGACCGGCATCGACGAGATGAGCAAGCGCGAGAAGTCGACGACCCGGCCCCGCACGGCCGGGCACCGGCGCTCGCATGAGGGCGGCCTGTCCGCGCAGGTCAGGAACGCCAGGGAGCGGCTCGACCGACTCACCTCGAACCCCGTGCCCAAGCCGCCGGACCCGCTGCGTTTCGTCGTGAAGGTCGAGGGCGGCAAGGGCGAGGGTCTGGCCGCCGAGCTCAGCGGGGTGACCGTCGCCGACCGCCTCAACGTCGGCTCCTTCGTCATCAAGCCGGGCGAGCGCGTGCTGCTCACCGGGCCGAACGGGGCCGGTAAGACCACGATGCTGAACGTGCTGGCGGGCGTGGTCCGGCCGAGCACGGGGAAGGTGAAGAAGCCTCGCCGGACGGCGTACCTGCGGCAGGAGTTGCCGAACGAGCAGACGCGGCGGACGGTGCTGGAGGCCTTCGCCGACGGTCTGCCCGGCCCGGCCGACGAGCACGCCGGGCGCTTGGCGGCGCTCGGTCTGTTCCGGGAGGAGGACTTCGGGCGGGTGGTGCGCGAGTTGTCGGTGGGGCAGCAGCGGCGGCTCGAACTGGCGCGGCTGCTGACGCGGCCGGCGGACCTGCTGATCCTCGACGAGCCGACCAACCACCTGTCGCTGGCGCTGATCGAGCAGTTGCAGGAGGCGCTCGCGGAGTTCAGGGGGGCGCTGCTGGTGGTCTCGCACGACCGGCGTTTCCAGGAGGACTTCGTCGGTGAGCGGGCGGAGCTGCGGGCGGGGACGCTGGTCTCCTGAGCGGCCGCACGGGTCGGGCCCGGCGTCGGGTCCGGCCCGTGTTCACTCCCCGCGCGGCGGGCCGAGCAGCGCCTCGACGACGTCGCGGAGGGGCTCGGCGAGGTCTTGCGGGCTCGCGTCGCGCAGGGGCGCCAGTCCCACGGTCGAGCGGATGACGGCCACGCCGACGCCGAGCGCGACGAGCAGTTCGGCCCGCAGCAGGCCGGCCTCGTCGCCGCGTTCGGTGCCCGAGGCGTCGAGGACCTGGCGGCTGAAGTCGAGCAGCGCGCGGCGGCGCAGACCGTCGACGCGCTCGTCGCCGGAGGCGCGCAGCAGCATCAGCACCGGGTGCTCGCCGAACTCCGGCCAGGCGCCGGCCGACAGCTGGCGTCCGAGAGCCTCGGCAAGGCCCGCGCGGTCGCGGGGGAACTCGCCGTCGCGGCCCAGGAACCGGGGCGTGGCGGCCAGCGCGGCCTTGAACAGGCCCTCCTTGGAGCCGAAGTAGCGCTTGATGAGGGCGAGGTTCACGCCGACGTCGGCGGCGACGTCCCGCAGGGTCGTGCGGTCGTAGCCGAGCCGGACGAAGCGGCCGCTCGCCGCGTCCAGCAGTGCCCGCCGGGTCGCGGCGGCGTCGCGTCGCCGGGCACCGGTGGCGGGCGCCCCGCCGTCCGTTGCAGTCACCGGCCACCTCCGCGTTTCCCCGTGTGGAAACTCTCGGCCGCAGCATAGCCGTCGACGGCTCATGTAATCACGCGTTGACATGCCCGACGGGCGAGGTTACGGTGGCATGTAATCACCTGATGACTTATGGAGGCGAACGATGACCGAGGCACTTCTCGTCATGGACGTACAGCGCGCCGTCGTCGAACGCTTTCCCGACCCGGACTACCTCCCGCGCCTGCGCGAGGCGATCGACGCCGCCCGCGCCGGTTGCGTGCAGATCGTCTACGTGGCCGTCGGGTTCCGCGCCGGCTACCCCGAGATCAGCGCCCGCAACAAGATGTTCGGCGGCCTCGCCCCCGCCAAAGGCCCGGCCGGCGCCGAGCAGGACCCCGGAATCCACCCTGACGTCGCGCCCCGGCCCGGCGACATCGTCGTCACCAAGCGGCGCGTCAGCGCCTTCGCCGGCAGCGACCTCGACGTCGTCCTGCGCGCCGGCGGCATCGACCACCTCGTCCTGACCGGCATCGCCACCAGCGGCGTCGTGCTGTCGACCCTGCGCCAGGCCGCCGACCTCGACCTCGGCCTGACCGTCCTGGCCGACGGATGCCTCGACGGCGATCCCGAGGTCCACCGCGTGCTCGTCGAGAAGGTCTTCCCTCAGCAGGCGGAGGTCACCACGATCGACGACTGGACCGCGCGCCTTTGACTTGCGGACCGAAGCTGTCCGCAAGTCCTCGTACAGTCATGACCATGACCATGACCACGACGACCCTCTCCCGCCGCGAGCTCAACCGCGCGACCCTCGCCCGCCAGCACCTCCTGGCCCGCACCCGCATGACGGCCCGCGACATGGTCGGCCACCTCATCGGGCTCCAGGCGCAGGCGCCGCACGCGTCCTACTTCGGTCTGTGGTCACGCATCGAGGACTTCGCCTTCGACGACCTCTCCGCGCTCATGACCGGCCGCGAGGTCGTCCGCATCGCCCTCATGCGCTCCACCATCCACCTCGTCACCGCCGAGGACGCCCTCGGCGTGCGGCCCCTCATCCAGGCCGCGCTCTCGCGCGACCTCTTCAACAACGGCACCTACCGCAAAGGCGTCGAGAACATCGACCTCGACGAGGTCCTCGCCGTCGGGCGCGCGCTCATGGAGGAGTCGCCGAGGACCGGCGCCCAGCTCCGCGACGCCTTCGCCGAGCGCTGGCCCGAGCGCGACGCGCCCTCGCTCGCCTACGCCGTGCGCTGCCTGCTGCCGTCGGTGCAGGTACCGCCGCGCGGTGTCTGGAACCGGTCCGGCGCGATCGCGCACACCACCGCCGAGCACTGGCTGGGCCGCGACCTGTCCGCGGAGTCCACATTGGATGAGCTGGTTCCGCGCTACCTCAACGCCTTCGGGCCGGCCAGCGTCAAGGACATGCAGAAGTGGTCGGGCCTGACGAAGCTGCGCGAGGTCTTCGACCGCCTGCGCCCCGGCCTGCGCGTGTTCCGCGACGAGCACGGCGCCGAACTCTTCGACCTGCCCGACGCGCCCCGCCCCGGCGCCGGCACCGAGGCGCCCGCCCGCCTCGTCGCGCCCTTCGACAACGTCCTGCTCTCCCACGCCGACCGCACCCGGGTCATCACCGAGGCCCAGCTCAAGCACGCCATGACCCAAAACGGCATCCTGCGCGGATCGCTGTTCGCCGACGGCTTCTTCGTCGGCTGCTGGGACCTGGTGCGCACCAAGAAGTCGGCGACGGTCGTCCTCGCGCCCCTCGAAGCGGTCACCGCGGCGCAAACCGCCGAACTCGAAGCCGAGGCCGCCCGCCTGCTCCAGGCCACCGACCCCGGCCTCGTCCACGAGATCCGCGTCGCACCCGAGGACTGAGGGCCCCGCCTGAGGCACGATGGGCTCATGACAAGCGGCCACGACGTCCTCACCGACTTCCTGCGCACGTGGGGCGACCTGCCCGAGACCGAACTCGCCAAGGTCGCCGACGTCTTCCGCGCCATCGACGTGCCCGCCCGCACCACGCTCGTCATGGCCGGCGAGCAACCCACCAGCGTGCACTTCAGCGTGACCGGACTCGTCCGCGTCTTCTACGTCGACGAGAACGGAACCGAGCGCACCAAGGCCTTTCGCGGCGAGGGCGAACTGGTCTGCGCCTACACCTCCATCCTGCGCCGCCGTCCGTCCAATGTGCACATCGAGACGCTCGAACCCTCACACCTCCTGGTCGCCACGCGTGCGCACTTCGACCAGCTCCTCGACGGCCACCCGGCATGGCGCTCCATCATCAGCCGCCTCACCGAACGGCTCCTCGTCCAGGAGGAGCAGCGCCACGCCGAACTCCTCCGCTACGACGCCGGCCGCCGCTACGAGAACTTCATCACCGACAACCCCGCGCTCGCCGCGCGGCTGACGCAGCGGCTCATCGCCTCCTACATCGGTGTGACCCCGGTCGCGTTGAGCAGAATCCGCGCCCGGCGTTAACAAGGGTTAACGACAAGCCTCCGTGCGGTCCATAGCGTCGTCGGCATGACGACCATGAAAGCCGCCGTGGTGAACGGTTTCGGCGCCCCCGAGGTCCTGACCATCACCGAGCTGCCGATCCCCGTCCCCGATGCCGGCGAAGTCCTCGTCCGGATCGCCGCCGCCGCGGTCAATCCCGCCGACCTCGGCATGCGCGACGGCCGCTACCCCTGGCGCGACGAGCCGCGCTTCCCGCTCATCCCCGGCTACGACATCACCGGCACCGTCGCGGAAGTGGGCGAGGGCGTCACCGGCCTCGCTGTCGGCGACGAGGTGCTGGCCATCACCATGCACGCCACATCGCAGGCCGGCTCCTACGCCGAGTACGTCGCGCTGCCCGCCGCGCAGGTCACCGCCGCGCCGAAGAACCTGTCGCTGCTCCAGGCCGTGACGCTTCCGCTGAACGCCCTGGTGGCACGCCAGATCGTCGACGTCCTCGGCCTCGCGCCGGGCCGGTCGGTGCTGGTCAACGCCCCGCGCAGCGCCGTCGGCGCCTATGTCGCCCAGTACGCCGCCCTCGACGGGCTGGTCGTGCGCACTCCCGCCGATCTCGACGGGCAGGTCGACGCTGCCGTCGACACCGTCGGCGGCGAGCGCGCCCGGAACGCCTTCGACGCGGTCGCCGACGGCGGCCGCTACGCCACGATCGTGCCCGAGTTCTGGGTTCCGGGCGGGGCGTTCGCCGAGGAGCGCGGGATCTCGCCGGCCTTCGTCGCGCTGCACTCGCTTCCGGATGGCGCCATGGCCGGGCTGGTGCGCTCGGTGGAGGCGGGCGAGGTGACGCCGACGCCGGTGGACCGCACGCTTCCGCTGTCGCGGGCCGTCGAGGCGCACGAGCTGCTGGAGGCCGGTGGGCTGCGCGGAAAGCTCGTGCTCACACCGGATCGAAGCGAAACGGGCCGGTGACCTCGTAGGTGCGGCCGTCGTCGTTGTCGTCGGAGGGTCCGCGCTGCGAGGAGAAGTAGAGACGGTCGCCGGCCGGGTTGAAGGCCACTCCGCACAGTTCGGAGAGGTCCTGGCCGGTGACCTGGAGGAAGGGCGTGACCGTGCCGCCGGGCGCGATGACGCAGATCTCCATGTCGCCGCCGTCCTCGGCGACGAAGAGGTCCCCGCCGGGCGTCCCGGTCAGGTTGTCGACGCCGAACAGCGGCGCCCCGGCTCCATAAAGGACGCTGAGGGTGCTCGCCTCGGCGTCGAAGGCCCAGACCCGGTTGTCGCCCTTGGTGGTGAAGTAGCAGACGCCGCCGGCGTAGTGGCAGCCCTCGCCGCCGTCGTAGTGTCCGGCGCCGGCGACCTGGTGCCGTGTCGGCGTTTCGGCCGCCGCGGGGTCGGGGACGTCGATCCAGACGGTGGCGCCGTTCGGTCCGCCGAGCACCTGGAGGACGCCGCTGGACAGGTCGCCCCAGGAGTCGGGGACGAAACGATAGAAGCAGCCGTCGGGCTCGTCCTCGGTGAGGTAGATGACGAAGCGGTCGAAGTCGGCCGCGGCCGCCTCGTGGCGGAAGCGCCCCATGGCGGGCCTTTTGACGGCGGCGACCCCGCCGTAGGGGTCGGTCTCGAAGACCGCGCCGTGCTCGACCTCCTCGCACGAAAGCCAGGTCCGCCACGGGGTCGCGCCGCCGGCGCAGTTGCGGTCGGTGCCCGACAGGATCGGGTAGGCGTCGAGGATCGTGCCGTCGGCGTCGAACCGGACGGCACTCGCGCCGCCCTTCCCGTCGTCGAGTTCGGCGTTGGAGACATAGATCCAGCCGTCACCGTGGGCGAAGCAGGCACCGCCGTCGGGAGCGCCGTGCCACACGTGCCCGGTGCCCGGAACCTCCACAGTGGACCGCGCGATGAGGCGTGCCGAGAACCCCTCGGGCAGGCGGATTCCCAGCTCGTCGGCCTCGCCCAGGGGTCCGTAGGAGAACGACCCGCCGCCGGTGTCGGACATGACGGCCCGCCGCCACAGGCTTCCGCCCAGAGCGACCGCGCCCACTCCGGCCAGCAAGGTCCGGCGCTTCATGACCTGTCTCCCTCCGATGGGCTTGGTATATGTCTATATGACGTGAAACGGAGGATAACGGAGCCCGCGCGGACGAGTACGTTCTTTCCATGCCGATCAACGTCCTCGACCCCGCCCGCACCGCACTGATCGTCCTCGACCTTCAGACGCGGCTCGTGGCGCTTCCCCTCGGCCCGCACAGCGGGCCCGAGGTCGTCGCCGCGTGCGCGCGCCTCGCCGAGCGCTTCCGCGAGCATGACGCGCTGGTCGTGTATGTACAAGCGCACCGGCCCAACGTCGAGCAGCCTCCCGGCAGCGAGCTGGTCGCCGAGGCCACCCCGAAGCCCGGGGATCTGCTGCTGACCAAGCAGTCCGTCGGCGCCTTCGCGACGACCGACCTCAACGAGCGGCTCATCGAGCACGGCGTGGAGACGGTGGTCGTCTGCGGGATCGCCACGAGCATGGCCGTCGAGTCGACCGCCCGCGCGGCATCCGACCTCGGCTACGAGATCGTGCTGCCGAGCGACGCCATGTCGGGCCTGCACGCCGACGAGCACGAGTTCGCGCTGACGCACGCGCTGGCGAGGTTCGGCGACGTGGTGACGGCCGACGAGGTGAAGCTCGGCTAGGAGCGGGATCCCGGCGCTGGCAAGGGAATCCCTCGGAACGTGAGGTTGGGCGAGGGCGCCGTCAGCCGGCGACCGCCTCGGCGGGCCCGGTCGTGAAGAAGCGCACGATGTCCTCGGGCGCCGTCGGGGACAGCATCATCGCCTGGACGCGTGCCGACATCTCGGCGATCGGGTGGATCCGGGCGAACATCGCCTCCTCGTAGGCCCGGATCGCCGCGTCCGGGCCGGCGGGTTCGGCGGCGAGCAGCGCGGCGAGTTCGGCGGCGTCGAGCATGGCCTGGTTGGCGCCTTCGCCGACCGGCGGCATGAGGTGCGCGGCGTCGCCGATGAGGGTGACGCCGGACCGGCCGGTCCAGCGCGTGTCGGCGGGCATGGCCTCGATCAGGCGTGGCGTGGGCGGCCCGTCGGCGGCTTTGATGAGGGCGGTGACGCCGGGGGCCCAGCCGTCGAACATGTCCAGCAGGGCGCGCTGGTCGCGAAGCGCGTCGATGGCGAGATCCTCGGCGCGCAGCGAGATCCCGACGCGCAGGCTGCCGTCGCCGAGGCGCTGTGCGGCCAGGATCTGGTTCGCGCCGACGCACCACAGGTTCCCGGGGCCGACCAGCTCGGCGAGCGCGGGATGGCGCCGGGCGGCGTCGTCGATGTTCAGCTCGACGAGCGTGGCCACATAGGACAGTGGGGCGTCGTTGAGCCGCGCCCGGACGACCGAGCGCGCGCCGTCGGCGCCGATGAGGACGTCGCAGGAGGTCCGGTGGCCGCCGTGGAAGCCCAGTTCCCAGCCGCCGCCGGGTCGCGGGGTCGCCGCGGCCAGCCGGTGCCCCCACATGACCGTGCCGTCGGGGAGGGAGTCGAGGAGGAGGTCGCGCAGCACGCTGCGGTCGATCTCGGGGCGTCCCGCGAAGGAGCCGGGCTCGGGCTCGTGGTGCACCAAGGTCCGTCCGGCCGTGTCGAGGATGCGGTGCTCCTCGCCTTCGGGCCGGGCCCGCGACCGGAAGCGGCCGGCGAGGCCCGCCTCGGCCAGGGCGTGCTGGCCGGACTCCGGGTGCAGGTCGAGGGACCCGCCCTGCCGCCGCGCCGAGCGGTTCGCCTCGCGTTCGTAGACGGTCGTGCCGATGCCGTGCCGGTGCAGGATTCGTGCCAGCGTGAGGCCGCCAAGGCCGCCGCCGGCGATCGCGATGCGTGTCGTCATCGCGCTACCGTACACTGTATCGATGGATACACCGTACGGTAGTGAGTCCGTCTGGGAACGACCCGAACCGCAGCCGCGCGCGGCGCCGGTCCCGCTGAGCCGCGCGAAGATCGCCGCCGCGGCGGTCGCGCTCGCCGACGAGCACGGACTCGACGGCCTGTCGATCCGCCGCCTCGCCAAGGAACTCGGCGTCGGCCCGATGCGCCTGTACGACTACGTGACCAACAGGTCGGAGCTGCTCGACCTGATGGTCGACGTCGTCTACGCCCGCGTCGCCGAGGCCTGCACGCACTCCGGCTGGCGCGACACGGTCCTGGCCATCGCCCACGCGACCCGCGAGGCTGCCCTGGACCACGAGTGGTTCGCCGACCTGCTCGGCGGACGCCCGCACCTGGGCCCCAACGCCCTCGCCGTGGGCGAGGCGAACGCGGCGGCACTGAGCCGCGCGCCCGGCGTGCGCGGCGTCGACGATCTCCAGCGCACCATCGGCGCGCTCAACGCCTTCGTCAACGGGGCCGTCCGCGGCGAGGTAACCGAGCGGCGCACCACCCGCGCCACCGGCACCGACGAGGCCTCGTTCCAGGCGAGCCTCGGGCCCTACCTGATGCGCATGCTGGACACCGGCAGGTACCCGACCGTCGCCCGGCTGGTCATCGACGGCGCGCACCTCGACCCCGAGGAGACCTTCCGGCACAACCTGACCACCGTCCTCGACGGGATCACCGGCGGCTCCTAGATCCAGCGCCCCCGCAGCACGAAGCCCTCGATCTCGTCCCCCGCGACCGTCACCAGCAACCCGTCCTCGTACCCGCTGGCGGCCTCCCCCGGGAACGCCTCGACCTTCCCGTCATCCATGTCGACCACCCACACCGCGCCCGGCTCGTCGTAACCCCTGGTCCCGGTGACGATCAGGTTCCCGTCGTCGACGAGGCTCTCGAACAGCCCGATGGTGCCGTCCTGCTCCAGTTCGGCGGTCCACGTCGCCGCCCTGCTCGCCGGATCGCTCGCGGTGATCAGGGCCAGCGACTGGTCGACGGTCACGACGACGCGGGGGTCGATGACCAGCGCCTTCCCCGGAGGCGCCGTGCGGGGCACGCCCTGCGGGCCGGCCGCGAGGTCGATGAACTGGTAGCCCCTGTCGCCGTGCGCGGCCTCGGTCTCGTCGACCAGGTCGCCGTCGACCATCGGGAAACCGTGGAAGCCGAAGGACGTCGCCTCGTCGAGGAGCTCGTGCCGCCACAGTTCCCGCCCGGACGCCGGATCGAGACCGCGCAGGACCTCGCCGACCTCCACGACCGTCGGCCCGACGACCTGGTACCAGGCGCGCGTCTCGGCGCGCGGCCACGTGCCGAGGGTTCGCCCGGTGTTGAGGTCGAGCGTGGTGGCGGTGTCGTCGCCGAGATCCTCGACCAGCGCGATCGCCGCCGACTCGGTGACCCGCCAGTCGGGCGGCGCGTTGATGTCGGAGGCGTAGTTGCGCTCCTGGCGCCAGGTCAGCTGCTCCGGCAGGGAGACGCGGCCGCCGGGCAGTTCGGCAGTCCAGGTCGGCGCGGCGCCGGTCAGCGGGTACGAGGTGACCGCACAGGCCTCGCCGTCGACGCACTCGAAACCGACGATCGCCGTGGGCGTGACGTGCGCGAGGGACCAGCCGACGGCCGCGTCGGTCTTGGGCTGCACCGTGAAACGCGTCTCGCCGGTGGCCAGGTCGAGGACCTCGTGACCGGGGCGTTCGGTGCCGCCCGGCGTCGTCTCCGGCGACTTGGTGACCACGACGGCGTCCCCGGCGACCGTCAGGCGAAACATCGCAAGCCCGCGCGACAGGCCGGTGTCGTAGGTGTCGGTGAAATCCTGGCGGTAGTCGCGCCACCACTTCTCCGCGCCGGTGGCGCGGTCCAGCCCGAGCAGCCCGAAACCGGTCGTGACCAGGACGGTCTCCCCCGCGATGCGGCTGGCGACGGGAGGACCGTACTGCTCGGGGACCTCCAGGACCCACTCGTCCGGCGGCAGCACACGGCCGACGGGCTGCGCGCAGGCCGTCAGCGACAGGACCGCGCCGACGGCGAGCGCGAGGAGGCGGGACGTGCGGGGAGCGCTGCGCATGGGCGGAGCCTAGGGAACCGGCGCGGGGACCGGTCCCTTAGGGCGTGTCCTGGTGATCGCTGTGGGGCCCACAAGACCACCAAGACACACCCTTGGCCTCACTCGCCCAGGAACGACGCGAGCGTCGCCGCGAGCATCCACGGGTCGTCGGCTCCGGCGAGTTCGCGCGCGGAGTGCATGGACAGGGCCGCGACGCCCACGTCGACGGTGGTGATCCCGAGGCGTGCGGCGGTGATGGGGCCGATGGTGGTGCCGCAGGGCATGGCGTTGTTGGACACGAAGGCCTGCCACGGCACGCCGGCGCGCTCGCAGGCGGCGGCGATGATGCCGCGCCCGGCGCCGTCGGTGGAGTAGCGCTGGTTGACGTTGACCTTCAGCAGCGGCCCGCCGTTGGGGAGCGGGTGGTGTCCGGGCTCGTGCTTCTCGCTGTAGTTGGGATGCACGGCGTGCCCCATGTCGGCCGAGACGCACACGGATGCGGCGTAGGCCCGCGCGCGGTCTTCGAAGGAACCGCCGCGGCCGTAGACGAGCCGGTCGAGGACGTTGCCCAGAAGCGGGCCGCCGGCGCCGGTGTCGCTCTCGGAGCCCACTTCCTCGTGGTCGAAGGCGGCGAGCACGGGGATGTGGGTCGGGGCGCCCTGGGAGGCGGCGATCAGCGCGGCGACGCCGGCGTGGACGCTGAGGAGGTTGTCGAGGCGCGGGGCGGCCAGCAGCTCCTCGTCGCGGCCCAGGTACGCGGGCGGCTGCACGTCGTGCGTCATCAGGTCCCATCCGACGACCGAGCCCACGTCGACGCCGGCCTCCTTGGCGACCAGGTCGATGATGCCGTCGCCGTCGAGGTCGCCGAGCCCCCAGATGGGCGTCAGGTGCTGCTGCGCGTCGAGCGTGAGCGCCTGGTTGACGTCGCGGTGCAGGTGGATCGCCAGCTGCGGCACGCGCATCAGCGGCCGGGCGATGTTGACCAGCGTCTGCGTGCCGTCGGCGAGTGTCAGGCGCCCGGCGACGCCGAGGTCGCGGTCGAGCCACGTGTTGCGCGGCACACCGCCGTAGAGCTCCACGGCGACCTGGCGCCAGCCTGCGCGCGCGGTGTCCGGGTGCGGCTTGAGCCGCAGGTTCGGCGAGTCGGTGTGCGTGCCGACGACGTGGAACGGCGTCGCCGCGCTCACCGTCTCGGGCACGAACCACGCGATCAGGGCCCCGCCGCGGATCAGGAAGCGGCCGCCGGGCCGCACGTCCCACTCGGCGGTCTCGTCGACGGCGCTGAAGCCCGCGCGCTCAAGGCGGGCCGCCGCCTCGCGGACGGCGTGGTACGGCGTCGGGCTCGCCGTCACGTACGCGATCAGGTCGTCGGTGTGCGTACGGTCGAAGGCTACGGTGCTCACGGTGCTCCGATGGCGATAGTTCGGCAGGGTCCTCGGCGCCGAGCCTAACTCCGTAACGCGCTCCGGGCCGCCCCACACGGCCGTTATGAGGCACACACCGCACAACATGAACGCGGTAATACGCGGTACCTTCACCAGCACGAGTCATACGGGAGGAAATCGTGCTTGAGTACTGGCGCGCGGTCAGGGACATGGAATACGTCGTACCCACCGACCGCCCCCTCGCCGAGCTGGTCGAAGAGCTGACCGTCGCGCTGACCTCTCCGCGGGCCGAACTGCGCGACGAACTCGCCTACTCCACCCTGGTCACCTGGGTCCTCAACGGAACCCTCGACGACCGCCTCGCCGAGCTGGCGACCCGCATGACGAAACTCCTTGAGCACGAGTCGATCCAGGCCAGGACCTTCGCGACCCTGATCCTCGCCGCCGTCGTCGAACGCGACAACGCCGCCGACCTCTGCGACGTCGAGGACGTGCGGGCCTGGCGGGACGCGTTCGTGTCCTGGTACACCACCGAGAAGGACCTGCGCGGCTGGGATCCCGAGCTGGGCTGGCTGCACGCCGTCGCGCACGGCGCCGACACCCTCGGCGCCTTCGGCTGCTCGCCGCGGCTGAGCGCCGGCGAGGCCGCCGACCTCCTCCAGGTCGCCGCGATCCGGCTCGTCACGCCCAACGACTACCTCTTCGCCCAGCAGGAGGACGACCGCCTCGCGCTGGCCGTCGCGCTGATCCTGTGCCGCCGCGACCTCGACGAACGGCAGTCGGTGGCCTGGCTGGACGTCGTCGACGCCTACTTCGCCACCGGCGAGCCGGGCCCCGTCCCGGTGCCGGCGTCGAACACGATGCGCACGCTGCACTCCCTCTACCTGCACGCCGACCTGGGCGTCCACTACGAGAACCTGACCCGCGACCTCGCGCACGCCGAGCCCGTCCGCAAGGCGATCGCCTCGCTGCTGGGCAAGGTCTGGCCCTCCCTGCCGACCGACTGACGCGTGACCTGGATCGCCGAGCCCACCGGCGTGCGCGTCGGTAGGGTCGGTGTTCTCGACGCGGAGGTCGCCAGATGCTCGACGGACTCGCCCGGATCAGCTCCGGCGCACTGGACGAACACGACGGCGCCTCGGTGTCGGTGGCCGTCGCCCACGACGGCGAGGTGGTCTTCGCCGAGGCGTGGGGCGCCGCCGAGGTCGAGACGGGACGCGCGGCCACACCCGGCACGGCCTACCTCGTGGCGTCGGTGACCAAACCGGTAACCGCCACGGCGGTGTCGATCGCGGCGGATGCCGGCCTGCTGTCGCTCGACGACCCGCTCGAAAAGCACCTCGGCCACTCCCTTCCCGCGCACGGGTTCTCGGCGCCCACGATCCGCCAGACCCTGCGCCACCGCGCCGGTCTCGGCACCCACTACGACTTCGCCTACGACGGCGCGCCCGTGCCCGCGCTCGCCGACACCATCGCCCGCTACGGGCGGCTCTACCGCGAACCGGGCACCGCCTTCGAGTACTCCAACCTCGGATACGGGCTGCTGGACGCCGTGCTGCGCAACACCACCGGCCTCGACGCCGCCGCCTACGCCGAACGCGCGGTCTTCGGCCCGCTGGGCATGACCACCGCCCACATCGGACCGTCCTATGTGGGCGAATCGGCGGCGCTCTACTCCGCCGACGGCCGCCGCTACCCCGGCTGCGACACCAGCCACCGAGGCGCCTCCCTGCTGTGGGCCAGCGCCCCCGACCTGGCCCGATTCGGGCTCGGCGCACCCGGACTCCTGACCGAGGCGAGCGCGTCGGCGATGTTCGACGCCCTCCCCATCAACGCCGACCAGGCCTACGGCCTCGGCTGGCTCGTCTCGGCGGGCGAACCACGGCTGATCGCGCACGGCGGGAGCATGGGCGGCGTGGCGACCATGCTCGTCACCGTGCCGTCGCTGAACCTGTCGGTCGCCGTGCTCACCAACCGCTCGGGCGGCGGGACGCGCAAGGCCGTGCTCGAACACGTCCTGACCGAACTCGTCCCCGGCTTCACTCCGCGACTGCTGCCCCCGGGAACCGAGGAGAAGCGGCCGACACCGCTGCCCTCGGGAAGCTGGACGGGCGAGGTCGAGACCTACGCCGGACCGCTGCCGATCACGGTCACGCTCGCCGAGGGCGAGGCTGAGGTCAATGTGGACGGTTCGGCGGCGCGGACGGCCGCGCTCGCCTCGGGGACCTGGGATCTGTCGGTCACCGTCCCGGTCCGGCTGGGCGCGCCGGGGGTCGGGCCGTGGAGCCCCAACCTCGCACTCGGCCTCGACGCCACACCCGACGGCGGTCTGGCCGGCGCCGCGCTGGCGCTGCCCGAAGGCGACAAGGCCGGCTGGCACGGCGACGCGCTGTCCCACCACGTGCGGCTGTCGGCCGGGTAGCGCGAGAGCGGGACCCGAAGGCCCCGTCTCCCCGCTTCGCTCACAGCCCCGGGCTGATCCGCTCGACGCTGCTTCTGTGGGACTCGCGCTCGCGGCGCTCGGCCTGCGCGTCGGCCTTCTGCTCGCTGTTCTTGGGTTCCTTCGGCCAGATCGTGTAGGTCAGGGCGATGATCGCCGAGATGCCCACGATCTTCGAGGCGCCGACGACGACGCCGAGGAGCGGGTCGGTGCGTTCCGGCACTCCGACCAGCAGCTGCATCAGGAAGGCGATGCCGACCGACAGGCCCCAGGCGATGAGGATCTTGAGGGTGACGGTCCACTCGTGCCAGGCACGGGCGGTGCCGTAGCGCGGCGCCTTCTTCGGCTTCGGGCCGCCGGCCCAGCGGTGGGCGACGCGCTGGTCGGCCCAGCGGATCATGCTGTGCCCGAAGACGACGGAGAAGCCCAGGTAGAGCGCCGCCAGTGAGTGCGTCAGGTCGGCCGTGGCGCCGTCGCGCATGTGGATCACCGCGACCGCGAGGAGCACGACGTCGATCAGCGGCACCAGCAACAGGACGAACACGCTCGTCTTGCGCATCTTGAACAGATAACGGACGACCAGCCCGAGCGCGATGAAGACCCAGAAGGCCACTTCGGCTCCGATGATGAACGCGGCCACGACTTCCTCCCTTTTCGGCGACTCCCCTCAAGCCTGGCCGCCGGGAGGGCCCCGCGCGTCGGCGCGGGGCACGAAACGCGGGTACATCCTTCGATGTACCCGCCGCTCCGCGCGGGGTGGGAGGCACCGGCCGCCGGTAGGTGATGGGATGTAGGAGTGACCTTGTGGCGGGCGGACCGGCGGCAGACCCGGATCGACGCCGGGTACGCGCTGATCGCGCTGCTCGGCGGTTTCGCGCTGAACCTCCTCGGCGCCTACGGGACCAACTTCGGCATCGACCACGGCCTGTGGTGGCGGCTCATCCCGCTCGGGCTCGGCGCGACGGCGATCATGCTGCGCCGGGGCATGCCGATGGCGACACTGGCGCTGGGCACGGTCGCGTTCGCCGTCGACGTGTACCTGGGGATGTCGGCGGCGGGGTTCCTCATCTTCGAGGACAACCTCTACTCGGCGGTGGCCTACGGCCGGCGGCGGCTGGCCTGGTACCTGGGGGCGCTGACGCTGCTGGTCGGCGGGACGGCGGGGGTGGCGTTCGGCGTCACCGTGCACGACCTGCGCTGGGGGATCCTGCTGTTCCTCATCATCGCCGGGATCATGATCACGCCGATCCTGACCGGCCTGCTGGTGCGCATGTACCGCAGCCGCGCCGAGGACGCCCGCGAGCACGCCAGACAGGTCGCCCGACTGTCCGAAATGGACCGCCGGGGTGCGGTGAACGCCGAGCGGACCCGGATGGCGCGCGAGCTGCACGACCTGGTCGCCAACCAGTTCAGCGCGATCGCCGTGCAGTCGGCGGCGCTGCTGTCGCGGCCCGACCTCGACGCGGCCACCAGCCGCCGGGTGCTCGACACCATCCGCGACAACAGCGTCCAGGGCCTGGCCGAGCTGCGCAAGATGATCGAGCTGCTGCGCTCCGACGACGACACCGTCGACGAGCCGGTCAGCCACCGGCTCCAGGAGGCCGACCGGCTCGCCGAGCACCACCGCGACCTCGGACTCGACATCGAGCTGCACGTCCTCGGCGAGGCCTACGAGCCACCCGCCGCGGTGGACCTGGCGGGATACCGGATCATGCAGGAGTCGCTGGTCAACGCGGCGAAGTACGGCGACGGGTCGGCGCAGGTGCGCGTCGAGTACAGCGCCCGGCGCATCACGATCACAGTGGACAGTCCGATGGGGACCGCGCCGAGACCCGACCCGATCGGCGTCAACGCCGGCGCCGGACTGGTCGGGATGCGGGAGAGGGCACAACTGCTCGGCGGGACCTTCGCGGCCGGCCGGGACGAGACGACGTGGCGGGTCCGTGTGGAGCTGCCGGTGACAGCCGAGGAGAACAAGTGACGATCCGGGTCCTGGTGGCCGACGACCACGCGGCCGTGCGCGCCGGGCTGGTGCTCATCCTCGGCGGTGCGCCCGAGATCGAGGTGGTCGGCGAGGCCACCGACGGCGAGCAGGCCGTCGAGATGGCGCGCCGGCTGCGGCCGGACGTCGTCGTGATGGACGTGCGAATGCCGAAGATGGACGGGATCGCGGCGACCGAGGCGCTGCGCGGGCAGGCCGACGTGCTGATCCTGACGACCTTCGACGTCGACGAGTACGTCTTCGGCGCCCTGCAGGCCGGGGCGGCCGGTTTCCTGCTGAAGAACACCGACGCCGCCGCCCTCATCGACGCCGTCCGGGTCGTGGCGCGTGGAGACGGTCTGATCTCGCCGGCGGTGACGCGTCGGCTGATCGCGAAGTTCGCGCAGGCCATGCCCAACCAGGATCCGGCGCTCGACCTGTCGCAGCTCACCCGCCGCGAGCGGGAAGTGTTCGCCGCCTTGGGAAGGGGCGCGTCCAACGCCGAGATCGCCACGGAACTGGGGATGGCCGAGGCGACGGTGAAGACGCACGTCAGCCGGGTGCTGGCGAAGCTGGGGCTGCGCAGCCGGGTGCACGCCGCGATCCGCGCAAGGGAGGCGGGGCTGGCGTAAGGTCGGCGGATGTCCGCGCCCCTCCTCGCATCCCGCCCGACCTGGAACCGCCGCCGCAAGATCGCACTGGCCGTGCTGGTGAGCGTGACCCTGCTCGTGTGCGGAGGTCTCGCGTGGGGGGCCTGGACGTCGGCCGATCTCGGCCGAGAGAATGACGTCACCCTGGAGGATCTGACGGGCTACGGGGACCTGAGCCTCCCGCCGGGCAGTGAGCTGACCGAGGGGCGGGGCGTCTTCTGGATCGACTGGCAGCTCTACGGAGTCGTGCGATTCCCGGCGGCCGAGCTCGACGGCTTCGTCGCCGCCAACGCTCTCCCCGAACCGGTGCCGGGAATGCTGCGCGACTACTTCGGCGGCAGCCTCGCACCCAAGCCCTCGGGGACCACATTCGCGACGATCACGCAGGCGTGCACCGAGTCGGCATGCAGGGACATGGTGCTGGTGCTCGACGACCCCGCGACGGTCGAGGCGTGGATCTACGCCGTCGAGAACAACGGGGGCACGGGATCGGGACCGCCTTCGCCGTCGGAGAGTTAGGCGGCGGGCGGTTCCGCGGCGATCCGCTCCCAGTCCAGGACGACATCGCCCGTTCGGCCGCCGCACGCGGATCCGGTCGGGGTCGAGCCACAAGGCTTGGTCGACCCTATGTGTGTACCGCTATAGCCGTCCCATGGCGCTCCACCTCCTGGCTGGCCACCACGACCGCCGCACTGTGGGCGCTGGCCGCCGCCGGCCTCGTCGCCCTACGCCGTCTGGAGATCCGGCTCCCGCCCCGGCGACAGTGGCTGTCGCCGGCGCTCGGGGGAATCGCGTCGGCCCTGATGGCACCGAGCGCCCTCTGCGCCCCCTCACCGTTCCACGACGCCCCCTGGGCCGCCGGACGCATGTACGACCTCGAACTCGGGCTGCTGCTCAACCTCGGCGCCCTGCTGTGGATCACGACGGCGGTGACCGTCGCCGTCTGGAGTCGAAGGACAGCCGGCACACCAGCCCCGTAACCCCTCCGCCTCAGACCTTCCGGCCAACGAACGCAGCCAGCCGCGTGTACACGTCGGCGTCGCCGGAAACCGCGACGACCGGCCCGAACTTCCCCTCCGCCCCTCGCGACCCGGCCGGAGCGAACTCGGCGAACGCGTCCGCGACATCCCGAGCATCGAGCCCAGAGCCCACCCGAGCGAGCTTCCGCAACACCGAGACCATGTGGCCGAGCAGAGCGCGCACGTCGTAGTCGGCACAAGGCGTGCCGCCGCCGAGTTCGCCGGGACGGACGGCCAGGACCTGGCGTTCCGCCTGATCCACCGCCCGGGCGAACAGCGGGCGAGGGTCGTCGGCGAGCTCCGTCATCATGCCGGGGACCTTAGGCGGGGGTACTGACATCCCGGCGAGCCCGGCGCGTGTTGGCGCCGAAACGCCGACGCAGAAGGATCTTGAGAGGGTTTGTCGACACGCAAACGACACGGCTGCTGAGATCTAGCGGGCTTTCGAGAGACCCACCGACCCCCACCCCGCCACAGGAAACGGCCCCTCCTGAGTTACCCCAGGTAGGGGGCCGTTCCACAAGCTACTGCGGAGGCTCCGGGATTTGAACCCGGGATGGGGGATGAACCCCAAACCCGCTTGGCAGGCGGGTTTCAGTACTACGAGGACCTGCGCAAATGCTCACGCGGGCAGGGGCGCCGACACGGAGACGACACTCTAGACCGCCACCGCAGCGACAGGCAGGATGTGAAGGTGCCCGAACTATCGTTTGCCACCGCTGCCGAAGGCAATACGCTCTCGCCCTGGTGTCTGATTCCGATCGCGTTGCTGTTCATCGCGATCTGTCTCGTGAGGCTCGATCTGTCCCGCGAGAGGACGGCTCGCTTCGTCGGCACACTGGTCGCCCTCATCGGCGGCGTCGCCATGATGATCAATGTGGTCGTGCGGATGCTTGCATGAACGGCCGATCACGGCGGAGGAGCACTTGGCCCCGGAAACCACAGCTCCACCACACCTGTGCCAAGGCCGAGCTGGCGTTGAACCGCGCAGCTGGCCCAGGCAGGTACCCAATGTGTGTGCGCTGCCGGGACCTGAGACTCAGATTCGGACTCGTGACCCTTGCGGTATTCGCTCTCATCGGCGCCGTGTCGTTGATGCTCCGTGCCTGGCTCGGCTGAACCTCGTTGACGTTGGTGACACTGGTGACAGAAATCGCCTGCGCGCTCCCTGAGCTGCGGCAACGTATCCACAAGCCACGTTGACGGAATGGCGTCTAAATAGCCCCCGGCGTTGACAGAATACGAAGCCGGCAGACCTCGACCAACTCCTACCAGGCATAACGCCCTGAGAGACAGTTTGCGGCACGTTTAGGGATGAACGCACACCCATTAAGGGCGGGAACCCGTAGTCCGTCCATCGCTGGCCGCGAGGGCGCAGAAGCGCCCCTTCCAAGCAACAGTCGCCCCGCATCCGGCCGCTTTCAAGCGCTCGACTATTTCTGTCAACGCCGGGAGCCATTTCCGATCACTTCTGTCACCAGCCACGACAGGAGCGTTCGCCCAGTTCAGCTCACGCGCCGCCGAATTCTGTCACCAGTGTCAACGGTCCGGAGCAGCCGCTGGCCTTCGTCGACTCCACCGCTCGCAGCAACGATCGGCGGTGCGGCAGCGGTCAACTTCGACCCCGCGCACATCCTTCGCATGCCCGGGACGTGCCACCAATCGTGCGCAACCCAACGGATCGGCTCGCCGCAATGACGGCAGTAAATCGCGCCGGTCACGACTCACCTGCTTTGGTGTGGCGTCGCGCTTCCCGAGCCGCCGCACACGGCCACTCAACCGTCGTGTGAGAGTTCGGTGTACTGGCCCCCGGGAGCAGTACGCGCAGGATGTCCCGTCGCCGCTGCGGGCGTGAGGGCCGACAGCTTCGCCGGGGTACGGACTGTCATAGAGGCTCACGAGACACGCTCCAACCTCGTAGAGACCACTCGGCCGACCTCTGCCGGGCAGGGCCACGGCTGACCACACGCCGCGCACTCCCGGACCCGGCGACGCAGTTGCGGCCGGTCCCACTCGTACTCGTAGTCCACGACCACCGCGTGCCGCTGTACCTGCGTCATGGCTGCTCCCCTCGCTGCGCTGGACGGGCCGCCGGCACTCACGCCAGACGGCCCGCCCGCGTTCGGAGACCCGGACCGCATCCCACCGATCAGCGCGAACGCCATCGGCCCGGGCCTGCCTTTGAGCTTGCGGGGATTAATCGGTTACTCGGGAGTGGCCAGGTGTTGACCAAGCGCGGACGGCAACAGTCAACGGTGCGAAACGGGTGCACCATGGACAGATGGAGACGTTCGGCGAACTTGCCCGCGAGGCCATGGTGGCGGCCGGCTATTCGATGCGTGCGGCCGCGAGAGCGGCGAACTATGACGTCTCCTACGTCTCTCGTGTCCTGTCGGGACAGCAGCCGCCGTCGGAGAACCTGGCGCGGGCGCTCGACAGTGTTCTTGGCACGAAAGGGCGCCTGCGGAAGGCTGCGACCGTCGCTCCACCGGCCCCTCCTTCGCCGCCGTCAGCTGTCGACGATGAGTTGGCGGCGCTGGAGTTGGTGCGGCGGGTCTCGGCATCCGACGTTGGTGACGCGACGTTGACCCAGCTTGAGCACGCGTTCGACGACCTCGCGATCGCCTATCCCTCGACACCGCCGCGCCAGCTCCTCGACCGCGTCCGCAGCTACTCCGGCTACGTCGCCCGACTCCTAGACGCGCGCGCCACGCTCGCTGAACGCCGCCGGATCCTCGTCATCGGCGGCTGGCTGAGTCTCATCGCCGCGACCCTCCACATCGACCTTGCCCAAGACGCCGCCGCAACCGCGCGTCTTCAGGCAGCCGCGACGCTGGCGCGTGAGGCCGGGCATCCCGAGATCATCGCCTGGTGCCGGGAAACCGAGGCCTGGCGGCTGGTGACGCGAGGCCAATACGTGGAGGCGGCAGCGCTGTCGCAGGCAGCACAGACCGTCGCCCCGACCGGATCGTCGGCGATGATCCAGGCGACCGCACAGGAAGGACGTGCTCGGGCGCGACTCGGGCAGACCGTCGAGACACGAGCGGTGATCGAACGCGTCCAACGGATGTCAGGGGCGGTCGGCATGCCCAGCGAGCCGAGCCATCACTACCGCTACGACCCGACGAAGGCTCTGGCCTACACCGCGACAACCCTCGCTTGGGCTTGTGACCCTGCCGCCGAGCAGTACGCCCGCGAAGTCATCAACCACCTCGACGCCGGACCCGACCCCGCGCACTGGTCACGCCGCACGGCCAGCGCCCACGTCGACCTGTCCCTTGCCCTCATCGCCGCCGGCCAACTCGACGAAGCCGCCAACGCCACACAGCGCGCGATCGAGTCCGGGCGCATCGTCCCGTCCAACCAGTGGAGAGCTGCAGAGATCGTCGAGGCGGTCGAAGAACACGACTTGCCCGAGGCGGCTGACCTACGAGAGGCATTCGAGACCCTGACGGCCTCACCTGACGCATGGAGCCAGCGGGACCAGACCTCGCTAAGTCTCCTCACACCCTCGCCACCTCACTAGCGCTTACCCCGTTTCAGCGGCGTCGATTATCGGTTCGCGGGCGGGATAACAGGTCACTAGCGTGTGCTCTGTGGACGATGCTTCGGAGAGTGAGGGTGAACCGCAGGACGGTGGTCACAGGGGACACCGGTGCCCTGAATGCCGGGGCGGGCGCTCTATTGCGGGACTGGTGAAGGTCACCGGTATGGGTTCGGGCATGGGTAGCGATCCCGGGCGCTGCCCCACGTGCGACGGCACAGGTTATGTCGATACCCCCGTGACCTGGAAGGCCCGGTCGCGAGGCAGGCGGATCGCGCGCTAGCTGGCCATAAGGTGACCCGCCCGTTGCGCGAGCTGCTGAAGCTTCCCGGGCAGCACCGCCAGGTCCAAGCGGTCGCGAACCACAGCGCGGTTAGCGTCGACGACGGCCGCGTACTCCTGGGGGTGGCCGGAGCCAGGCCACCTCTTCGACCTCGTCGGGGTCGTAAACCTTGATGCCTGCCTCGCGGATCTCGTCGAGAACCGGATACGGCCCGGCGACGATGAGTCGACCGGCAGCCGCGCCTTCGACAACGGGCAGGCCCCAGCCTTCCCACGTGGACGGGAACAGGACGACGTCGGCGGCGGCGTACACGTCGGCCTGCGGGGACACGTGGCCGCGGAGCAGTCCCGGCGCGAGTCAGGTCATTGATGATGACGTGAAGCAGGGCAGGGTGATGCAGCGGGACAGTGTCAGGGGTGGGCGTTCGCAGTGCGACGCCCTGCCAGGCCGGGCCGTGGTGTCGGGCGATCGTCGGGACGTGGGCGGCGAGGGCCTGGCGCTGCCACTCCTGCGACGCTTCCGGGGCGCTCCACAGGGATCCGGCGTTGTCGAGGACAACTAGGTCGTGCGACTTGCACAGGCGGCGGATCGTGTCGACGTCGACCGGTGGTGGCTCCATTCCGGACGACGCAGACGCGCATGCCCGCCATCGGCGTCACCACTTCGCCAGCGGGATCGTGAACCGCAGTTCGGTGCGGTCGGCGGGGTAGTCGGCGTCGGAAATCTCGACGACGCGGCCGGTCTCGTCGAAGGAGATCCGGCGGACCTTGAGCAGCGGTACGCCCTTCTCCATGCCCCACAGCTTGAGGTCCACGGTCGTCGGCATGGTCGCGGCGACCTCGTCGACGACGCGCACGACTTCGACGCCGACCGTGTGGAGCTGGTGTTGCGTGCCGCCGGGCCACGGCTCGTTCGCCGAGTCGAGCAGGGCGGGGTTTGCGCTGATCAGATCGTGCGGGAGGTAGGACACGCTCCACGATTGCCGCTGGCGCGTGGCCGGGTCGGTGGTCTCGTAGATCCGCTGAAGCAGCTTCGCGCCCTCGTCGATCCCGAAGGCCTCCGCCAGCGCCACGTCCGCCCGGATCTCTTCGTACGTGGCCGTGAACTGGAGCTGGAGCGTCTCAGCGGCACCTGGACCGCGCCGCTCCTCTTCGCTGAGCAGCACCAGGTCTTTCTCCTCCTGGTGGCGGTCGGACGACCGCACGATCCGGCGGAGCGGCACGCGGACCTTCGCGGGCCGGCCACGACCGCCGCTGACAAGTCCCTGCGCCTTGAGCAGTTCGAACGCGTCGCGCACGACGTTGACGCTGTAACCCCAGCGCGCGCTCAGGTCGGCGATCGTGGGCAGCGCGTCGCCCGGGGCGAGGTCGCCGCGCTCGATCTGTAGCCGCAGATCGTCGGCGACCTGGAGACTCTTGGGCTGGTCTACGGGCGTGCGCTGCGGTTCCATGCCGCCACCCTAGGGAAGTTCACGGGCAAGCGCCCCCGCAGTGAGACCCCCCGAAGGCCCCCCGCCATAGGAAACGGCCCCTCCCCCGCGCAACCGCAGGTGAGGGGCCGTTCCACAAGCTACTGCGGAGGCTCCGGGATTTGAACCCGGGATGGGGGATGAACCCCAAACCCGCTTAGCAGGCGGGCGCCATAGACCAGACTAGGCGAAGCCTCCACACGCATCCGCCGAACGGATACGCGCCGGTCGAGCATACCGGGCGCCGAGAACCCCGCGCAAAGTGGTTGGGCCGCTCTTCCCCCGCACCCCGCACCGCGCCCCATTACTCCCCGTACGGACCGAAAAACCGCCCCCCACCTCGCGGCGGGGGGCGGCGATTCCATCCGGTCAGGACTTGACGTTCACGATCGTCTCGCCGACCGAGGCACCGGAACCGTCGAGGTAGACGACGGCCCCGAGGTAGCTGCCGCCGGGCTCCAGGCCCGACCAGCTCGCGGTCAGCGCCACCGTCTTGCCGGTGGTGACCGACGACGAGGCCGGCGTCACCGTCAGCTCGGCGCCCGCGCCGCCGACGACCCACGAGTGCACGGGCACGTCGAGGGCCGCGACGGGCGCGGCGTACAGGTCGACGAACAGCACGTAGTCCGCGCCGGGGCTCAGGTCGACCGTCTCGTTCGAGCCGCCCGCCGCCGAGTTGCCCAGGTAGACGAGCTGGTCGCCGTCCTTCTGGAAGACGAACAGGTCCACGTCGGTGCCCTCGCCGTACTGCGCGAAGTCGGCGTCGGACGTCGACAGCCGCGCGAAGTACGCGTCGGCCGGAACCGACAGCTCGACCTTGCCGACCCGGTCACTGGTGACGGGGTTGTTGGGGTCGAAGCCCTCGGGACCGGTCTGCAGCGGCAGGGTGGTGACCTGGTCGGCCGCCAGCGGCGTCGCGACCGGGTTCAGCTTGCCGGTGTAGCCGGGGATGACGTTGAGCTTCAGCGAACCGTCGACACCCGAACCGTTGGCCTCGGCGGGCGCCGCGAGGGCGACCGGCTTGACCGCGATCGGGCTGCGGACCTCTACGCCCTTGAGCGAGCGCCAGGTCAGCGAGCCGAAGGCGTAGGTGCCGAGCTTGCCGTCGGTCCGGGTGATGGTGACCTGGAAGGTCGCCGACGTGCCCGGGCGAAGGGTGATGCTCTGCTTGTCCACGCTGACCTTGGTGCCCTTGGGCGCCACGGTGGTCGCGAAGTACGTCTCGGTCTTGCTGCCGACGTTGGTCACCGTGCGGGTGACCGTCTGCTTGCCGGCGAGGCCGGCGACCGCGATCGAGGGGTAGTTCAGGTCGCTCGGGTCGATGGCACCGTACTCGTCGCACATCTCCGGGCCGCCCTGAAGGAACTGCCACTGCTCAAGGCCGCAGGCGTAGCGGACCCAGTCGATGGTGCCGGAGTCGTACACGAGGCCGGGCTCGAAGGCCTTGGCGACGCGGACGTGGCCGGAGCCGTAGTCGAAGGGGGTCGCGTCCTTGCCGCCGCGCTGGATCGGCGCGCCGGTGTTGTCCTTCGTGGTCGCCGTCGTCATCAGCGCCGACCGGACCGCCGCGGGCGACCAGTCGGGGTTCTTGCCGATGACCAGCGCCGCCAGGCCCGCGATGTGCGGGCTCGACATCGAGGTGCCCTGGTACGACGAGTAGTTGTTGCCGCCGTTGCCCGGAGGGGCCACGGCCGCGATCACGTCGACACCGGGAGCGGTGATGTCGGGCTTGAGCAGGTCGCCGCCGGTGAGGGCGGGACCGGCCGAGGAGAAGTCGGCCATGGTCGGGGCGGGCTTGGAGACCTGCTTGCCGGCTTCGAGGGCGGCCGTGGGGTTGGCCGTCTTGAGGTAGGCGAGCAGCTTGACGCCGTCGGCGGCGGTGATGTGGACGCTCGGGACGGCGTGGAAGTCCGCGCCGACGTCGGAGGCGCCACCGGCGACGTTGTACTGGATCATGCCCGTGCCGCCGGCCTGCTTGACGGCCAGCGACTTGTCGGTCCGGGCGTTGACACCGCGCTGGCAGGCGACGATCTTCCCGGCGGCCTTGGCCGGGTCGAGGGCGCCGATCACGCACAGGTTGGCGTCGGTGGCACTGGCACCGGCGGCCGGGATGTCCTTCGACAGCACGACCGGGGTACTGGGCAGCGCCGCGCCGCGGCCCGCGCCGGTGAGCTTCTGCCCGTCGCCGAGAACGGCGGCGGCGGAGAAGTCACGGTCGTGGGTGCTGGCGGCGACGGTGGTCAGCCACGGGGAGTTGTGGGCGACGGTGCTCGCGGTCGGACCGGAGTTACCGGCCGAGGCGGCCACGAAGACACCGGCGGCGGCGGCACCGAAGAACGCGATCTCGACCGGGTCGATCACCGAGTTGCGCGAACCGGAGATCGAGTAGTTGATCACGTCGACGCCGTCGGTCGTGGCCTGCTCGATGGCGGCGACGAGGTCGACGGTGGTGGCGCAGGCGTCCGGGTCGATGGTCTCCCAGCACGCCTTGTACACCGAGATGCGGGCGGCGGGGGCCATGCCGGAGATCTTGCCGACGGAGGTCCCGTCGATGCTCGCGTCGACGCCGAAGTTACCGGCGGCGGTCGAGGCGGTGTGGCTGCCGTGGCCGCCGTAGTCGCGGGGCGACTCGAACTCGCCGTCGATGGGCGGGGTGGAGCTGGCCTTGATGCCCTCGTCGAAGTAGCGGGCGCCGATGACCTTGTTGTTGCACTCGACGTTGGCGGTCGCGTCGGCGTCGGCACCGGTGTCGCAGGTGCCGGTGAAGCCGAGGTCCAGCTCGCCGTCGCCGTAGACGGCTTCTTCCTCACCCTCCGGGCGCGGCTCGGGCAGCGGCGCGAAAGAGGGGTTCTCCGGCCAGAAGCCGGTGTCGATGACGCCGACGACGACGCCGGAGCCGGCGTTCTCGCTGCCGCCGTACTGCTTCTCCCAGACGCCGTTCTCACCGGTCAGGCCGAGGAAGGCCGGGGTGCTGGCGGTGTCCTTCTGGTGGAGCTCGTTCTGCCACATGTTGACGACACCGTTGGTCTTGGCCATCTTGGTGGCCTCGGCCGCGGTCAGATTCACCGCAAAGCCGTTGAAAGTGGTGTCGTAACTGTAGAGCTTGTCGGCGCCGGGGACGTTGCCGAGGACCGATTCCTGGGTCTGTGCCAGGAAATCCTCGTAGCGCTTTACGTCGGGGTCGGCGGCATCGAACTGCTCGCCTTCCGGGGCCTTTGTCGCGGCCAGTCCGGAGATGCCGCCGTCATAAGACGCGGCGGGCGCTCCGACCACCTGGACGAGATAAAGGCCGGATTCATATGTTTCGTCACCCGGGAGACCCGGGTCGGCCTGCGCGCTTCCTGTGCCCACCAGTGCGAACGCCGTTACCGCCGCAGTGGTGAAAGCCAGCGCCGCCGGGCGTTTGAACCCGACCATTCGCTGAAACGACACTAGTTGTTGCCTCCTCCGAGCACGGTCACACGACCGCGCTAGGCGGAGCCTAGGGAAAACGAAGTGCTTGGGAAATATCTCACAAACACTTGATCACGATTAGTTGCCTGGGCGTTATCAAATCGAGATCTGTAAATGGAGTATTCAGCCCGTGAGCCAGGCCAGTTGTTCTTTGAAAAGGGCGAAACCGACGAAGGCCACAATGTCGAGCAGGGCGTGTGCGACGACCAGTCCGCCGATCCGGCCGGTCCTCTTGAACCAGTATCCGAAGACCAGTCCCATGACGAAGTTGCCGACGAATCCCCCGAACCCTTGGTAAAGGTGGTAGGAGCCGCGCAGCAGCGCGCTGCACACGATCACGGCCGTCGTTCCGAAGCGCAACTGCTGGAGCCGGGTCATCAGATACCCGACGACCACGATCTCCTCCAGCAGCGAGTTCTGCACCGCCGCCAGCACCAGCACCGGCACCGCCCACCACACGCCGGGCAGGGCCTCGGCGACGACGGTGGTGTTCATGCCGAGTTCGCGCGCGGCGAAGTAGAGCGCGAGGCCGGGGATGCCGATGAGCGCCGCGAGGCCGGCGCCGCTGCCGAGGTCGAAGGCGGGCCGCCGCAGGTCGAGCCCGACGGTGCGCCACGGGCTGGCGCCGTCACGGGCGAGCAGGTGCATGGCCAGCGCGGCCGGCACGAGCGCGAACACGATGTTGAGGAGTTGGTAGGTCAGGTCCAGCCAGGGCCGGTCGGGGGCGACCGAGCCGTTCAGGGTGGAGGTCGCCTGGCTCAGGCCGCCGGGCGCGGTGAGCTTGGCCACGATGCTGACCAGTGAGTACACGGCCGACTGGCCCAGGGACAGGGCGAGGACCAGCAGGACCTCGGTGCCGCGCTGCCGCCGCAGCGGATCGTGGGTGCCACTCGTCATGCAGGGGAGGGTACGGGGGTTCGCCGTCGCCGTCTTCCGGGCGCGGGCCGCATTACGCTGGGCCCGTGATGATCAAGTTGGGATCGTGGTTCCTGGGCGTCCTGGCCGTTTCCGCGACGCTCACGGCGGGCTGCGCGGCCGAGGTCGACCCCGACAGGCTCCCCGGTGTGTACCGCGACGACGAGACCGGCGGCGAGATCTCGCTGGGGGCCGACGGGAGCTTCACCGCCACCGGCATCTCGGCGGACGACTCCACGGGTGGCGGCGGCGCGGAGCTCATCGACTTCCACGGAGACTGGGAGTTCGTCGTCAGCGACTTCTCCAGTGACTTCGTGTACCTGTCGATCGAGGACGACGGCCTCGGCATGATCGGCGGCGTCCAGCTGTACACCGACGGCGAGGAGTCGGTGGAGTTCCGTCCCGACCCCGACGGGCCGCCGTCGCTGGTGCTCACCAGGTCGGCGGACGCGTAACTCCCGCCTGCCGCGCCCGCCGCGAAGCGGCACGGCAAGCACTCGGGCAGGCCCTTACGCCCTACTTCGTATACTCACTGCGGCCACGCCGCCGGCCGCGGTGGTGAAGCGATAGATGGAGGTCTACCTGTGCGCAGTCGCTGGCGTGCCCTCGGAGCCCGGCTGCGTCCGCACCGCTTGGCGCTGACCGTCTACTTCCTGGCGTCGGTGTGGGTGATCTCGAACCTGTGGCTCAACCCCAACGGCCGGATCATGAGCAACAACCCCGGCGGGGACCAGGAGCTCTTCGAGTGGATGCTGGAGCACGCGGCCTACTCGATCACGCACTGGGAGAACCCGCTCGGGACGAAGCTGCTCAACGCCCCCCTCGGCGTGAACCTGATGGCGAACACCTCGGTGATCGCGATCGGCGCGGTCATGACCCCGTTCACGCTCGCCTTCGGCGCGCCTTTCACGTACACCC
Source organism: Phytomonospora sp. NPDC050363 (assembly GCF_040655735.1). NCBI lineage: Bacteria > Bacillati > Actinomycetota > Actinomycetes > Micromonosporales > Micromonosporaceae > Phytomonospora > Phytomonospora sp. NPDC050363. The sequence continues at coordinate 51,563 of NZ_JBFAKK010000019.1, forward strand.
TCGCCATGACGCTCGGCCTGTTCGGCACGGCGGCGGCCTGGTACTACGTGATGGTCAAGCAGCTGCGACTGTCGCGCGTGGCGGCCTTCGTCGGCGCGGCGCTGTGCGCCTTCGGCCCGGCGACGATGTCGCACGCCAACGCGCACCTGAACTTCACCGCGATGGTGCTGGTGCCGTTCATCATCCTGCAGATCCTGCGCCTGCGGGAGCCCGGCCGCACCTGGCGGGGCGGGATCTCGCTCGGGCTGCTCATCGTGGTGCAGATGTTCATCGGCGAGGAGATCGTCTTCCTCATCGCGCTGTTCATGATGGTCTTCACGATCTTCTACGCCTTCATGCGCTGGGACCAGGTCCGCGAGTGGATCCCGCGCTATCTCAAGGGTCTGAGCGTCGCCGCCGGCCTCGGGATCGTGCTGCTGGGATACCCGCTGTGGTACCAGTTCTTCGGCCCTGCGTCCTATGTGGGCATTCCGTGGGCGGCGCGCTCCTTCGAGGCCGACTTGGCCTCCTACGTCGCGCTGCCGACCGGCTCGATCGCCGGAACCCTTCAGCCGCCGGGGTTCTCGCTGCGGCACAACCCGACCGAGGAGAACACCTTCTACGGCTGGGGCCTGGTGCTGCTCCTCGTGGTGTTCACGGTGTGGCTGTGGAACCGGCACAAGGCGCTGCGCGCGGCGGTGCTGACCTGCCTGGTGTTCATGCTCTTCTCCTTCGGGCCCGAGGTGAAGATCAACGGATGGTGGACCGGGATCCCCGGCCCCTACGCGCTCGTGGAGCACGTGCCGCTGATCGACTCGACCCTGCCGACCAGGCTCAGCCTGCCGCTGCTGCCGATCATCGCGCTGCTGGTCGCCTACGGCATCGACAAGGTGCGCGGGCTGGGCACCGGACTGCTCAAGCCGCGACGGTCGGACGAGTCGCTGTACCGCAACCTGCGGGTCGGCTGGTTCGCGGCGGTCGCGGTCGCGCTGATCCCGCTGCTGCCGCTGCCGGTGGTGACCTCGGAGCGCTCGGGCATCCCGGCGTTCTTCACCGCCGGCACCTGGGACGACTACGTCGACGAGGGCCGCACGCTCATCCCCGTCCCGCTGCCGGGTGAGGTGAACTGGACGGGGATGCGCTGGCAGGTCGCCGCCGACCTCGGCTTCGCGGTCCCGCTCGGCGCCTTCATCGGCCCGCATCCCGAGACCGGCGACGGAATGTGGAGCGGGCCGCGCAACCCGACGGCGAACCTGCTGTTCTGGGTCGACCGCTCCGGTCAGGTCCCCGAGATCACGCCCGCGCACATCATCCAGGCGCGCATCGACCTGACCGACTGGAAGGCCGACGCGGTCGTGCTCGCCGACACGCCCTCGCAGGCGGCCCTGCTGAGCACGCTCACCGACCTGCTCGGCGCCGGGGAGCGGGTCGACGGCGTGTGGGTGTGGGACGTTCGGGAGATCACTCAGACGTCGTAGGCGGCGGCGTAGGCCTCGCCCGGCGGGATGGTGGTGATGACGTCGATGAGGACGCCGTCGGGCCCGGCGACGATGAAGTGGCGCTGACCGAACTCCTCGCTGCGCAGTGACAGCTCCTCGGTGAGGCCCGCCTCGACGACGAGCCGCCGGTGCTCGGCGTCGACGTCATCGACCTCGAAGTTGAGCAGCAGGCCGCCCTGGAGGGGCCTGCGGTACGCCGCCGGCACCGTGGGGTGGGCCGGGTCGAGCAGCGCCAGCTCGAAATGGGGCGCGTCGGGGCGTCGCAGGCTGACGTACCAGTCGGCCTCGAAGGTGGGCTCGAAGCCGAAGTGGGTCACGTAGAAGTCGCGGGCGGCGGCGACGTCGGCGCTGCACAGGACGGGGTAGAAGCCTTGAAGGGCCATGTCGTCTCCTGAAGTTCGCATACCTTGGGTATGCGAAACCCTAACTGGCATACTCTGGGTATGTCAACGAGGGCCGAACAGCGAGAGCAGACCCGGCGGGCGCTGCTGACCGAGGGACGCCGGCGCTTCGCCGCAGACGGGTACGGCGCGGTCGTGTTCGACGACGTCGCCAAGGCCGTCGGGGTGACCAAGGGCGCCGCCTACCACCACTTCGGCAGCAAGCTCGGGCTGTTCACCGCCGTGGTGCGCCAGGCGCAGGAGGACCTCGGTGAGCGGGTCGCGGCGGCCGCCGACGCCGTCGCCGACCCGTGGGAGTCCTTCCTGGCGGGCTGCCGGGCCTTCCTGACGGCCGGCGCCGACCCCGGGATCCGGCGGATCGTGCTGGTCGACGCGCCCGTCGTGCTCGGCTGGAACGAGTGGCGCGAGATCGACGACTCCTCCTCCGCCCGCCACCTCGGCGAGGCGCTGTGCGGGCTGATGACCGACGGCGTCATCGCCTCGCGCCCGCTCACGCCCCTGACACGCCTGCTGTCGGGAGCGATGAACGAGGCCGCCGTCGGACTGGCGCGAGAACCCGCCGAGTACGGGCTCGACGAGACCGTCGCGGCGCTCGAAGGGCTTCTGAGAGGCCTGCGGATCCCCTAGGCTCGGGTGATGGCGACCGTACTGACCGACGCGGACCTTCCCGAGCTCATCGACGCGGCGGGCACCGTCGCCGTGTGCCGAGACGCGATCCTGGCGGCGCACCGCGGGGAGCTCGCCGCTCCGCCGCGCGTGCACGCCGAGCTCGGCGACGGCGACCTCATCTACACCGCCGGCCGTCTCGGCGACCGCTGGTACGGCTACCGCTCCTACGACACGATCGCCGGCGGCGAGCAGCTCGTGGTGGTCCACGACGCCTCCGACGGGTCGGTGGCCGGCATCGCGATCGGCCGGGACCTCGGGCGCATGCGCACCGGCGCGATCGGGGGTGTGGCGGCCGACGCGCTGGCCGCGCCGTCGGCCTCCACCATGGGCATCATCGGCACCGGCCCGCAGGCGTGGATGCAGTTGTGGGCGATTGGCGCGGTCCGTCCACTGTCGAGGGTGCGGGTCTACAGCCGCAACTCCGAGCGCCGCCACGCCTTCGCCGCGAACGCAGCCGAGCGCTACGGCATCGACGTCCAGGCGGTGAACACGCCCGAGGCGGCCGTCGAGGGCGCCGAGATCGTCGTGCTGGCCACGAGTTCGGCCGAGCCGGTGCTCCACACCGCGGCCATCGACTCCGAGGCCTTCGTGACGACGCTGGGGCCCAAGCAGTACGGCCGCGCCGAGTTCGACGTGTCCCTGGCCGAGCGGGCGCGGCTGGTCACCACCGACTCCGTCGCACAGCTGCACGCCTACGACCCGCCGTTCGTGCTGGCCGGGACGCCGCACGAGGGGCGCATCGTATCGCTGGGAGCGGTGCTGGACGGCGAGGCGCCGACCACGCCCGGAGCGCTGTTCTGCTCGGTGGGCCTGGCCGGCACGGAGGCGTACCTGCTGGCGAGGCTCGTCGGACTCGGCTAGGGCGCCGCTCTGCCCCAGGTGGCGCGCCGCCACAGGCCTTCGAGCGGCCCGTTGGCGAAGCGGCGCAACCAGAGCGTCGCGAAGGTCCACTGTGCTGCGAGCACCGCGGCGGCGATGGACAGAACCGTCGCGGCAGGCCACGTCTCGGGCCTACCGTCGATGAACTGTGAGAGCAGAAGGACGACGGCCGACGCGGTGATGTAGTTGCTCAGCGCGGTCCGGCCCAGCGGGGCGAACACCACCGTCAGGGCTCGGCGCAGCGGCGTGCGCAGGAGGAGCAGCACGGCGCAGACGTAGGCGCCGGCGGTGAAGAGTCCGGCGGTGACCCAGCGCGGCAGCCACGTCGACGGCAGCAGGACGAGGAGGCCGACGACGGCGTAGACGGTGAGGATGTCGCCGTCCCAGAGCAGGAAGTGGTGGGCGAGGCCGATGGCGGCCAGGATCAGCAGGCGCCGCAGGAGGATCAGCCGCGGCCGCTCGGTCCGGCGCCGCGCGGCCTCCAGGAGCAGGATGAAGCCGACGCCGAAGAGCAGGGAGAAGACCGGGAAGAAGCGCTGGTCGACCAGCAGTCCCGGCCAGGGCGAACCGCCCGCCGTGGCCGCGACCGGTGGGCCGCCGGCGTTGGCGATCGGCCGGACGTTGGCGACGAGGATGCCGCAGAGCGCGAGGCCGCGCAGCACGTCGAGAGCCTGGATCCGTTGCCGGGCAGGCGATGCAGTCGGTGGCATGCGCTCACCGCAGGAACGCGCGCGGGGCCCGGCATCGACCGGAGGTTCGGTCGCCACCGGCCCCCGTCAGGCCTTCGGCCCATGGTCAGAGCGTCAGCAGGACCTTGCCGACGTGTCCGCCCTTCTCCACCCGCGCGTGCGCCTCGGCAGCCTCGCTCATCGGGATGTAGGCCTCCACCACCGGAGCGACGGTCCCGTCGGCGATGTGCGGCCAGACCTGCGACTCCACTTCGCCCACAATGGACACGCGCTGCCGCAGCGGACGTGCCCGCAACCCCGCGCCGTGGATCGTCCCCCGCTTCGCCATCAGCTTGCCCAGGTCCAGTTCACCCTTGCGCCCGCCCTGCAGGCCGATGACCACGATGCGTCCGTCGGCGGCCAGCGCGTCGAGGTTCGGCGCGAGGTAGGACGCGCCCATGTTGTCGAGGATGACGTCGGCGCCACCGAGTTCCCTGACGACCGAGGCGAAGTCGCCCTCCCGGTAGTCGATGGTCACCTCCGCCCCCAACTCACGCAGCCGGGCGTGGCTCTCACCGCGGGCCGTCGTGAAGACCCGAGCCGTGCGCGCCACCGCGAGCTGAATCGCGAAAGTCCCGATCCCGCCACCCCCACCATGGACCAGGAAGGTCTCCCCCGCCGTCAGCCGGGCGGCACCGAACACGTTCGACCACACCGTCGCCGCCACCTCCGGCAACCCACCGGAGTCCACAAGCGACACTCCACTCGGGACGGACAGGACGAGACCCTCGTCGACCGCCACCAGTTCGGCGTAACCGCCGCCGGACAGCAGGGCGCACACCTCGTCGCCAACGGCCCAGCGCGTCACCTTCTCGCCGACCGCCACCACCGTCCCCGAACACTCCAGCCCCAGGACCGAAGACGCCCCCGCCGGCGGCGGATAGTGCCCCTGCCGCTGGAGGAGGTCGGCCCGGTTGACACCGGCCGCCGCCACCCGCAGGAGGACGTCGGAAGGGCCCACGACCGGATCGGGCACCTCCGCCCAGTTCAGGACTTCGGGGCCACCCGGTTCACTCGCCACCACCGCTCGCATGATCCGGATGCTATCTGGCAAACTGGGACGACGGTTCCAACGGCACGGAACCGACGACGGCGGCCCGGTCCGCCGGCAAGGGAAGCTTCGCCTAGTGGCCGAGGGCGGCAGTCTTGAAAACTGCTGAGGTGTGAAAGCCTCCGTGGGTTCGAATCCCACAGCTTCCGCCGAAGAGCACGAGGAACGCCCCCTGACCTGCGAGAACAGGTCGAGGGGGCGTTTTTCTGCCCGCGCTACGTGTCCGGCTGGCTCCGGTCCTGAACGGGCGGATCCGGCTCGCTGGTCAGAATACGGTCAGAAGTCGTGTCGGCTCGGCCTGCGGCGCAGGCGCCGGCGTCTTCAGCAGCGCCTTGGCCGCGGTGCTCTCGCCATCGAAGACCTGAAGGCCTTCCCGCTGGGACCGACAGGCCGGATCCATCCGAGGTCGGCGAGGGTCGTCAGGACCGCCGCATTGGACTTCTGAGACGACGAACCGGCGCGCGCCTTGGCGGCGAGCGCGGCCTGGCAATCGCCCCCGCCGGAACCTCCCGCGTTCGACTCCTCTACATCGCCTCTCGCGCCCACGCCGTGCGTGGCGACCCTCGCATCCTTCGGCGAGTCCGACGACCCGCCGCACGGTCGCCCTGGTCGGCCGGATGAACCGGGTCCGCGACCAGCTCACCGAAAAGCGTTGGAGTCGGACCCGGAGGCTGTTCGCCTCCAAGCCGAGCTCCAGGAGTGGCAAGCAGCCGCGACTACGTGAGGATCGCGGGCTGGTGAGCAGATCTGTCAGGATGACGTCGTGCCCCTGACCAGCTACCTCAACGACTTCGTGCCCCCACTTGATCCCTCGATCTTGTCCGATGCGAGCGGTCTGGTCGACGATCCCCGTTTCTGGTCGGCCTTCCTTTACAGCCTCGGCGGCTCACCCGCGGCCGTCGATGCCTTCGACGTCGATCGCGCCGACGTCGAAGAGCTCCTCGGCAAGCTCTCACAGCCCGAATCCTGGCCGGTCATTTCCATCGACCTCAGTGCTGGTAGCACCGCTCACATCGTCTTTCGAAACTGTCTCGACGACGCGGGATCGGACTACGTGGTGACCGGACCTGAGATCGCCGAGCCGATCACGGCCGTCTGTCTCGACGGCAACTTCATCGGCCCTGCCCTCTCCTGGACCGAACTTGTCGGAACCGCACAGCGGCACACCGAAAAGCTCGGCCCCGCCGAGCGCCTGCTGCTACTCCTGCCCGCCACAGGCGACGCCGACACACCACCCGAGGCCGTGCCGTTGGTGGCCGCAGCCATCACGGCGGTACGAGATTCGCGTCTGCCATGGTGCTCACAGCGTTCGGAAACCTAGCAGCCCCCAAGAGAACCTGCTCGCCCTGAGCCGGGCCTTCTCCGGCGCTTGACTCCACAGCTGGACGGTTGCCCTGGTGAGCCGAGCTCGTGAAGAGGTCCTAAAGAGCGACGGGCCATCAAGCTGCCGTAGCTACGTGAGGTCGGCGAGGATCGCCGCTTCGCGCTCGACGCCAAGCCCGATCTCGGCCGCACGTTCGTGCTGCTCGCCGAACTCGGGCTGCGCGTGCATCCAAGCCCAGGTGTCGCGGACAGTGTCGGCGATGGGTCGACAGGTCAAACCAGCGTCAGCAGCGCGAGTCGCGTCGACGCCCCATACTCCTTCGAACGTGCGCCACAGCGGAAGTTCCGACCACTGCCGGACGCCGTGGGCCAGGAGGACTTCGTCGGGCACCCAAGCAAGTTCAGCATCCGAGCCGGTAACGTCGACGCAGGCCGAGAGCATGTCACCGAAGGTTGTCGGTCCGATCGGCGCAGCGGCGTTGAAGGCTCCCGACAGCCTCTCGGTGGCGCATCGGACGGCGAAAGCAGCAAGGTCGCGAACGTCGATCGGCTGGATCGGCCGCATCGCGGGTGCAGGTGCGACGACACGCCCGCCGGCGGCGACCCGTCGCAACCACCAAGGGAGGCGACCGACGTACTCACGCGGACCGAGCACGACACCGGGACGGATGACGGCGGTGTACTCATCCTCGAAGGCGAGGCGGGCGGCGGCCTCGCACCCGGACTTCTGGTAGCCGTACTGAGTCGGGCCGTCCTCGGTGTCCTCGCCGAAGTCGGGACCGGCGTCCGGCTGGCACTCCAGTACCGGCGACTGTTCGGTGAGCGGCTTGACCGGCCAGTCGGCGTAGACGCTGACAGTCGACATGAAGACGTATGAGTCGGCGACCTCGCGCAACTCCTGGGCGACCGCGAGCGTGTTGCGCGGGACATAGCCGGAGGTGTCGATGACCGCTTCCCACTCGCCGGACTCGCGCAGGCGGCGCACGTCAGCCGGGACGTTCCGGTCGCCTCGGAGGGCGCGCACGCCATCAACGTCGGAGTCGGAAGCGCCACGGTTGAACGTCGTCACCTCATGGCCGGCGGCAAGGGCATGCTCGACGATGGCGCGGCCGACGAAGGCCGTGCCGCCGAGGACTAGGAGCTTCATTCGGTGCCACCTTCCTTGGTCGCCTCGGTGTGAGCCGGTCGGCCGCCGACGCCCGGACGGGGACGCTTCTCGTGCCACTCGACGATGCGGCGAGGGCTCCAGAGGTGCGTCCGGCCGAATGTCTCGTCGGGCTGCGGCATCTGCTCGCGGCGGCGGTAGTTGCTGACGGTCGACACGCTCACGTGCAGGTAGGCGGCCACGTCGGTCGTGGTCCACCACTGCGCTTCCGGATCCGGTGCCTCGACCGCGGCGTCTTGGTCACCCGGACCTCCTCCATGTCGCTGTGGGCACTGGTCTCACGTTCGAGACCGCAGTCCCTCGCGTGAGACTCCACATGTTGCCACGCGGAGCAGACGTCCTTCCGCATCCTGCTCCGCGTTGCAACTCCAGCGAGAACGCCCGCGACAGCGGTGACACGGTGACAATCGCCCGTCGGGCGTCAGCGCTCCTCAGGGTTCCTGGCCGACCTCGATGGACATGAGCGTGCGGCGTGCTCGGCGGATCGTCGAAGACGGGGAGCATGGGCTCGCTCGGACATGAGATCCACTGTGCACACCCACCGCAACAAAGGTGTGACTCAAGGCGTAGCGCACCCCGTAGTGGGGACACCGATTCCGCGCTCAGTCGCGGTCAAGGCGGGCGCCCGCGCTGTTCAGTGCGTCGGAGGCAGCTGGTTGAAGGCGGGGTTGAAGAAGTCTCCGAAGACTTGGCCCGTGAGCCGCACCGTGACGCTCTTGTCAGGGGCTTGGTGGCGGTAGGCATCGACGAGGTTGCGGCCGTCGGTGAGCAGCCGCGCCGATGCTCCGCAAGCGGCACACAACAGCGTGAAGTAGAGCGCCCACACTGCGAAGTAGGCGCCCACCGCCCAGACGGTGGAATGGAAGTAGGGCTCCACCGCGAGGTACCAGAGGACCATTCCGGCGAACGCGAGCATCCGGCAGGTCCACATCATCGCCGAGTAGCCCAGGCTCATTTGAAGGCCAATGACGGCGACATCGACGGGCAGCGGGCTGCGAGGTGAGGGCATGAGGTTCTCCGGGCGGGCACGGGCGGCAGTCGGGGCGGATGCTGGCGTTGTTCAGTACAGCGGAGGCAGGCGATCGAAGAGGGGGTTGGCGAAGTCGTCGACGACCTGGCGCGTGAACCGCACGATGACGCGGGTGTCGGGGGTATCGCGGAGGTAGGCGTCGGCCAGGTTGCGGCCGTCGGTGAGCAGTCGCGCCGGCGCAGTGCAGAGCGCGCACATCAGCACGAAGTAGAGCGCCGCCGCTGCGGCGAACGCACTCCATGCCCAGGCGTTGGAGCCGAAGTAGTACTTCACCGCCCAGAACCCGAGGAACAGCCCGAGGACCACGACCGTCCGGCAGGTCCAGACCATGGCCGAGTAGCCACGGTTCTTCTGAAGGACATCGACGGCGATGTCGAGGGGCAGCGGGCGGCGACGTGACGGCATGAGGTTCTCCGGGCAGGCACAGGCGGGCGATCGGGCAGGGCAACATGACCGCGCGCCCAACAGTAATGCCCCCAGCCCGTTGCTCCCCCTTACCGGCGGGCCGCCCATATGGCGGCCTCATCTCCCGCAGGGCAAGTCCCGAAGGACGAACCGGCCGAACTTCGCTCGGTGTGAGCCGACGGTTGCACGCCGGGTGCTACTCAGTCGACCGCAATGCCCACGCCAACCACCTGTGGCACATAGGCGCTCGCTCCCGCGGATCAATACGCCCACACGGAGCACCTGTGGGCCGCCAAGCGGGCGGAATCGCCGTGAGCATGGTCAACTGAACAGGAACCACGCTGCGGCCAGGAACCCCGGCAGCGCGGCGGCGGCCAGTATCACGACCGCGCATCCGTCCCCGCCGGTGTTGTGCAGTCGCCGGTAGTTGCGTCGGGCCGACCTCCGCATGGAACGGGGCAGCCTGTTGACGTGCTGGTCTTCGACCTTCTTGGCGATCCCGCGCATGTACGGCTCATGACAGGGCCCGCAGACCCCCTCCGAGCCGAGTGGAATCGTGGTGCCGCAGCGCGCACATGTAGGCATCGGACTGTGGTCCCTTCGCCGCCGGGAAAGGCCTGGGAACCCGAACGTGCCGAACAGGCCCGTGCCGTTCAAGCAGGAAAACGACACTGCGGCCGGCCGGGACCCGGTCAGTACCTGTACAGGTAGACCAGGAACAGCACCAGGATGGACGACACGATCGTCAGGGCGTGAACGAAGATGCGGCCCACGGTCTGGTCGTACTTGATGACGCTGACAGCGGCGACCATGATCGCCCAGAACATCAGGCCCCCGGCGGTCAGCCAGACCGCGAGGCTGACAATCGCCACAGCCCTGCTGTCCGGACGGGATTGCTCGACGTTGTCGGTGACGGGCACCGCCACACAACTGACGATCATCGCGATTACCCATATCCGCGTCGCCCGATCGATGGAGAAGTCGCCGCTGCCGCTCCCCCGACGGCTCTGGACCACCTGGATGATCACCACCACGGCTTGCAGCAGGCCCCCCGCGACCACCAACCACTTCACCCACTGATCGTCCGGTGACATCAACCCCCCTCACCCGGCGAACATGTGCCCGCCTCACGTCCGATATGGACATCATGCGCCATCCCGTCCAGGTGACGACAGAGCATGCACCCGGCACGGCCTCCGCCACCAGGGGCGGCGTATCGCGACACGTGCCTGGCCGATGCACTCACCCCGCCGCCGGAAAGCCCTGGCGAGGGTGAGGTGGAGACCAGTGCCCCGGCGGGCGTGCCGGCGATCGGGGAACCTTCTGCAACACGCAAGACTTGACGCGACTTCGACCGCCCCATCGGCTCCGTCGACACCGGCACCCCTGAGCCGATCAAGGGATGTCGATGATCGAGGTGGGCGTCTGGGGGTGTCTGTGCTCTGACTCATCCAGCGGCGCGGGTGCGCCCGGCCGCGTGAGCTCGCCGCCTCGCGCGCGCTCGTCGTGCTGTGGCAGTCGATCCTGTTCGCCGAGGGATATCTGGAGAAGGGCGACATCGACGGCCGCTTCGGCGCCAAGACCGATGACGCGACCGAGAAGTGGCAGAGGGCGTTCGGCCTTACCGTCGACGGTTGGGTCGGCGACGGGACGTGGAGCGCGGCCGACGGACGCCTGCGGTGGGGACAGAGCGGCGGCGGCTACGCGGTGTACGACGCCAAGGCGGGTACCGGGTACGTCGCGATGTGTCGCGGCTCGTCGATCTGGGGCACCCCGGACGGTGGCGCCTGCACCATCGACAGGGCCTCGCAGAGCTGCGTGACCTTCAACTACTCCAGCAGTGACGCCAACAACCGGGTCAACTTCTTCAAGCGGACCTACACCCTCGTCTGACCGGCTTCGGTCAGCCTGGACGCGACGGGCTTCGATCGGTGGTCAACGCCGCCCGGTTCAGAGCAGCTCCGCCTCGATGCCCCTCTTCCGCAGGGACTCAAGGGTCTCCTCGTCGACGCCGGTCAGCGTCATCGACCTGAGGTTGGGGAGCAGTTCGACGTCGCTGAAGTCGGTGACGTCGAAGGAGTCGTCCTCGCCGCTCCACAGCGGGGCGATCTGCAGGTAGACGTCGTTGCCGCCGTCCTGTTCGAGTGCGACGACCTCGCTCAGCATGGCTCGGGGCACGGGAAGCTCGGCGAAGTACGCGAGGGCCTCCGGGATCGGGGCGTGCCCCTCGGTGTCGGCGTCGATGTCGCGGTCGGCGAACCCGTCGATGAACTCGCCGAGGTCGAAGGCGGGTTCGAGCAGGCCCTTGTCGTACATGAGGTCCTGCACGACGAGGAGTTTGAAGTTGAGGTCCTTGAACTCGACCGCGTCGGGTACCGGGGTCGGCTTCTTCTTCGCCGGGGCGGCCTTCTTCCTCTTCGGGCGCCGGACCTTCTGCTCGACGATGATGTCCGCCACGTGCTGGCCGGGCCCCGGGTCGGTGCGCCGGACCCCCACGTAGCCATCACCGAGATCGCGGCTGGGATAGGTCGGGCCGGTCGGACCGAACTCCTCGTCGAAAGGGCGACCCTCGATCCGCACCCGATGGGCGGGGCCGTCGACCTTCAACCGCAGGTTCAGCACGTGGACTCCGTCGGTGTGCTTCGCCGTCAGCCCCGTTTCGCGCCAGGACCAGAAACCCGCGCGTCGTCCACCGAGCCCGTCGATCTTGTCGGGCTCCTCGTCGAACAGCGCCTCCAGATCGGCGAGCGGGATCGGGTAGGCGTGGAGTCGACCGTCGATCTCGATCCCGTCGAGCCGGATGTCCACGTCCAGAATCCTCGGCACCTCGTCGCCACCCGCCCTCGTCCGCCAGCCCGGTCGGACCGAATCCTATGCGGGCCGTCGGACCCACGGGCGCCGACGGAGAGTTCCGTCGTCGGCGAGGCTACGGCTGGTCGCCGTCGTGCAGGTGGACATGGTCGAGTCCTGGCCCGAACCGGACGACGTGGTCGGGTGTGCCGTGGTGGTCCTTGCTGGGACGGAATCGGCCTTCGCGGACGGCGATGTCATAGCAGCCGTCGCCGACCGGGTATTCGGTCAGCACGCCGGTCGCCCGGTGGCGGGCGGCCCAGGCCCGGCCGTCGGCTTCGGAGGTGAACACCGCCGAGGCGAACTGCGCGCCCTGGCCGTGGAAGATCCATACGTTCTCGTGGCTGGTGTCGTTCACCGTCATAGTCTGCGCCCCGTGGCCGCGACACGAACTCGCCGGGGAGACACGAGACGAACCCGTCTCGTCGGGGTGGCCTGCCGTTTCACGAGACTGCTCCGTGACCGGTACACCGCCGAGCTCACTCTCCCCGTCCTCCACGCAGCCAAGTCCCTGACCATGACCTACAGCCGCCTCGCATCTCGGGAGGCGCCCCCGATTCCGGCGTTGTCCGCTTCACGCAGGGCGGTTGACCTGACCTGGAAAGGCAGGTCGAGGGAGCGTTTTGCCGACTGGCTCCGGCCGAAGCCGCCTGAATCCGCTCTACCAAGGTGCGAAGGCGCGTCGAGCGGACGCGAGCGTAGGGTGCGCGCGTGGACGACGCGATCACGGTGCGGCTCAGCCGCGACGAGGCCCTGGTGCTCGGCGAGTGGCTGCACCGGCGGATGAACGGCGACGACTTTCGGGGCGACACGGTGCATCCCGGCGAGCGCGTCGCCCTGTGGAACCTGGCGGGCGGCCTGGAGGCGACGACGGCGGAGATCTTCGCGCCGGATTACCCGGCTCTGCTCGACGCCGCCCGCGACCGCCTGGTCGGCGGCGGTGAGATGGACGAGCCGCTGGACGCCGAGCGCCTCACCGCGCTCATGGAGCCGTATTCCGGACGGTGGTGGATCGCCGGCGGGCGGGCGCTCTCGCTGTTCGCCGGACGGATCTGGCGTGAGCACTCCGATGTGGACGTCCTGGTGCTGGCGCGCGACCTGCCCGAACTCGGCGCGGCCTTCCCCGGCGAGCTGCTGGTCGAGGACGGACGCACCGGCCAGAGCCGCCCCTGGACCGGCGAGGAGCTGACGCCGGGGCCGCACACGCTGTCGTTCGCGGCGCCTCCTCCGGGGCCGCCGGTGCAGTTCGTGCTGGGGGCGGCGGAGGGAGAGGAGTGGGTCTTCCACCGCGGGAGCGGGCGGATCAGACTGCCGTTCGACCGGCTCGGCGGGCGGGCGGAGCACGCGGGGCTCACGTACCTCGCGCCGGAGGTGGTGCTGATGTTCAAGGCGAGGGGGACACGGCCGAAGGACGAGCACGACTTCCGCATGACGGTGGGGCTGCTGAAGCCGGAAGCGCGCAGGTGGCTGGTGAGCTCGCTGCCGCCGGGGCATGTGTGGGTTCCTGTCACAGCGGCCCTCTAGCGTGTCGGTCATGACTGATATCCGTCTGCGCGAGGTCGAGCCCGCCGACCTTGAGACCTTCTTCCAGCACGAGTCGGACGTCGGGGCCGCGCGCATGGTGGGGTTCACCTCGCGTGAGCGGGAGCCGTTCATGACGCACTGGAACACGAAGGTCCTGGGCAATCCCGAGAACTTCGTCCGGGCGGTCCTCGTCGACGGTGAGCTCGCCGGGAACATCCTCAGCTGGCGTCAGGACGGCCGCCGGCATCTCGGCTACTGGTTCGGACGGGAATTCTGGGGGCGTGGCGTGGCCGGTCGGGGCTTGGAGCTCTTCCTGGCGGAGCTCGGGGAGCGGCCGCTGTACGCGGAGGCCCTGGAGACCAACACCGGTTCGCGCAGGCTGCTGGAGCGCCGCGGGTTCACCACTACCGGCGACGTCAACGGTGACGGCTATGTGACCTACGTGCTGGAGGCCTGAGCACGACGGGGCGGCGCCTCGTGCGATGGGGGGTCAGAGGCAGCGAGCGGCCACCGCCTTCAGGCGGTGGCCGCTGTCCCATGGGGTCAGGAGCAGGTGACGAGGACGAAAGTGACGACGTGGCAGGTGGCGCTGTCGGTGTCGTTGGTCGCGTTGGTGTCAGTCGGGGCGGAGGTGGTGCGCAGGCCGGTGACGGTGACGTTTCCGAGGGACAGCAGGTGGAGGGGGACGCGGAAGGTCTTCGACGCGTTGGCGCCGTTGGTGATGGCGCTGTAGGTGCAGGTGACGGTGCCGGGTGTGGCGGTGCAGCCCGAGGAGAGGTTGGTGGCGGTGGCGCCTGCGGGGATGCTGGCGGTGATGGTCGCCGTCGTGGCGGTCTGGGGGCCGTTGTTGGTGGCCTTGAGGGTGTAGGTCAGGTAGGGCACGAGGATGCCGAGGTGGGGTTGGGCGCCGACGTCGACGTTGATGTCGGCGTAGGCGTTGACGGTGGTCGACTCGGCGTCGGTGTTGTCGGCGGGGTTGGGGTCGGTCTGGTCAGCGGAGACCACGGAGGTCGCGGTGACCGTTCCCGCAGCGGTCGGGGTGACAGTGATCGCGACGGTCGCCGAGGCCGAGACGGCCAGGGCACCGAAGGTGCAGGTCACGGTGGGGGCGGTGGTCGTGCATGAGCCCTGGGAGGACGTGACGGTCCCGATGGCGGCGGTCGCACCGGTCAGGGTCACGTCGACACCGGCGGCCGTGGCGGCGGCGGGGCCGTTGTTGGTGACGGTGGCGGTGTAGGTGTAGGAACCGCCGAGGTTGACCGGGTCGGCCGACTCGCTGACGGTCGTGGCGAGGTCGGCGCCTGCCGGCGGTGCGCCGGGTGCCCAGTCGGTGGCTCCGGCGAAACCGGTGAGGGTGAGCAGCGTGGTCGGGCTGGTCCCGTCGGCGTTCATGCTGATGATGTCGGTGTAGCCGGCGGTGTAGACGATCTTCGTGCCGTCCGGTGACCACTGCGGGAAGTTGACGGAAGAGCCCCCCAGATTGACCGACCCGGTGCCATCGGCGTTGATCGTGCGGACGCTGAAACCGCCGCCTTCATAGGACCGCGCGACGAGTTTCGTGCCGTCCGGTGACCAGTCAGGCGTGTAGAGGCCGAAGGAACTGCCGTCGGTGAGCTGGGTCTGCCCGGTCCCGTCGGCGTTCATCACCCACAACTGGCGCGGGTTACCAACGGTGTAGGCGATCTTCGTGCCATCGGGGGAGAACACCCCCGAGCGGCCACTGGCCAAAGGCGCGGTCAGACCGGTCCCGTCGGCGTTGACCACGCGGACGTTGTCACTGTCGTCGTTGAAGGCGATCTGGTCGCCCGACGGCGACCACGACAAGATGTTGTCGTTGAACCCGGGACGCGGAGAAATGTTCGTGACCTGGAACAGATTCGACCCATCGGCGTCGGACGTCCAGATCTGATAAGTCCCACCGGCGTTGCTCAAGAACGCCAGCTTCGAACCGTCGGCCGAGGCCACCGGGAACACCTCCTCACTGGACCCCGTGGTCAACTGGACACTGCCCGTCCCGTCGGAGTCCATCGAGTACAGCTTCGCCGAAGTCCCCATCCCCGGCTCGGCACGATGATAGAAGATCTTCCCGTTGGCGCCCGGGAACGCCGCCTGCGCGCCCGTCGAGATAGCGAGGGGAGCCATCGCGGCGGCCAGAACCGCCACCACGGCGACCGACACCGCCCGGACCCATCGAATGCGTGGACGATGCGTTGTGGAGTTCATGTCCTTGCTCCCTTTCCGGAGACCTGACGAAGATCCGGGCAGCGTCAACCCACCGCCGACGACCCGGCAGAACGAGAAGGAACGGCCGGACACCCGAGATATGGGCTGGGCAGGGCATCCGGCGCGTCATGGGCAGGGCCCGATGCGGTGCCGCCGTACGGGTTCATCCGTTCGTCGACGGTCATCGATATGGACCTACCGCGACTCTCACTCCTACAGACAGTGATCACAAGGGGCCTTTTGGTTAGCGGCCCTGCACCGAATAGCGACAACGCCGCACAATTCCACAGCCGCCACTGTGGCAACGCGGCAAAGTTCCGCGAAGTTGCTTCGTGCGGCGGTGTTGGCCGCCGCTCTCGGTCACCCCTGGGCGACGCCGGTGTTCTGGCAGGAAGAGGACGTGCTCGACATCGAGGGTCGCGGTCGCGCCGCCATGCCTGACCACGACCTGCGGCCACCGTCCACTGTGCATCCCGGTGGTGGCCGCATCGGACCGACGCGGGCGTCCTGGTGAGGTCTTCACGGCGCGAAAGGGCGCGGGGTGTCCCGTCGGTGCGGGATGGGTAAACAGCAGCCCACCCCCACTTGAGGAGCCGGCCATGGCGAAGACACCCGCGCACGCCCCCGACACCGAGGGCCCGGCTGAGGATCCGGTGCGCTCGCGCCTGTCGAAGCTGGCGGTGAACGTCGTCTCGGCCGCCGGGTCGGCGGTCATGATGGTCGTGGCGGTGTTCATGGTGGTGGTGTGGGTCGTCGTGGGGCTCACCGTCGGTTTCGAGGAGCACTGGATGTCGGTGCTCGTCGGCGTCTCGGGCTCGGTGACCTTCGTGATGGTGTTCTTCATCCAGCACACCACCGACCGTCAGCTGCGCGCGGTCCTGCTCAAACTCGACGAACTCATCCACACCCAGCCCCAGGCCCACGACGAGCTCGTCGCCGCCGAGGACCAGCCGCTCCACGAGCAGGAGAGGCTCGAAGAGGAACTCAAGGAAGACGCCTCGAAGGCCTCCACCGGCCGAGCCCGCTGACAGCCGGCGCGCCAACGCCCGGAGGGCCGGCGATCTTCGCGGGATCCGTTGGCTGGCAACGCGCACAGGCGTCCTGATCTCGGCGCGACCGGCGTTGACTTCGCGTGGGGGCGCTGCCACGATCGTCGGACCGGCGTAAAGCCTCCATCACTCTCCGATGGTCGCCATCCGGCCACCTGTGCGAATGAGAGGAATCCCCTCGTGAAACTCATCGACAAGGTCATCGACAAGCTGGTCGGCAAGACCACCGCCAGGGCCGCCATGTGCTTCTGCGGGTACAACGCGGCGTGTACGAGTCACAACGGCAACGAGCACAGCTGTTACGACAGCTGGGGCGACCTGGTCTACCAGCACTGCGGTTGCTTCTAGCGGGCGATGCGCGGGCGTCGAGCCGGTCGCCGAACCCGCACCGGTAGACGTCGGCGAGTGTCGATGGGCTGGAACCGGTCCCATGCGGACCGGTTCCCGCTCCTGGGAGGCCGCCGACGACGTCGTGAGCACCGTTCGGAGGTGAACCCCGTGGACCGCCCCGCTCTTGTCGCCTTTCTCCGCGCTCGGCTCGAAGGTGCTCCCGACGTCGATTCCGCCGGGGCGCTGCTCGCCGTGGTCCAGCTTGCCGAGGACGCCTTCAGCGACGACGAGGAGTGGTCGCTGGTCCCCGACCCCATCGCTCGCCGCGGGAGTCGACGGCCGCAGGCCGGAGCCGACGCTCTTACCGGAACCGGGCCGAGTGCCGGTGGTGGCGGTGAGCGCCAGCGGCCGCGTCGACCGGTCCGAGCCTGACCCGGGCCCCTGGAACAATCGTGCCGTGACACAGACCAGCTACCGGCCGGGCGAGACCGCCCTGGTGATCGCGGTCCCCGAGGTCGAGCCGGCGGTCGGGGCCTGGCGCCGGCGTTTCGACTCCGCCGCGGCGGCCGGCGTCCCGGCGCACGTGACGGTGCTCTACCCGTTCCTGGACATCGGCCGGGTCGACACGGCCGCCCTCGCCGCGTTGTTCGGCGGGCACCGGGCCTTCGACGTCCGCTTCGAGCAGTCCGCGCGTTTCCCCGAGGTCCTCTACCTCGCGCCGACGCCCGAGCGGCCGTTCCGCGAGCTCACCGAGGCCGTCGCCGCCCGGTGGCCCCGCCATACGGCGGGCAGTTCGCCGACGTCATCCCGCACCTGACCGTGGCGCACGGCCGGCCGTCGGGTGTCCTGGACGAAGTGGCCGCGGCCGTCGACGGGCAACTGCCCATCGATGCCACAGTGTCCTCGGTCCGGCTGCTCGTCACCGACGGTGAGCGGTGGGAGCGGCGCGCGGACTTCCCGCTGCTCGGCTGACCGCGCCGCGCTCGTCCTACTCGGCCCGCAGGCGCACGACCGTCGCGGCGAGCGGCCCTGCGGCGGCGGACTCGTCGAGGGCCAGGGAGAGTTCCTCGCTGTAGACGGGCAGTGCCCGGGCCTGTAGCTCCCGTCCGTCCGGCGTGATCTCGGTGTACACACCGCGGCGGTCCTGGGCGCAGTGTGTTCGCCGCGCCAGCCCGGCCTTCTCCAGCCGGTGGACCAGACGGGTCACGGAACTCTGGTTGAGGCCGGTGAGCTCGGCGAGTTCCTGCATCCGCAGCTCGCCGTCGGCGGACTTGGCCAGGTGGCACAGTGCCCGGTATTCGGACAGGCCGAGGGAGTGCTGCCGCAGCAGGACGGCGGCGAGGCGCTGTTCGACGCGGCCGTGCAGGGCCACCAGGTCGGTCCACAGCTCGTAGTCGCGCTCTTCGGACATGGGTTCCACCTTCGCCGCGTCTGCCGTTTGACAATGATCGTACATGTACATACAATCATTGCTTGTACATGCAATCTTATGAACGAGGAGCGACTCCCATGACCGCCACGCGGACCCGGATCACCATCGAGCCCGACCACTACGAGCCCTACGCCATCTCGCAGGCCATTGTCGCCGGGGGAACCGTCTACGTGTCCGGGCAGTCCGCGATCGGCCCCGACGGCGCGACGGTGGGCGGGGACGACTTCGAGGCGCAGGCCCGGCAGGCCTTCGCGAACCTCGACAAGGTCTTGACCGCCGCCGGTTCCAGCCTGTCCGACGTGGTCAAGGTCAACATCATGGTCACCGACATGAGCCACCTGGACATCATCGTCAAGCTGCGCCGCGAGTACTTCACGGCGCCCTATCCGGCCGACAACCTCTTCCAGGTCGCCGGGCTGGCGCAGCCGGACTGGCTCGTCGAGATCGACGCGATCGCCTTGGTGAAGGGCTGAGCCAGCGGGCCGTCGCGTCCACGGGCGCGGCGGCCCCACAACGCGCTAATCACCCTCGGCAACTGCGGACTCATGCCGGTGACCACCTACGACGACCGGTGAGTCGCCGGCGAGGCGTCCTTCGGCCTCGTGTCAGCGCCCGCGTCAGCGCGGCGTCAGGGTGGTGACAGGCGCCCCGCCGATAGTTGCGGACATGACGAACAACAGCACGCTCACTCCCCCGCTCGGTGACTACGCCGAGGTCGACGGCCGCAAGCTCTGGATCCACAAGTCGGGCGACGGCGACGGGCCCACCGTCGTGTTCCTGCCGGGCGCCAGCGCGATCGGCCTGGACTACTACGGCGTCCACACCCAGGTCGCCGGGTTCGCCACCAGCGTCCTCTACGACCGCGGCGGCAGCGGCTACAGCGACTCCATGCCGCTTCCCCGCACGGCCGAGGCGATCGCCGTCGAGCTGCACGACCTGCTGCACTCGCAGGGCGTCCCCGGCCCCTACATCCTGGCGCCGCACTCGCTCGGCGGCGCCTACGCGCACCGTTTCGCGCAGCTGTTCCCCGACGAGGTCGCCGGCCTGGTCTTCATCGACGCCTACCACTACAACTGGGACGACTACGTTCCCGCCGAGCTGAGCCTGGCGGCCGGCGAGCAGCTCGCACCCACCTACGAGCAGCTCCAGCAGGCGCTGCCGTTCATGCGCGACTTCGTGTCGCAGGCCCTGGTCGACTTCCCCGACGAGGCACGCGAGGCGCTGGTCGACTACCACGTCAGCGAGACGTGGATCAACGTCGGCATCGCGGAGCGTTCCTCGACCTCGGCGCTGGCCGAGGAGCTGGCGGCCGGTCCGGCCTACCCGGACGTCCCCTTCGTCGCGCTCACCCCGCTGGCCGTCGACCCCAACCAGGCGGCCCTGATGTCGCCCGAACTGCTCCAGACGATGCACGACGGCAAGCGTCGCCAGTACGACGAGCTGGCCGCGTCCTTCACCGGCGGCCAGAACCGCGTCCTGGAGGACACCAACCACAGCGAGATCATCTTCAACCGCGTCGACGCCGTGGTCCAGGCGATCCGCGACGTCTCCGACCGCGCCGCCAAGTCCTGAATCCACCGAAGCCCCAAGGAGTCCACCGTCATGTCGATCACCCTCACCGAAGCCGACAAGGTCGCCCTGCGCACCGCCGCCTACGGCGCCGTCGAGTTGATGACCACCGCGAGCATCGCCGGATCACCCCACCGGGCCGCCACGAACGGCTGGCTCGCGCTGACCTCCGCCACCGGCCTGGTCGGTCACGTCCTGGCCGAGAAGCAAAAGGGCGAGAAGCTCGACCGCAAGTCCGCCGCCCGCCTCGCCGACCAGGTGCTGCCGGCCCTCACCGCGACCATGGGCCTGCTCAAGTCCGCCGACCCCGCGGAGGCGGCGAACTTCCACCGCACCGTCACCATCGCCGTCGAAGCCGCCGCCCAGACCGAGGACGGCCGGCCCAGTCCCCCGGTCACCGCGATGCACCGCAAGATCACCGAGGCCCTCGACGCCGCGTGATCCGATGCCGAACCGAGCAGCCGCCTGTCACGGTCTCCCCGGAGACGTGACAGGCGGCGGTTTCGTCGCGGGCCACGGTCATGCGGGATCGGCCGCCGAATGAGATAGTTGCCCATCCGACGCCGACTTCGGCGAGCCCGCACTCCAGGAGCCGCCGTGCTGATCCGCCTCATCGGCCCCGTCACCATCACCACCGGCGACACCACCACCCGCGTCAGCGCCCCCAAGCGCGCCTGCGTCCTGGCCGCCCTCGCCGCCGAACCCAACACGCCCGTCTCCCAGACCGAACTCATCGACCGCGTCTGGGACGGCGCACCGCCGGAGACGGCGACGAGCGTGCTGTACAGCTACATCGCGAACCTGCGCGCGGCCCTCAAGCCGAGCGGGACCTCGATCGAGCGCGCCGAAGCGCACGGCTACATGCTGGCGATCGACCCGGACGCCGTCGACCTGCATCGCCTGCGCGGCCTGGCGTCCCGGGCCTCGGCGGCGCGGGGAGCCGACGCGCTGCGACTGTGGCGGGCGGCCTGCGAACTCGCCGACGGCGAGGCGCTCGCCGGGCTTCCGGGACGCTGGGCGGCGCAGTTCCGCAAGTCCTTCGACGACTCGCGTCTCGGCCTGCTCACCTCCCGCTACAACGCCGAACTCGCCGCGGGCGAGCACGCGTCCGTCATCGACGAGTTGTCGGCGCTGGTCACCGCGCAGCCGCTCGCCGAACCGCTCACGGGGCAGCTGATGCTGGCGCTGTATCGCGCGGGGCGCGGTGCCGAGGCGCTGCGCTGGTTCGAGGCGACACGGGTGCGGCTGCGCGACGAACTGGGCGCCGACCCCTCGGCCGAACTGCGCGAGCTGCACCTGCGGATCCTCGCCCAGAGCCCGCAACTACATCTGTCCATCAAGGACAGTGCGCCGAGTGCTCCGGTCGCCTCGACCCTTCCCGCCGACATCGCCAGCTTCACCGGCCGGGAGGGGCAGCTGGCCGAACTCTCGGCGCTGTCGGAGCGCGCCGGGCTCGCGCTGGTCGCCGGGAACGCCGGTGCGGGCAAGACCGCCCTGGCCGTCCACTGGGGACAGTCGGTGCGCGAGCTCTTCCCCGACGGGCAGCTCTACATCAATCTGCGGGGCTTCGATCGCGGCGAGGCGGTCGATCCGCTCGAAGCGCTCGGCCGGCTGCTGCTCATCCTCGGCGTCGCCGGCGACGCGGTGCCCGCCACCCTCGACGCCGCCGCCGAACTCTTCCGCGCCAGCACCGACGGCCGCCGCGTGCTGGTCGTCCTCGACAACGCCGGCACCGCCGACCAGGTCCGCCCGCTGCTGCCCGGATCGGGCTGCTTCACGGTCGTGACGAGCCGCAGCAGGATGCCCGGGCTGGTCGCGGTCAACGACGCCCAGGTCCTCGGCCTCGACGCCCTCCCCCGCGAGGAGTCAATCGCGCTCCTGCGCCGCCTCCTCGGCGACGACGCCGAACTCGGCGCACTCGCCCGGCTGTGCGGCGACCTTCCGCTCGCGCTGCGGATCGCCGCGGCGAACCTCGCGGGCACCGGCCACACGGTCGACTCCTACGTCGCCGAACTGGGCGAGCGCGACCGCTTGTCGATGCTGGCCGTCGAGGGCGACGCCGACGCGACCGTCAGCGCGACCCTCGACCTCTCCTACGACGCCCTCGGCGACGCGCGCGGGCTCTTCTGCCGCATCGGCGCGCTGCCGGGCGAGGACTTCTCCGCCGACCTGGTCGTCGCGATCTCCGGGCTGGAGGAGGCGACCGCGACGAGGCTGCTGCGGCACCTGGCGACCTCGCACCTCGTCGAGGAGTACAAGCCCGGCCGCTACCGGATGCACGACCTGGTCCGGCTGTACGCGGCGGCGCGCGCGGGAACCGACCTCGGCGAGGCCGAGCGCGACGCGGTCGTCGACGCCTACATCGACTGGCACTACACGCATCGCTTCAAGCCCGACGTCGACGACGAGCTCAACGTCCTGGCCGCCGCCGACAGCCTCGACGACCGTCCGCGGCTGTGGCGGATGCTGCTGCGGCTGTCGACCTCGCTCAACCACAACCGCTTCGTCGCCCGCGCGCAGGCCGCACTGCGGCGCGGACTGGAGGGGTGCGAGCGGCGCGACCACCTGGAGAGCCGCTTCGCGCTGACGAACCTGCTGGCCAGTGCCGCCAAGCGCCTCGGCGACGCCGACGAGGGCCTGGCGCTGGGCTACCGGACCGTCGAACTGGCCGAAGGGCTCGGCCTCGACTCGCAGGCCTCGGCGAACGGCAATCTGGGCATGCACCTGGTCAACGTCGACCACCGGCGGGCGGAGATCCACCTGACGAAGGCCGTCGAGCTGGCCGCGGAGAGCGGCCACACCCGGTTCCAGGTGCTGCACGGCCTCAACGTGACCCGGATCCGCACCGCACTGGGAAAGTTCGAGACGGCGACGCGCCACGTGGAGGCCGTCGAGCAGGCCAACGCCGAGACCCTCTCGCCGGTCGAACGCGGCCGCTTCGGGATGGTCCGCGTCTACACGCTGCTCGACCAGTGGCGCAACGACGAGGCGCTCGCCGAGGCCGAGCGGATGATCGACTTCGCGCGGGAGTCGGCCGACCAGCGACTGGAGGCCTACCTGCTCACGCTCGTCGCGGAGACGCAGTCGCGGCTGGGACGCGGCCGCGAGTCCCTGGCGGCGATGGCCCGATCGATCGAGGCCCTCGACCAGCAGCGCATGGTGATGCTCCTCGTCCGCCAGCAGCTCGCGGCCTCCCACGTGACCGCCGGGGAGCCGGACAAGGCGCTCGAACAGATCGCCGCCGGCCGCCGCGAGCACCGGCAGATCCTCGCCTACGACGGCGCCTCGCTCCACCGGGTCGAGGCCACCGCCCACCGCGCTCTCGGCCGCCTCGACGAGGCGCTGGAGCACGCGCTCCTGGCCGAACGCGGCTTCCGCGGGATCGCAGCCCTCGTCAAGCAGGTCGAGGCGCTGCACCTGACGGCGAACATCCTCGTCGCGCGCGGGGACACCGAGGAGGCCGAGCGGCACCGCGCCACTGCGTCGGACATCGTCGCGGAATTCGAGCCCGGACTGCGCGTGGGGGCGCTCCGGGCGGTGTGATCACACGCTAGGACCGAAGCCGTCCTAGCTGCTCCATAGGCTTGGCACATGACGAACAACCACGAGATCCGCCCCTTCACCATCGAGGTCCCGCAGGCCGACCTCGACGACCTGCGCGAGCGGCTCGCCCGCACCCGGTGGACCACCGACCTCCCCGACGTCGGCTGGAGCCGTGGTGTCCCCGCGAGCTACCTCAAGGGCCTCGCCGAGTACTGGCGCGACGGGTACGACTGGCGCGTCCACGAGCAGGCACTGAACCGGTATCCGCAGTTCGCCACCGAGATCGACGGGCAGAACGTGCACTTCCTGCACGTGCGCTCGCCGGAGCCGGACGCGCTGCCGTTGATCGTCACCCACGGCTGGCCGGGCTCGATCGTCGAGTTCATGGACGTCATCGGCCCGCTGACCGACCCGCGGGCGCACGGCGGCGACCCGGCCGACGCGTTCCACCTGGTCATCCCCTCGATCCCCGGAAGCGGGTTCTCCGGCCCGACCCGGGAGGCCGGCTGGGACACCTCGCGCGTGACCAGGGCCTTCGCGGAGCTGATGGACCGGCTGGGCTACGACCGCTACGGCGCCCAGGGCGGCGACACCGGCGCGGTCATCTCCCCCGGGCTCGGGCGGCTCAATCCCGGCAAGGTCGTCGGGGTGCACGCCAACGGCCTGTCGGCGTTCACGCCCCTCGACCCCGAGACGCCCGACCTCACCGACGCCGAGCGCGCGCGGCTGGCCAACATGAGCTACATGCAGAACGAGCAGTCGGGTTACGTGATGATGCAGATCAGCCGGCCGCAGACGCTCGCGCACGGCCTGCACGACTCGCCGGTCGGGCAGCTGGCCTGGATCGTGGAGAAGTTCAAGGAGTGGACCGACCCGAACGCCGAGCTGCCCGAGGACGCCGTCGACCGGGACCGCCTGCTCACCAACGTGATGCTGTACTGGCTGACCGGGACCGCCGGGTCCTCGGCGAACAGCTACTACGAGACCGCGCACGCCGGGGCGTGGGGCGCGAGCGCGAAGTCGACGGTGCCGACGGGCGTGGCGGTGTTCCCGATGGACGTGTCGATCCGGCGGACGGTCGAGCTGGAGCACAACGTCGTGCACTGGTCGGAATTCGATCGCGGCGGGCACTTCGCGGCGATGGAGGCGCCCGATCTGCTGGTCGGCGACGTGCGGGAGTTCTTCGCGAAGCTGCGGTGACGCGGTGGGCGCGGTGCGCGGGACAACCTCACCTGAGCGCGGCCAGCACCTCCTCGACCGCGCCGTCCCTGTCGGTGCGCGCGAGGAGGAGGACCCGCGCGGGCACGCCGGCGGCGGCGTAGGCGGCGAGGCGGTGGTGACCGTCGAGGATCACGCCGAGCAGGAAGCGCTCCTCGAACTCGGCCTCCACGTAGCGGGTCTCCGTCCACGCCAGGACGAGCGCGGCGGGACGTTCGCCACGCGCGATCGCCGACGTGTGGCGCGCGACGGCGGCGGGGTCGAGGGCGTCGAGGGGCTGCGACGGCAGGAGGCTGCCGTAGGTCGGCACCGCGCCCGGGATCATCTCCGGCACCTGGAAGTGCTCGACGCCCGGCCAGGCGGTCAGCTCGACGGACCAGCGCTCGGGGTCGTCGCGGACGGCGATCCGCCGCAGCCACCACGACTCCTCCGGCTCGGCGACGCGTTCGAGGGCCAGGTCGGCCAGGTGCGCGGCGTAGCGGCCGGTCTCCAGCTCGGCGATCAGCGGTTCGAGCTCGGCGACGACGGCGGCCGCGTCGCCCGGATCGGCCAGCGCGGCGCGGAAACGGGCGGCGCCGGCGCGCGCCTCGGCGGGCGGAAAACCGAGCAGGGTCATCGTCGTCTCGCAGGTGCCGCAGTCGGAGCTGACGCGGTACAGGGCGTGCTCGCCGACGTGGAGCGACTTGTTCCAGCGCGGCCACGACGTCCCCGGTGGCGGCGGGTCGTAGGCGACGCGCACCCGCCCGCGGCCCTCGTCGACGGTGAAGCGACCGCCCTCCCCGAACCGCACGGCCGGCACGGGAGGGGTGGCGAGGTCGAGTTCCCGCCACGCGCGCCGGACGTCGCCGTCTTCGGGGATGAGCGGGTCGTGGCCAGTGAGGCGAGTGAGCGCGATGTGCATGTCACCGGTGAAGCGCTCGCCGCCGTCGAGCAGCTCATCGCGCAGGAGCGGGACGACGGCGGTGTCACCGAGCTGCTCCAAGGCGACGACGAAGGCGCCATGGGCCAAGCCGGTGACCTGAGGGAGGCGCCGGGCGATCGGCAGCGCCCACTCGCGCGCGCCGAGCCGGGCGAGCGCGGAGGCGGCCCGGCCGCACACGTCGGGGTCGTCGAGCAGCGCGCCGAGTTCGGCGACGCGGGTGGGGTCGCCGGTCAGGCCGAGCGCGTCGACGACTTCCAGCGTGTACCCGCGCCGCTCGATCAGCGCGTCGAGGACCGGCGCGGGGACGGCGAGGCGGCGCCGGAAGGTCCGCGACAGCAGTTCGTCCGACCGGCCTCGCGCGAGCAGGCCGAGGACGACGGAGTCGCCGTCCTGGCCGAGGAGTCCGAGGAGGTGGTCCAGCCGCGAGCGCTCGTGCTCGGCGGCGTCCTCGTATCGTTCCCCGACTCGCGCGGCCAGGGCGGCGCGTCCGCCGGGCGGGTCGGCGGCGAGGTCTTCGAGGGCGGTCCAGTGGTCGAAGGCGGTGAGGGCGGCGTCGAGACGCGCGTCGGGCATGCGCCGATGCTAGGCGGCCGCACCCGCGCGCCCGTGTCCCACCGATGCATGCTGGATGGGGAGGTGCGCATGAAGAAGGCGTTGTACGCGATCGCGGCCTTATTCGCCGCCGGGGGCCTGTTCGGGTTCTGCATGCGGTCGGGTGAGGACGACAACGGGTTGCCGTGCCTGTGCGTCGCGGCGGTCGTCGGGGGCGTGGCGACGTTGCTGCCGCCAGATCCCACCGGCGGAAGCGGGAGTAGCGGGAGCGGGCACGGTGGCGCGGGCTATGACGGGGGTGGCCGGGGGGACGGCGGCTTCGGTGGGGACGGGGGCGGTGACGGCGGGGAGTAGGGCGGGCCCGGCCGGGCCCGCCCTCGCGCTCAGCCCGGGGCCGCCTCGCCGAACCAGCGGCGCAGCGCGTCGTCCAGGTCCCGCTGCTCGTCGCCGATCCAGGCGACGTGGCCGTCGGGCCGCAACAGGACACCCGGGACGTCCAGCGCCGCGCCGGCATCGGCGAGCAGGTCGACCCGGTCCGCCCAGCCGTCAACGGTCAGGCGCCCGGTGCGGTCCAGCAGCAGGCCGCGGCCGCCGTGCATCTGTTCGTAGAGCGTGCCCGTGTGCAGGTCGATGTCGCGCATGCGGCGGCCGAGCAGGTCGGGGCCCTCCCCCAGGTCGTAGCGGACGCCGATCCCGGCGATCTTCTCGATGAGGCGCCGGTTCACCTCGTCGACGTCCATCAGCTCGGCGAGCAGCCTGCGCACGGCCCGCGGGCCCGGCTCGTCGGTCAGCAGTTCGGTCTGGGCGCGCGTGTTGTCGAGCACCTCCTCGGCGACCGGCCGGCGTTCGGCCTCGTAGGTGTCCAGCAGCGACTCCGGTGCCCGTCCGCGGACCTGCGCGGCCAGTTTCCAGCCGAGATTGACCGCGTCCTGGACCCCGAGGTTGAGGCCCTGCCCGCCGATGGGCGGGTGGATGTGCGCGGCGTCGCCGGCCAGCAGCACGCGCCCGACCCGGTAGCGCTCGGCGAGCCGGGTGGCGTCGCCGAAGCGGGACAGCCAGCGCGGGGAGTGCACGCCGAAGTCGGTCCCGGTGAAGGCGCGCAGCTGTCGCCGGAAGTCCTCGATGGTGGGCGCTCGCCCGCGATCGCTCACTCCCTCGGCGGGCACCAGCACGCTGTGGATCTTCTCCCCGAACGGTCGCAGCCAAAAGCGCCGGTGGGCGCCGGGGATCCGGGCCATCGTGGCCGCGATCTCCTCCGGCGGCACGCCCACCTCCATCTCGCCCATGAGCGTCTCGTTGCGCGAGGGCTCGCCGGGGAATCCGACGCCCAGCAGCTTGCGCACCGTACTGCGCCCACCGTCGCAGCCGACGAGGTAGCGCGAGCGCAGCCGTTGGCCGTCGGCCAGCTCGACGGTCACGCCCTCGTCGTCCTGGGCGAAACCGGCCACCTCGCACCCGCGCCGAATCTCGGCGCCCAGTGCGCTCGCGTGCTCTTCGAGCAGGCCGACGATCACCGGCTGCGGGATTCCCAGCAGGTAGGCGTGCGCGGTGTCCAGATCGGGCGCGGGCTTGTCGATGGCGGCGAAGAAACCGCCCGCCGGGCGCCGCCTGCCGTGTTCGAGGACGCGGTCGAGCAGTCCCCGCATCGCCAACAGCTCGATGCTGCGCACGTGCAGTCCGACGATGCGGACGAAGGAGACGGGCTCGGTGTCCTTCTCCAGGACCAGTACTCGCACGTCGTGCAGCCGCAGCTCGGCGGCCAGCGTCGCGCCGGCGGGCCCGCAACCGGCGATGATCACGTCGAAAAGGGGCGGTCGATCCGCGGTGAACCGCGAAGAGTCCATGGGTGTTGCCTTTCGGGAGAGCCTTGGCGCTCCCGGCGACACCTACGTCAGTCGCCCGGCCGTGACGGGAGGGAGAGCACCCACATCGTTACTGCGTTCATGGGTCTCACCTCCTCGGTCGTGCCACGGTCGGTCTCAAGCTACAACACCTCCGGCCCTCGTCCGACGGTGTCCCCCGTCACGCCGGCTTGCGTTCGAGCGCGCTCGAAGCCATAGCGTCCCCGCCATGACCGACACCGCACAGACCTGGATCATCACCGGCGCCTCCCGGGGCTTCGGCCGCGCTCTCGCCGAGGCCGCGCTGGCCGCCGGCGACAACGTCGTGGCCGCCGTCCGCCGCCCCGAGAGCGTCGCCGACCTCGCCGCCGCCCACCCCGAGCGCTTCGCCGCACACCGCTTCGACGCCCGCGACGTCACCGCCGCCGCCGGCCTCGTCGCCGGCACCGTCGCCCGCTTCGGCCGCCTCGACGTGCTCGTCAACAACGCCGGCCGGGCCGTCGTCGGGGCCGTCGAGGAGGTCGGCGACGAGCAGCTGCGCGAGTTGATGGACCTGCACCTGTTCGGGCCGGCCGCGCTCGTCCGCGCCGCGCTGCCGGTGATGCGCGGGCAGGAGTCGGGCACGATCGTGCAGATGAGCAGCCAGGGCGGGCGCACGTCCTTCCCGGGCGTGTCGGCGTACTCGGCGTCGAAGTTCGCCCTCGAAGGGTGGTCGGAGTCGCTGGCGGGCGAGGTCGCGCCTTTCGGGATCCGGGTGATGATCGTCGAGCCGAGCCGTTTCCGCACCGACTTCAACGCCGGCGACGTCCTGGAGTTCACCGACTCCTCGGAGGTCTACCGCGACCTGCTGGCCGCCGTGCGCGCCGACATGGCCGGCGCCGACGGCTCACAGGAGGGCGACCCGGTGCGGGCGGCGCGGATCATCGTCTCCCTCGCGCACGGCGACGAGGTGCCGCTGCGCCTTCCGCTGGGCCGCGAGGCGGTCGAGCGGATCTCGGGCTCCTACCGGCGCGGACTCGCCGAGGTCGAGCGGTGGGCCGAGACCGCCAGGGCCGCCGACTTCGAGGGCGTGGCCGCCTCGGTCAGGCCGGTCTAGGCTCTCCACATGGCCACCGACGACCTGATGAGCAGGGCCCTCGACCAGCTGGGCGAGGACGCGCCGTCGGTCGAGGCGATCCACCGCCTGGCCGACGCGGGCGGCGCGCACGAGCCGATGGCGATCAACGAGGTCGCCGAGCTGCTCGACATCTCCCCGCACACCCTGCGCTACTACGAGCGCGCCGGGCTGGTGGAGGTCGCGCGGGACTCCCACGGCCACCGCGTCTACCACTCCGAGGCGGTGCGGCGGCTGGTGTTCCTCACCCGCATGCGCCTGTCGGGCATGCCGATGCGCGACCTCCAGCACTACGTCACGCTCGTCGACGGCGGCGAACAGACGGTCCCCGAGCGGCTCGACATGCTCCTCGAACACCGCGACACGATCCGCCGCCGGATCCGCGAGCTGACGCTGTCGCTGACCGCGACGGAGTACAAGATCGCCACCTACGGCGGCGCGACCGGACCCGACGCGCTGACCTGACCGGCGCTGACCCGACCGGCGGGCGTCACAGCTGGTCGAGGCGCACCTGGAAGCCGTCGAGGACGCGCGCGAGGCCGTAGGCGAAGGTCTCGTCGCGGATGGCGGAGGGGTCGCTGGAGTTGGCCAGGAGGGCCTCGTTGATGGCGGGGTGCTCCCGGCTGGCCTCCAGGGCGCCGGGCAGCACGTCGCTGATCCACTCTCGCTCGGTCATGCCGCTGCGGGCGATCAGCGACAGCCACGCCGCCTCGCTGGTGGCCATGCCCAGGACGTAGGCGGTCAGCGTGTTCATCACCTGGTCGGCCTCGGCGGCGGGGAAGCCGGCGTCCTGGAAGACGCCCATGAACCTCGTCGACATGCGCGAGAGGTTCGGCCCCAGCGACTTCAGCCCCACCTGTCCCAGCACCGCGCCGACCCAGGGGTGGCGCAGCATCATCGCGCGCAGGCTTGCGGCGGTGGCGGTGGCCGCCTCACGCCAGCCCTCGCGTCCGCCGCCGGCCGGGACCTCAAGCTCGCCGTAGACCTCGTCGACCACCAGCTCGATCAGCTCGTCCTTGTTGGCGACGTGCCGGTAGAGCGAGGTCGCGCCGGCGTTCAGGCGGGCGCCGAGCTTGCGCATGCTCAGCTGCTCGATGCCGTCGGCGTCGAGCAGCGCGATCGCCTCGGCGACGATCTGCCCGGCGCTGAGCGCGGGCTGCTCCTTCTTCTTGCGGGGCCGCGTCCACACCGACTGGACGGCCTGCTTGTCCGACATGGCGTCTCCCTCGTGTCACCCCCAGCCTAGCGCACGGCGTGCGCCGATTGCGCACACCCGAACCCACTGGTACGGTGTTCCCATGACGCGCACAGTGTGCGCACCTAAGGCCCCGGAAGGAAAACCCATGTCGAACCTCCACCCCCGACGCTGGCTCATCCTCGTCGTCCTCTGCCTGAGCACCCTGGTCCTCGTCGTCGACAACGGCGTACTGACCGTCGCCATCCCGCCCCTCACCCGAGACCTCGGCGCCACCGCCCAGGACATCCAATGGATCATCGAGGGCTACATCCTCGTCTTCGCCGTCCTGCTCCTGACCGCCGGAAGCCTCTCCGACCGCTACGGCCGCCGCAAGATCATGATCATCGGCCTGGCCATATTCGGCGCCGCGTCACTCCTGGCCACCTACGCCTCCACCCCCGAGCAGCTCATCGGCGCCCGCGTCCTCATGGGCATCGGCGGCGCGCTGGTCATGCCCTCGACCCTGTCGATCCTCATCACCGTCTTCGACGACACCGAGCGCCGCAAGGCCATGTCGATCTGGAGCTCGGTCCTCATGGTCGGCCTCATCGGCGGCCCCGTCGTCGGCGGCCTGCTCATCGCGAAACTGTGGTGGGGCTCGGTGTTCCTCATCAACGTCCCCGTCGTCATCATCGCCATCGTCGCCGCACTGGTCTGGATGCCCGAGTCGAAAGGCCCCTGGCGCAAGCCCGACTACCCCGGCGCGCTGCTGTCCGTGGTCGGCCTCACCGCCCTCGTCTGGGTCATCATCGAGGCCCCCGCCAAAGGCCTCGGCGACCCGGCCGTCCTCGCCGCGCTGGCCGCCGCCGTCGCCGGCCTGACCGCCTTCGTCGTCTGGGAACTGCGCACCGACTCCCCGATGGTCCCGCTGACGCTGTTTCGCAACCGCAACTTCAGCGGCGGCAGCCTCTCCCTCGTCCTGGTCCAGATCGCCAACGGCGGCCTGCTGCTGGCCCTGACCCAGTACCTCCAGTTCGTCCTCGGCTACACACCCACCGAGACCGGCCTGGCGATGATCCCGATGGCGATCGCGGTCATCTTCACCAACGCCGTCGGCGCCACCATCGGCCACAAGATCGGCAACCGCGCCCTCACCGTCGCCGGACTGCTCGTCCTGGCCGCCGGCTTCGGGTTCTTCGCGACCATGACCGCCGACGACGGCTTCATCACCGTCGCGCTCGCCCTGGTCGTCTTCGGCGTCGGCGCCGGGCTCGCCCAGCCCGCCGCGGTCACCGCCCTGATGGGCGCCGTCCCCGCCGAGCACGCCGGTGTCGGCTCGGCGCTCAACGACACCGTCCAGCAGGCCGGCGCGGCACTGGGCGTGGCGATCCTGGGCAGCGTCCTGGTCACCAACTTCGGCGACGCGATGCCGGCCGGCACGCCCGAACCCGCCCGCGCCTCCATCGCCGACGCAATCGGCGTCGCCGCGACCACCGGCGACACCGGACTGGCCACCGCGGCCCGCGAGGCCTTCGCGTCGGGGATGTCGGCGACCTTCGTGATCGGCGCGATCGGCGTGACCGCCGCGGCGATCCTGGCGCTGGTGGTCATGAAGGACCGCAAGAGCGAGCGGGCCGGCGAGCTCGACACCGAGGGCCGCCCGATGGAGATGGCCGTCCACTAGTGGCGGATGCGCGGGGCCCTCGACCGCGGAAGCGGTCGGGGGCCTCGCTCTCGCCGGAGGCCACATGAGCGACCATGAACCGATGCGCAGACTCACGTACTTCATCGCCACCAGCATCGACGGCCTCATCGCCGACGAGAACGGGTCCATCGAGGCGTTCTTCCCGCTCCCCGACGGCCTCGCCGAGCATCTGGTCGCCGAGTACCCCGAGACGCTGCCGACGCACCTCCACGAGACCTTCGGCGTGACCGTCGCCGATGGACGGTTCGACGCGGTGATCCAGGGTCGCGGGACCTACCAGCCGGCGCTGACCGAGGGGATCACCAGCCCGTACGCGCATCTGGCGCAGTACGTGGTGTCGACGACCCTCGGCGAGGTCGACGACCCGAAGGTCAACCTGATCGACGGCGATCCGCTGGAAGCGGTGCGGGAGCTGAAATCCCGCGACGGCGGCGGGATCTGGCTGGCCGGCGGCGCGCGGCTGGCGGGCAGCCTCTACCCCGAGATCGACGAGATCATCGTGAAGGTCTACCCGCTGGTCCTGGGCGCCGGGAAGCCCATGTTCGAGGGCAAGGGCGTCGATCCGGTGCGGTTCGAGCTGACCGACAGCACCGTCGTGGGCACCGGCGGGGCGGTCATCCACCGGTACTCGCGGATCTAGATCTTCTCGGTCCGGCCGGTGTAGGCGGGTGCGAAGAAGACCAGCAGGCGCAGTTCCTCGGTGACCTCGGTGAAGCGATGGCCCTCCATGGCGGGGACGAAGACGAGGTCGCCGGGGCCGACCTCGGCCCGGCCGGAGTCGGTGACGAGCGTGGCGCGCCCCGCGGCGACGTAGTAGACCTCGTCCTCGCGGTGGGGGGTCTGATCGTCGACACCGCCGACGCCGATGACGTACACGCCCGCCGACAGGCTGCCGCTGCGGATGTGCTCGACGTAGTCCTCGACGGCCGGCGCGGTTCCGGCGCCCTTGATCAGCTCCATCGCAGGAGCATAAACCCTTGCCGCGCGGCGGTCGTGGCGCTCACCCGGTGACGCAGCAGCTGCGGCAGGTCGACAGGCCCTCGACGGTGAACGCCAGGCAGCAGGTCCGGCGGCGCAGGCTCATCTCGCCCTCGGGCGTGCAGCTCACGTCGACGAGATCGGGGACCCGCAAGGCCTCCAGGAGCGTCCCAGCGGTCTCCACAATGGACAGCGGCGTGGTGTCGGCGGTGTACTCCACGGCGTGCGCGACTCCCGAGGCCAGTGAGCCCCACAGGATCCGGCGCCCGACGCGCACGTGCCCCCGGAATTGCGCGAGCAGCGGCGCGAGGTGCTGGTCGACGATCGTCGCGCGCAGCACGTCGAGCAGCGCGCCCTCGTCGTCGACGACGCGCACGCCCGGGTCGCCGGCGACGGGATCGTTGGGCAGGACGGCGACCATGGCCCGGCGCATGCCGAAACGGAACCAGGGCCGGTCGGCCGACAAACGCAGCAGCACGTTCGGGGCGTGCAGGAGCGGGACGCGGCGCGCGGTGGCCCAGCCGACCACGGCCGGCAGCGCCAGCCAGTACGCGTAGCCCTTCCAGGCGAGCGCGGCGGCGGCGTGGGGCGCGGCCCCCCAGCGGGCGCGGGGTGCGTCGATGAGCTGGGCGACGGCCGAGCCGTCGGTGAAGCAGGTGGTGGGGGTGTAGCCGGCGATGGAGTCGAGGACGAGTCCGTCGGCGAGCCCGGCGGTGGCGGCGTCTCCGCGGCTGCGGCGCATGGCGGCCAGGGCGCTGGTCACCGGCGCGAGGGGCGCGGCGGTGGGGAGCCGGACGGCCGGGAGTGTCCTGGTCACGCGGCCGCCCCTGGCGGGGTGGCGCCTAGCTGCGTGGACACGTGCGGCCTCCGAGTGGCGCATGGAACGTTAGGTTCGGCTTACCTTAACTCGGGGGTGCTCGGGGCGGCGGGCAGGGCGCGGTTTCGGGGTGGCGGGCGGCTTGCCCGCCACCCCGCGCGGGGTTACTTTCCGCCGTCGACGTCGAGGGTGGTGCCGGTGGTGAAGGTGTTCTCCAGCAGGTAGAGCACGGCGTGGGCGGCCTCTTCGGGGGTTCCGGGGCGCCCGGCGGGGAGTGCGGCGGAGACGTCGGCGCGGTACTTGGCGTGGCTTTCGGCGTCCCAGCGGCCTTCGAAGACGTCGATCTGGCCGGGCGAGATCGCGTTGACGCGCAGGGGCGCGAGTTCGATCGCGAGGGCCTTGACGAGTCCTTCGACGGCTCCGTTGACGGCGGCGAAGCCGGAGAAGCCGGCCTCGGCCTTGCGGTAGAGGTAGCCGGAGAAGAACAGGATCGAGCCGTCGGGGGCGATGTGCGCGACGGCGGCCTTGGCGGCGCGGTACTGGCCCCAGAACTTCGTCTCGAACAGCGAGCGCGCGTCGGCTTCCGGGAGTTCGACGAAGGGGCCGGCGACGATCTCGGCGGCACCGGTGACGAGATGGTCGAAGGGACCGACGGCGGCGAGGACGCGTTCGACGGCCTCGGGGTCGGTGACGTCGAGGACGCGGTACTCCACACCCGGCCCGACGGACTCGGCGGCGGCCTTGAGGGTGGCCTCGGTCCGGCCGGTGATGACGACCTGGGCGCCGCGCTCGACGGCGAGACGGGTGGTGGCCAGGCCGATCCCGGTGGCTCCACCGGTGATGACGATTCGCTTGCCGGACAAAGACATCGCAGTCCTCCATCGATCGGTGCGGCGGTTCCGCGTCGATGGGCAACCGGTGGGGACGGACCGGTATTTCCGGGCGTGACGGGGGTCTCGCGTCACCGCGAGGGCGGCACCGGCCCATCGGTCCAGTGGGCGCCGGGGCCGAGCGCGGCCTTGCGGTCGTCGGCGTTGTAGAGCGCGCAGGACTTCAGCGAGAGGCAGCCGCAGCCGATGCAGCCGGTGAGGGTGTCGCGCAGCTCGATGAGGCGCTCGATCTGGTCGTCGAGGCGGGAGCGCCACTGCCCCGACAGGCGCGCCCAGTCGGCCTTGGTGGGGGTACGGTCCTCGGGCAGGGAGTCGAGGGCGGCGGTGATCTCGGCGAGGGACAGGCCGACCTGCTGGGCGGTGCGGATGAACGCGACCCGGCGCAGCTGGTCGCGGCGGTAGCGGCGCTGGTTGCCGGTGGTGCGCTCGGAGCTGATCAGCCCGCGCTCCTCGTAGAAGCGCAGCGCGGAGGTGGCCGCGCCGGACCGGGCGGCGAGCTCGCCGATGGTGAGGCGGTTGGGCATCACTGAACCCCTTCCTGTGAGGTACGGCACTGGGCATTGACTTCAAGTGAACTTGAACTTGAAAGCTTAGTTCATGACCGTGACCAGCGCCCGTTTCGGATATGACGACCTGCGCGGCCTCATCAAACGAGTCGTCGACGTCAAACACGCCCCGGAGGACTCCACCCTCGACGTGCTGTGGACCCTCTACGACCGGGTCCTCGACCTGTCCCCCGAGACCCTCGACAGTCCCGACCGGGACCGCTTCTACCTCTCCAAGGGCCACAGCCCCGGCTCCTTCTACGCCGTGCTGGCCGCCAAGGGATACATCCCCGACGCGTGGCTCGACCAGGCGTTCACGGCCGGTTCCCGGCTCGGCGGGCACCCCGACCGGTTGCTGGTGCCCGGCGCCGAGATCTCCTCGGGCTCGCTGGGGCACGGGCTGCCGCTGGCCGTCGGGAGCGCGCTGGGGCTGCGGGCGCAGGGCCTGCTGAAGCCGAGGCTGTACGTCCTGCTCGGCGACGCCGAACTCGACGAGGGCACCAACCACGAGGCCATGGCCTACGCCGGCGCCACCGGGCTGTCCGGCATCACCGCCGTCGTCATCGACAACGGTTCGGCCTCGCACGGCTGGCCCGGCGGGATCGCCTCCCGCTTCACCGCCCAGGGCTGGACGGCGTCCGAAGTGGACGGACGCGACCACGACGCCATCGAGGCCGCGCTGCGCGGGCACGACGGGAACTCACCGCACGCCGTCGTCGCCTTCGCCACCTCGACCCACTTCTAGAGAGGACCTCCAGCGATGACCACCAGCCTCCCCCGCATCGGCGACCCGATGCGCGTTCCCAACACCACCACGATGCGCGACGCGTTCATCGACGCCGCCGCCGACCTCCTCGACATCGACCCGCGCGTGGCCGTCGTGCTCGCCGACATCTCCGTCGGGCACGAACGCTTCGCGCAGGCCGCCGCCGAGCACCCCGACCGCGTCCTCAACGTCGGGATCCGCGAGGCGCTCATGGTCAGCGCCGCCGGCGGGCTCGCGCTGACCGGCATGCGCCCGATCGCGCACTCCTACGCGCCCTTCCTGGTGGAGCGCGCCTACGAGCAGATCAAGCTCGACTTCGAGCACCAGGGCGTCGGCGGGATCCTGGTCAGCGTCGGCGCCTCCTACGACTGGTCGCAGGGCGGGTACACGCACTTCTCCCCCGGTGACGTGGCCCTCTTCGACACGATGCCCGGCTGGACCGTGCACGTCCCCGGCCACCCCAAGGAGGTCGGCGGTCCCCTGCGCGCGGCGGCGCTGACCGACGACAAGGTCTACATGCGACTGTCCACGATCGCCAACGCGGCGCCGCACCAGACCGCCGGGCGCCTGAGCCTGATCAAGTCGGGCGACGGGCCGCTGGTCATCGCCGTCGGGCCGGCGCTCGACAACGTCCTGCTGGCCACCGCCGGGATGTCGGTGTCGGTCGCCTACGCCAACACCGTGCGCCCC
This sequence comes from Phytomonospora sp. NPDC050363, assembly GCF_040655735.1. Lineage (NCBI taxonomy): Bacteria > Bacillati > Actinomycetota > Actinomycetes > Micromonosporales > Micromonosporaceae > Phytomonospora > Phytomonospora sp. NPDC050363. Next base: position 88,427 of record NZ_JBFAKK010000019.1, read on the forward strand.
TTCGACGTCGAAGGACTGCGGGCACTGGCGCACACCGGCGAGGTCGTCCTCGTCGAGCCCTACCTGGAGGGCACCTCGACGCGCGTCGTCGCCGAAGCCCTCCTCGACCGGCCACAACGGACACTGGCGATCGGCGTGAAACGCGCCGACCTGCACAAGTACGGAACCCCCGCCGACCACGACCGCTGGCACGGCCTCGATCCCGCCTCGCTCAGCGAGCGGATCGCGGCTTTCGCGCGCTGACCGGCGGGACGACCACCCGCTCGCGGCCGAGGATCCACAAGGCCTCGACCCCGTCCTTCCAGGTGATCTTCTTGCCCTCCTCGCGGCTGCGCGCGCGATAGGAGACCGGCACCTCGAAGGGCCGGATCCCGCGCCGCAGCAGCTTCGCGGTCACCTCGGCCTCCATGCCGAAGCCCTGCGAGACGATCCGCAAGGACCGGTACAGTGCCAGCGGCATCAGCTTGAAGCAGGTCTCCAGGTCGGACAGGTAGCAGTTGTAGAGCACGTTCGCCGCGGTGGTGATGGCCTTGTTGCCCATCACGTACCAGAAGGAGTAAGCGCTGTGACTACCGAAGGTCCGGTTGCCGAAGACGACCTCGGCGCGCCCGTCGAGAACCGGCGCGACGAGCGTCGGAATGTCGGCTGGGTCGTACTCCAGGTCAGCGTCCAGGATGATCAGATAATCACCGGTCGCCTTGTCCGCCGCGGTCCGGATGGCCGCGCCCTTCCCCCGATTGCGGGCATGGCGTAGCGCCGTCACCCGCTCGTCGCCGTACCCGGCGAGGATCGCCGCCGTCCGGTCCCGACTGCCGTCGTCGACGACGATCAGCTCCACAGGGCAGGGGTACTCCACTGCCAAGGCGGCGTCGAGCGCCTTGAGCAACCGGTCCTGCTCGTTGTAGACCGGCATCAAAATCGACAGCTTCACGTCGGCAGCCCCCGGCGGTGTTACGGTGCGCGGATGGCCGACATCACCGGAGACACGCGGGCGCAGTCCCGCGCGCTTGAGGATGTCAGCGCGGCATCACACTACCGTGCCTGGCTGACCGGACTCGCCCTCGACCACCTCGGCGAACACCCGATCGAGATCGGCAGCGGCCACGGCGACTACGCCGCCGAGTGGCTGTCGCATGTGGATGAGTTCACCGTGACCGAAGGCGACACCGACCGACTCCAGCTACTGCGAAAACGTTTCGCAGACGAGCCGCGCGTCCACGTCCGCAAATTGCTGCTGCCATCCGACGTGGACGGTGAGTACTCGGCGGCGCTGGCCTACAACGTCCTCGAACACATTCCCGACGACGTCGCCGGGCTGCGCACCATGGCACGACTCGTGCGCCCCGGAGGCAAGGTCCTCATCTTCGTGCCCGCCCACCCCATTCTCATGAGCGACTTCGACCGGCGTGTCGGCCACGTGCGCCGCTATCGCAAGGAGACCCTCCGCGCCGCCTTCGAGGAGGCCGGGCTGACCGTCGACACGCTCCAGCACGTCAACTGGGCCGGCTGGTTCGCCTGGATGGTGATGATGAAGCTGCTCAAGGGCACCCCCAAGGACAGCGTGGCGCTGCGGGCATACGACCGGATGGTCGTGCCCGCCGTCCGCGCCACCGAACGGATAGCCCGCCCGCCCTTCGGGCAGAGCCTGCTCGCCGTCGGACGCGCCACCTGACCCCTTCAGGTATTGCCGGACTGCATGTCCGTCACGATCCGACCCCCGGACGGTTACATCAGTGGGACACACGAGCCCACACCGCGACCGAGGGAGCACGCCATGATCCCCTACGTGACCACGAACGCCGAAGACCTGATCGGCCTGTGGAGGGCGACGTACGACGAGCACGACCACACCGGCGGGTTCATGCGGTGCCGGAGCGGGTGCGGGGAAGGGTTCCCGTGCGAGACGCGGATCAAGGCGGCGCGGGCGCTGGTGGGGCTGGGGGTGCGGCTGTACTCGAAGACGGACTACCTGCGGCCGGCGGTGGGGGCGCGGTGGGGTGCGGCTGCGGGTGCGGGTGCGGCTGCGGGTGCGGGGGCGGGTGCGGAAGTCGGGGTGGCGGGGGTCGGGTAGGGGCGGGTTGTTCTCTGCTTGCTTTCGGGAGGGCTTGCTTTCGGGTGGTGGCGTGCCCGGCGTAAGTTCCTGGGGCTCCGCCCCAGACCCCGGGCCTCACTCTGGAAACGTTGGGGTGCTTCGGGTTCGGGGTGTGCGCCCCAGTTGCGGTTAGGGCGCTGGAGGTTTGAGGTCGGGTGGTGGGCGTGTTCCCGTCGGGCGGCCTGTTCAAGGGCTATACGAAGAACCTGGGGCCGTCAAGGGAAAGAACGCCCTTGACGGCCCCAGAACCTTCGTATCGTCCAATCAGCGGCCGACCGACGGAAACACAGCTCCGGGGGAGGGTTCTGCCGCGCGGAGCGCGGCGGGGGTCCGCGCGGGTGTGGGAGGGAGCGGCGCACGGGAGGGTGCGGTGGGGAGCGGCGCACGGGGTGGTTCGGGCGGCAGCCGCCCACGGGAGGGTGCGGCGTTCAGCTGCCCACGGGATGGTGCGGCGGGGAGCTGCCCACGGGAAAGTGTCAGCAGCAGCGCCACACGGGCGAGCACGGCAGGCAGCAGCACACGAGCCGCGACAAGCGGGAGTCTCCAGCGAGTGGGCGCGGCAGCATCAGCCACGGGAAGGTGTGCCGTACAGCGACTCATCGGACGATTCGAGCAGCAGCGGCACACGCGGAGCGAGACGCGCATTGGCGCATTGGCGCATTGGCGAACGCAAGGGACCCTGCCCGGCCAGGCATAGCGAGGGACCGCGCATAAGGCCGCGTGAGGATCAGCGGCGCACCGGCAGCCCTCTTCGGCGAAGCACGTGACGGCCGCAGCCGGCATCCCCACCGAGAAGTGCGCGAACAGCCGCCGCTCGATGGCGGGGTCAGCCAGCGCCGCACCGGTGGCGACGCACAACCGGGCGTGCTCGGTGGCAACCGGTCCCGCCCCACATGACCGCCCAAGTCGACGGCCATGCTCGGACTCGCGTCGGCTTCCAGGAGAGAGCGACCCAATGCGTGGCCTCAGCCCGGCGTCGGCGTCGGGCGCTCGCCCCCGAAACGCCGAATCGCACACAGGCCCGTGAGCTGCTGCTGCTCGAACCATCCCGTGTGCCGCTGCCGCTCGAACCATCTCGTGCGCAGCTGACGGCCGAACCGCGTCTCATGTGCGGCTGACGGCCGAACCACCCTGCGAGCGGCTAACGCCCGAACCGTCTCGTGCGCCGCTGCCGCTCGAACCATCTCGTGCGCAGCTGACGGCCGAACCACCCCGTGCGCGGCTGACGGCCGAACCACCCCGTGCGCGGCTGCTGGCCGAACCGTCTCGTGTGCGGCTGACGCCCGAACCACCCCGTGTGCCGCTGCCGCCTCCGTCTTCAGCGCCGCACCAGCCGTGCGAAGCACGGCAGAAGGCTTCCCTGGAGGTGTGTTTCCGTCGGTCGGCCGGTGATTGGACCTACCTGGGGGTTCTGGCGGGGTCAAGGGCGCACTTTCCCTTGACCCCGACAGGTTCCCCAGGTGCCCTTGAACAGGCCGAAAGACGGAAACACCCCAAGCACACAACCCCAAGCCTTCTGCGGTTCTAAGCGCGAGTGGGGCGCACACCCCAACCCGAAGCACCCCACCGTTTCCAGAGCGAGGCCCGGGGTCTGGGGCAGCGCCCCAGGAACTCACGCCGGGAACCGCAGCAGCCGCACGAGATGGAAGCGAGCGACGGGAGAAGGGCGCGTGCGCGGACGCGATGCACACGATGGATTCGCGAGCTGGATACAGGCCGTAGTGAGGTGTGGCGGTGACGGTGACGGAGGCGGTGACGGAAGGAGCGGCGGGCGGCGGCGCAGGTCGAAGCAGCGAGTCGCGAACACGGGGGCGAGGGCTCAGCAACGCGGCGGGCACGGCAGGACGAGGCCCCACAGCGGAAACAAAGGAAAGGCCGCGAGAGGCGAACGAACGCCCAGCGGGGGGGCAGGTAAAGCAGGCGCCGGCAAAGGAGCAACCCAGCGAAGCCGCCACACCAGGCCGCACCAACCGCACCAACGTCACCCCAGGACGCAAGCCCTCTCACCTCCCCCGCCTGACCCACCACACCGCGACCGCCACCACCCCGACGACCCCGGCCACCGTCGCCAGCACCGCCGCCGACGGCCCCCACGCCGCCAGCACCGCGAAGCCGCCGACGCACAACCACGTCATCCCCACCAATTCCGTCGGCCCGGCCGCGGCCGCCGTCCCCGCCGGCGCCGCGAGCGGCGTCCGCACCGCCATCAGCCCCGCGGCGGCGATCAGGCCGACCCACCAGATCGCGGCGGCGCTCACCGTCGTCTCGCCTCCCGACGCCGCTGTGAGCGCCGCGATGATCCCCGCCGTCCCGGCGGCGGCGGTGGTCGTGGCGGCGACGGTGGCGCGGGTGAGGGGTGGTGGGTCGTCCCGGTCGCGGTGGGCGGCGGTCAGCTGCTGCCTCGCTTGGGGCGTGCGGTGGAGGAGGGCTCCGGCGGTCAGGGCGGTGATCGCGACGGCCAGGGCGATCCAGGCGCTCGCGGTGAAGTCGGGGAGGTGGGCGTCGATGGCGAAGTGGTGGGGTGTGGCTTCGAGTTCTTCGTCGTCGTCGATGCCGAATCCGGCGCCGAAGAAGCAGCCGCCCACGATGAGGATGATGAGGGAGGCGGCGATGAGTTTGGGCCCGGCCGTGAACCATGCCGCCGCGCCGACGGCGACGGCCGCGGCGATGGTGACGCCGGCGGCGATGAGCACGGCGGGGGTCCAGCCGGGGCCGGAGGGATCGGTGAGCTTGCCGATCAGGTCACCGTGCGTCCACAGTGGAAGGCCCAGGACGGCGAGGTTCGGCTGGTCCCAGGCCGCCGTGAGCCACAGCGCTCCCGCCATCAGCACGCAGGCGGCGGCGTAGCCCGCCAGGCCCGCCGGCGATCCGGTCTGCGGCACGGTGCTCACCAGCCCGGCGACGGCCGCGGGCCACACGATCGCGGCGGCCAGGGCGAACAGTCGCGGCATCCACGAAGGCCCGATCGGCGTCCGCCTCAAAGTCCGCCCCCGCCTGAGAACACCTTCACAGGCCCGCCGACGGCGTCCAGCTGCCGTGCACTGCGCGCAGCCTGGCGACGACCTCGCCGAGCGTCGCGTAGGCCGACATCGCCACGACGCAGGCGGGCACGATGTTCTCCCCCGCCCTCGCCGCCGACTCCACGTCGGCGAGCGCCTTCTCCACCGCCGCCGCGTCGCGGGTGGCCCGCAGTCTTTCGACAGCCGCGACCTGCCCCGCCTCGGCGGCGGGGTCGATGCGGAAGACGTCGAGGGGTTCTCGTGGTGAGGCGTGGCGGTTGACGCCGACGACGATCTTCTCGCCGTTCTCGACGGCGCGTGCCTGCCGGTAGGCGGCGTCGGCGAGGCGGCCGGCCTGGTAACCGGCCTCGACGCAGGCGAGGGCGCCGCCGCGCGCCTCGATGTCGGCCATGACGTCGGTGATGGCGCGTTCGCAGGCATCGGTGCGGGCCTCGACCTCGTAGGAGCCGCCGAGGGGGTCGGCGACCCCGCCGAGGCCGGTCTCGAAGGCGACGATCTGCTGGGTGCGCAGGGCGAGGGTGGCGGCGTCTGCGGTGGGGACGCCCAGGGCTTCGTCGTAGGCGCACACGTGCAGGGTCTGGACACCTCCGCAGGCGGCGGCCAGGGCTTCGATCGCGGTGCGGGCGACGTTGTTGAGGGGCTGCTGCGCGGTCAGCGACGAGCCGGCGGTGAACGCGAAGATCCGCAGCTGTGCCGAGCGAGGGTCCTGGGCGCCGTAGCGCTCGCGGACGAGTTTGGCCCACACGCGGCGGGCGGCGCGGAGTTTGGCGACCTCGCCGAGGAAGTCCAGCCCCACCGACAGGAAGGTGTAGAGGCTGGGGGCCACCGCGTCGACGTGCACGCCCCTGGCGACCAGCGCGTCGAGGTAGGCGATGGCGTTGGCGAAGGTGTAGCCGACCTCGGTCGCGGCGTCGCCTCCCGCCTCGGCGATGTGGTACCCCGACATGGCCAGCGGCACCCAGCGCGGCGCGTGCCGCGACAGGTGCTCCATCGTGTCGACGGCCAGGGTCAGCGACGGGCGCGGCGGGAAGATCTGCGTGCCGCGCGCGATGAACTCCTTCAGCACGTCGTTTTGGATGAACAGGCCGAAGGCGTCGGGCTCGACACCCCGGCGCTCGGCGAGCGCGAGGAACATCGCCGCCCACAGGTAGCCGATGGAGTTGGCGGTGGTGCGGACCTGGGTGATGGCCGACAGGTCGATGCCGTCGAGCAGGATCTCCAGGTCCGCCAGGGAGTCCAGGGCGACGCCGACCCTGCCGACCTCGCCGGCGGCGCGGGGGTCGTCGGAGTCGAGGCCGAGCTGGGTGGGCAGGTCGAGGGCGACGGAGAAGCCGGTCTGGCCGGCCTCGATGAGCTCGCGGAAGCGGCGGTTGGACTCGGCGGCGGTGGCGAAACCGGCGTACTGGCCCATGATCCAGGGCTTCGCCTCGGCGGAGATGCCGCGTGTGTAGGGGAACTCGCCGGGGCGTTCGGTCATGGCGTCCCTCCGCGCAGGGCCTTCTTGTCGATCTTCCCGGTGGAGTTGAGGGGGAAGGCGTCGAGCCTGCGGTACTCCTTGGGCTTCTTGTAGGAGGCGAGTTCGCGGCGGGCATGTGCGTCCACTTCGGACTCCTGGGCGCGGCCGGTGTAGTAGGCGACGATCCGCTGTCCCCATTCGGGGTCGGGGAGTCCGACGACGGCGACCTGGTCGACGCCCTCGGCGGCCGACAGGGCCTCCTCGACCTCGCGGGGGTAGACGTTGTAGCCGCCGGTGATGATCATGTCGCCTTTGCGGTCGACGAGGTAGAGGTGGCCGTCGGTCTCGACGCGGCCGAGGTCACCGGTGTGCAGCCAGCCGTCGCGGATGGGGCGCGATCCGCCGTCGCCGCTCCAGTAACCGCTCATCACCGCGCGGCCGCGGATGGTGACCTCGCCGACCTCGCCGGGCGGCAGCGTTTCGCCGGTGTCACCGACGATGCGCAGCTCGACGCCGGTGGCGGCGCGGCCGGCGGAGGTGAGCAGTTCGGGGCGGCCGGTGAGTCCTTCGCGGTGGTCGGCGGCCGACAGCACGGTGATGGGCGGGATCGCCTCGACCAGGCCGTAGTACTGGACGAGGTGGGGCGTCAAGCGCTCGAACGCGTCGCGGATGTGCGCCGGGGGCATGGGCGCGCCGGCGTAGGCGAGCATCTTCAGCGGCAGTGGACGGTCGAGGGCCGGGTCGGCGAGCAGGCGGGCGATCATCGTCGGCACGAGGGCGGTGTGGGTGGCGCCGCGTTCGGCGGCGGCTTCGAGGACGTCGCCTGTGTCGAAGCCGCCGAGGATGAGCTGGCGGGCCCCGGCGGCCAGGAACGGGAGCACGAACAGCCCGGAGGTGTGGGTGATGGGCCCGGCGTGCAGGTAGGTGTCCTCTGTGGACAGGCCGGGCACGACGTCGGCGGCCATCGCCTCGGCGCCGGCGAGCCGGTTGGAGTGTTCGCGGCGCACGCCCTTGGGGGCTCCGGTGGTGCCGCTGGTGTAGTTGAGGGACACCAGGTCGCGGACCTCGGGCGGCATCGCCGGGCCTTCGGCGAGCTTGGCGTAGGAGACGCCGGGACCGTCCCCGATGGACACGTGGGGCAGCTCGTCGCGCAGGAACGCGGCGCGTTCGGCGTAGCGGGCGTCGTAGACCAGGGCGGTGGCGCGGGAGTCCTCGGCGATGCGGGCCCAGTCGCGCTCGTGGAGGCGGTGGTTGAGATGCACGCGGACCAGGCCGGCCCAGGAGGTGGCCAGGTCGAGCTCGATGGAGGTGTTCTGGTTGGGCTGGAGGTCGAGGACCCGGTCGCCGGGCGACAGGCCCAGGTCGCGCAGGCCGGCGGCGACGCGCGCCACCCGGTCGGCGAGTTCGGCGAAGGTGACGGTCCCCTGTGGACCCTCGATCGCGATCCGGGCGGCGTGTGCGCGCGCCGATCGCGACAGCAGCTGTGCGGTGCTCGCGTCGCCCACCATGGAGCGAGCCTGTCACGCCGAATCGACGGCCGTCAAGGATTCGGCAGACCGCGCGACCTGGTGTTCAAGGCGCCGCTCATGGTAGAAATCCTCCATTCCCCTCGGGGATCCGGCAGTTTTACTACAAAACGGGAGACGCACCATGCCCCGCTTAGCCAAACGCGCCGCCACCGTTCTCGTCGGTGCCGTCGCCGCACTCCTCCTCGCCATGGCCTCCCCGGCACAGGCCGCCACCTTCCTCACCCACGCCCAGGCGACCTCGCAGCTCAGCGCGTCGGGGATCTCCTGGTCGTCCAGCGGCGGTTGCAGCGACCGCAACAACCCGACCTGTACGTCGTTCACGAACGTCCGCCAGGTCACCATCTCCGGTATCAGGACGCTGCGCTCGTCCAGCGGTTGCGCGATCAACGTGACCGGCGGGACCGAGACCGGCCACTCCGGCGGCACCTACAGCCACTGGAACGGCTACAAGCTCGACATCAGCAAGTACGCGTGCGTCGGCAACTACATCAAGGCGCACTTCACCTACGTCGGCTACATCTCCGGCTGGGGCTACCAGTACCGCTCGGGTGCCGGGAACCTCTACACCGACGAGGGCAACCACTGGGACATCCTGTTCTACAACTGCGGCGGCTGCTAGCCGGCGCTCACGGGCGCGCGTACGACACCGTGCGCGCGCCCGGCACGAAGCCGATCGCGCGGTAGAGCTTCCGCGGGATCGGGTAGCCGTCGTCGCCGCGCGGGCATACGCGGGCCGCGACCGCGCCGGCGTCGCGGAATGCCCTGAGCAAGGCCAGATTGCAGGCCCGCGACAGGCCCAGGCGGCGGTAGGCCGGCACGCAGCCGACCGGTTCGAGCAGGCCGGTCTTGTTGACCTCGTCGAACCAGCCGAGACTGGAGGCGACCATCTCCCCCTCCTCGGTCTCCACGACCCAGTCGAACTCCGGCCGATAGGGCCAGGCGCCCATGACCGCCGTGTAGGACTCCGTCGTCACCCGCGACGGCGCCAGGTCCGACCAGCTGCCGCGATGCACCGCCGCCCTCGCCGCGGCCTCGTCGCGCTCGACGTGGCGCAGCCGAAAGCCCTGCGGCAGAACGGGTTCGGCGATGTCGGCCAGGTCGTGGAAGTGGTGCGTGAAGTAGGGCGCGCCGGGGACGCGGCGGTAGCCGGCTTCCTCGATCGCGGCGAGCTGGTGGGTCTCGGTCTCCAGCGCCGCGACGGTCCGCTCGCCGTCGCCGGCGGTCTCGTGGGCCCACGCCATGACCTCGGCGGACAGGTGCGGGCGGGCCGGGTCGACGAGGAAGTCGAGATGGCCGGGCAGGGTCAGCCAGCCGAAGGCGACGACCTCGCCGCCGGCCTCCCACACCCGGATCCGGCGGCCGGCGGCCGCGTCCGGCCGCGAGTGGTACGACCAGCCCAGATCGCCGACGTGCCAGCGGTGCCCGTCGCCGAGGCGCTGGACGAGGGACTGCATCGCACGGTTCTCCGAAGTTGTCGCACGGTTCTGAGAGGTCGACGCACGGTACTCAGAGGTCATCGCACCATCTTCGCCGCGCCCGCCGAACGCGGCAAGCCGGTTCGGGCGGGCTCACCGGCGGTGACCGTGTGCGTGATCCACGCGCCCTCGACCTCGTCGTGCAGAAGGAATCCGGCGGGCTCGGCGACGTACCGGCCGCCCCGGCGCGGCAGCTCGCTCTGCCGGAAGGTGCTCGGCGCGACCGCCAGCGTCGTGCCCGCGAAGGGCGCGGTGATCGCCCGGTGGACGTGGCCGCACAGCACCCGCGCGACCTGCGGGTGGCGCGCGACGACCTCGGCGAGCGCGGGCCCGTCGGCCAGGCGCATGCCGTCGAGGACGGGCAGGCCGACGGCGATGGGCGGGTGGTGGACGGCGACGAAGGCGGGTCTGCCGGGCCGGCGCGTGAGCGCGGCGTCGAGCCAGGCGAGCTGTTCGTCGCCGAGCAGCCCGCCGGGTGCGCCGGGAACGGTCGAGTCGAGGACCACGAGGGTCGCGGCGGGATGGTCGGCGACGTATCGGGTGGCGTCCATGCCGAAGGCGGCGGCGAGGGCGGCCGGGTCGTCGTGGTTGCCGGCGACGAGGTGCGGGAGCGGCGCGAAGCCGTCGAGGATCTCGCGCAGGGCGGCGTACTCCTCGGCGCGGCCGTGCTCGACGAGGTCGCCGGTGATGACGACGAGCGCGGGGTCGAGCGCGCGTGCCCGGTCGAGCGCCGCGCGCAGGCGGGCGGTGGGCTCGGCGGCGAGCGGGCCGGTCGTCACGTGCGGGTCGCTGAGGTGGGCGATCGAGGCCATGGGGCGATCCTGCCGGGCCGAACCGCCCGGTTCATGGCGATCGGGTGAACGCGGAAAGTTCGGTCCGGGACTTGACATCTCCGCCGGACGCGCTATGTTTAACGTATCGGTTAATTAAAGAGTGAGTTGAATACAATGGCCACCGACCGGCTCAGCATCATCTTCGCCGCACTGGCCGACCCGACCCGCCGGGCGATCCTCGCCCGGCTCGCCGAGGGGGACGCCACCGTCACCGACCTGGCCGAACCGTTCCCGATCAGCCTCCCGGCGGTCTCCCGGCACCTCAAGGTCCTGGAGCACGCCGGCCTCATCGGCCGCGGCCGCTCGGCTCAATGGCGGACCAGCCACCTGCGGGGCGAGGCGCTGCGGGAGGCGGCCGGCTGGATGGAGACCTATCGCGAGTTCTGGGACGCGCGGCTCGGTCTCCTGGACGATCACCTCAGGCGCCTTATCGAGGCGCCCCCCACGAAAGGAAGCACATCATGAGCACCGACACCGAGACCATGGTCCTCACGCGCGTCTTCGCCGCCCCGCGCGAGCTCGTCTACCGCGCGTTCACCGACCCCGAGCAGATCGCCCAGTGGTTCGGGCCGGTCGGGTGGAGCGTGCCGCGCGACACCATCTCCGTCGCCCCGCACGCCGGCGGCGGGTACAAGATGACGATGGTCAGCGACGAGGACCCGTCGATGGCCTCGCCGATCGACTCGACCTTCAGCGAGGTCGTGGAGAACGAGCTGATGATCGGCTCCGAGGTCTTCGAAGGCCGGGCCCTCACCATGAAGGTCGAGTTCGCCGACGCCGACGGCGGCACGCGCATCACCATCACGCAGGGTCCGTTCAGCCGGGAGATGGCGGAGATGACCCGCGAGGGCTGGGAGAGCTCCTTCACCAAGCTCGACGCGCTGCTCAAGGCATAAGGAAACGCCGAAACGGCCGGCCCGATGGCCGGCCGTTCGCGTGCGTCGGACGGTTCAGGACCGCGCCGAAGCGTCTTCCGCGTCCAGCCCTGCGTGTCGACCGGGCCGTTCGGGCAGTGGGCGAAGTCGACGACACCGCCGTGTTGAAGCGGGCTCGGCGAGCGGCCCGCGGCTCACGAGAAGACCACGACACACCGCCGCAAATGATCACCGACCTGTCCACAACGGGCACAATCGGGCGATGTCCACCGATCCCGCCGAACGCAGCCGACGCCGCCGCAGCCGCTACCTCGCCGCCCCGCCCAAACCGCGGGCCGCCGACGACGCCGTCACCGACACACCGCTGACCTACGACCCGGCGAGCATGCGGGCACGGATGCGCGCGGCCCTCGACCGGCGCGGGCGCCGCGCCGAAGCGGAACCGTCGGAGGACGCGTCAGACACGGCCTAGGCGATTGGACCCTAGGCGAACAGCCCGTCGAGTTCGGCGAGCACGGCCGGCCACACCGCCGACTCGGGGTCGATCAGGTCGTAGTGGTCGGCGCCGGGCAGCTCGACCAGCTTCGCGCCGGTCCGGGCGGTGAACTGGTACGACTGCCCGAGCGGAACCTGCTCGTCGGCGTCGCCGTGCACGAGCACGGCCGGCGCGGTGTACGGCAGGCCCATCGGGTCGGCGGCGGCGTAGCGCTCGGGTTGCTCCTCGGGCGAGCCGCCGAGCAGGTCGGCAACGGCGCCCCCGTCGAGGTCCTCGGCGTGCGCGGCGGCCAGGTCGGCGACCGGCGCCAGCGCCAGCACCCCCGCGACACCGGAGCGCCCGGAGGCGGCCCACAGCGCCAGATGCCCGCCCGCCGAGTGGCCGGCCAGGACCATCGGCAGCTCCCCCGCTCCGGACAGGCCCGGTGCGGCCGCGACGGCCGCGGCGACGTCCTCGAAGGTCGAAGGCCAGCCGAGGACACCCGGCGAGGTCCGCCGGTACTCGATCGCCGCGACGGTGTACCCGCGCCCGGCGAGGTCGTCACACAGCGGCCGGACGTGCGAGCGGTCGTACTCGGCGCGCCAGAAACCACCGTGCGCGAACACGACCAGACCGCGACTCCCGCCGCGCCAGAACTCCACGACCTGCTCACCGAGCGGCCCGTAGTGGACCACCTCGCCGCCGGGCGCGGCCCGGCCGAGCACGTCACGGGACACGCGACACTCCCTTGTAGATCTCGATCAACTGCCCGGTGACGACCTCGGGCGCGAAAGTCGACTCGTAGCGGGCGCGCGCGACCCCCGACAGCGACTGCGCCTCCTCGGACGCCTGCCGCAGCCCGGCGGCGAGACCGTCGACGGACGGCTCGACGACCCAGCCCGCCGTCTGCCCCGGCTCGCCGTGACCGAGCAGGAAGGGCATCCCGCCGAGATTGGTCGCCAGCACCGGCCGCGCGTTGGCCAGCGCCTCGATCGCCACGGTCGGCAGGATGTCGTCCCACATCGACGGCAGCAGCAGCGCCGAGGCGGCGCGCACGGCGGCGTCGACGTGCTCGCGCGGCTGCCGCCCCAGGTAGTTGATGTCGGCGCGCAGCGTCGCCGCCTGCTCGACCATCGCCCGCAGCGGGCCGTCGCCGACCAGCGTCAGACCGCCCAAAGACCCGACGGGATAACGGTTCCAGGCCTCCAGCAACTGCTCGATGCCCTTCTCCGACGACAGCCGCCCGACGTAGACGAAGCCGTCACCGGTCGGCGTCGGCGGCCCCGGATCGGGCGAGGAGTTCGGTTTGACCACGATGCGTTCGGGCGCGACTCCGAAGCGGACCAGGTAGTCGGCCATCCAGGGCGTCAGGGCCACGAAACGGTCCACACTTCGCCACGTCCCCTTGTGCACCGCAAGGGAAGTGGCCATGATGGCGCTCTGCGCACGCGAACCCCGGTAGCAGCCGTGCACGACGCCCGGCAGGTCGAAACGCTTGCCGGCGCAGTCGTGGCAGATCCGCCCGTCCCGGAAGAAAAGGCCGTTGAGACACTCGTGGCGTACATTGTGGATCGTTTGGACGACCGGGACACCGTGCCGGTGGGCGGTGTTCACCACCGCCGGCGACAGGAACGGGTAGACGTTGTGCACGTGCAGGACATCGGGCCGCTCGGCGCGCAGCAGGGCCGAGAGCTCCTTTTGGGCCCGCGCCGCGTAGATCGGCGACACCGCCAGCGCCAGCTTGCCCACAGTGGACAGGTCGGCGATCTCGTCCGAGGAGCGCAGGAACGGCAGCACCGTCAGCCCCGCCCCCCGCAACTGGCCGATCTCGGCGTCCACCACCGTGTTCTCACCCGAGGGCTGGGCAGAGACATAGCGGTTGTGCGCGATGACAACTTTCATGAGGACGCCCACGTTCATCTGACGGTGACCAGGACACGTCACCCTAACCCCTGCGCCCAGGAGCGCCGCGACGGCCGCGAACGAGCCGAAACGGGAGATACCCGCCCCAGGCGGCACCGGCCATACCGGCGAGGTGCCCCTTGCCAGGGGACCGTTGCGTGGCAGACTGTCTTGCGGCCACCGCAGGGCATTCACGCGGAGGGATGAGAATTGACGACCAGCCTCCAGCGTCCGCTTCACGGGGGCGAGCGAACCGGGAACGCAGGTGACGTGAAAGTCGAAGAGCCGACGACGAGCGGCGTTCCGCGTTCCGCGTGGCAGCGCACGGTCCGCGCCGCCACCTGGCACCGGACCTACGCCGCCGCCCTCTTCGGCATCGACGCGCTGGCCGCGCTCGCCGCGAGCATGACGGCCGTGGTCACCACCGGGACGGCCGCCACCGGCTTCGACGAGTACGACTGGGGCGGCGGCGTTCTGCAGGTGCAGATCGACTCGCTGTTCTACGCGATCGCCTACGGCCTGCTCCCGCTCACCTGGATCATCACCCTGTGGGGCAACGGCTGCTACGACCGCCGCTACCTCGGCGTGGGCACCGACGAGTTCAAGCGCGTCGTGCGGGCCTCGCTGGTCGTGGTGTCGATCGTCTCCTTCACGGCCCTGCTGTTCAAGACCGACCTGTCGCGTCTGGCCGTCGCGATCGCACTGTCCTCGGCACTGATGTACCTGGTCATCGGCCGTTTCTTCGCCCGCCGGGTGCTCCAGTCGCTGCGCCGCCACAAGCAGGCCGTGCACCACCTCCTCCTCGTCGGGACCCTGCACGAGGCCCTGGAGGTCAACACCGCCGTCTCGCGCGTCCCGCAGGCCGGTTTCCTCCCCATCGGGGTGTATCTGACCGAGGGCGCGGCCTCCGCGCGCGGCATCGAAACGCCCGTACCGGTCTATTCGGGCACCGACCTGGTGGCCCTCGCCGAGACGCTGGGCGCCGACACCATCGCCGTGTGCGGTTCTGCCTCCGCCGAGCGCGGCGGCCTGCGCCGCCTCGCCTGGCAGCTGGAGGGCACCGGCATCGACCTGGTCGTGGCCCCGCAGCTGACCGACATCGCCGGCCCGCGCGTGCACATCCGCCCCGTCGAGGGCGTGCCACTGCTGCACGTCGAGGAACCGACCCTGTCGGGCATCGGCTGGGTCATCAAGAACCTCCTCGACAAGATGTCGGCGGCCATCGGCCTGCTGGTCCTGCTGCCGCTGTTCATCGTCATCGCGATCGCGATCAAGTCGAAGGACTCCGGGCCGGTCTTCTTCCGCCAGCCCCGCGTGGGCATGGAGGGCAAGACCTTCCGCTGCTGGAAGTTCCGGACCATGTACGTCGACGCCGAGGAGCGGCTGGCGACGCTGATGGACCAGAACGAGTCCGACGGCCTGCTGTTCAAGATGAAGGACGACCCGCGCATCACGCCCGCCGGGCGCTTCCTGCGCCGGACGTCCCTCGACGAGCTGCCGCAGCTGATCAACGTCCTGCGCGGCGAGATGTCGCTGGTCGGCCCGCGCCCGCTGGTCGCCGAGAACGGCGACTTCCTCGGCGACGTGCGCCGCCGCCTGCTGGTCCGGCCGGGCATCACCGGCCTGTGGCAAGTCTCGGGCCGCTCCGACCTCTCGTGGGACGACGCGGTGCGCCTCGACCTCTACTACGTCGACAACTGGTCGCTGACCACCGACCTGCAGATCCTCTTCCGGACCGTGCTGGTCGTGCTCCAGCGCAAGGGCGCCTACTAGGGCGTGACCTGGTGATCTTGTGGGTGCGAGGCGCGTCGCAGCCCCGCAGCCCCTCAGCCCCTCAGCCCCTCAGCCCCGCAGTGATCACCCGGACACGGCCTGGCCCAGGTTCAGCTCCCGTCCCCGCCAGCGCCGCCGCAGCCAGCGGTCGTGGCTGGCGAGGACGATCGCGCCCGGCCCTCCCGCCAGGGCCTCCTCCAGCTCGTCGCACAGCTTCGGCGACAAGTGATTGGTGGGCTCGTCGAGCAGCAGCAGCTCCGGCGGGCGGGCTACCAGCAGCGCCAGGGCGAGCCGCCGGCGCTGCCCGGCCGACAGGCTGCCAACCGCTTTGTCGAGGTCCGCGCGGCGCATCAGGCCCAGCGAGGACAGCGGGACCGCTTCGGCGCGATCGTCGCCGAGCGCGAGGCGGTAGGTCTCGCGCGCCGGGCGCTCGGGTCGGTCGAAGCGCGTGTCCTGAGCGAGCAGGCCCACCGACAGTCCACCACGGCGCCGCACCTCGCCCTCGGCGTCGAGGTCCCCGGCGAGGACGGCGAGCAGCGTCGACTTGCCCGCTCCGTTGCCGCCGGTGACCAGGAGGCGGTCGGTGGCCGTCACGTCGAGGCGTTCGACGGCCAGGCGCCCGGGGACCTCCACCTCGCGCAGGGCGACGAGCGTCCCGTCGGCCGACGGTGCGGCCAGCTCGGTGCGCGCGAACCGCAGTGGCGGGGGCGGCGGGGCGACCTGGGTGCGCTCCAGGGTCTCCAGGCGGCGGACGGCGTCGCGGACCCGTCGCGAGATCTGGTTCTGGACGCGCCCGGCCCGGTGGCCGTAGCCCATCTTCTCGTTGTCGCGGCGCTCACGGTCGGGCGCGACGCTGCGCGCGGTGACGTCCGCGGAGTGACGCAGGGCCGCCAGTTCCTCCTGCTCGGCGGCGTGGCGCTGCTCCCAGCGTTCGCGCGCGGCGCGCTGGTGGGCGAGGTATTCGCTGTAGCCGCCCCCGAAGCGCACCGGGCCGCCGACGGCCCGGTCGAGGTCGAACAGGTCAAGGTCGATCAGGTCGAGGTCGATCAGGTCGGTGCACACGGCGTCGAGGAATGCCCGGTCGTGGCTGGCCAGGACGACCGCGCCGGGCAGCGCGCGCAGCTGCTCCTCAAGGAAGGCCGCGGCGTCGTCGTCGAGGTGGTTGGTCGGCTCGTCGAGCAGCAGCGCCGAGGGCCGCCGGACCAGCAGCGCGGCCAGCGCGAGGCGGCCGCGCTGGCCGCCGGACAGCGACCCGAGGAGCCGGTCGTGGCCGACGGCGCCGAGGCCCAGCCCTGCCAGGACGAGTTCGGCGCGACGGTCGGCGTCCCAGGCTTCGTGGGCCTCGGCCTGCTCAAGGCGCGCGCCGTAGGCGTCGAGGAGGGCGGGGCCGTCGAGGAGGGCGGGGTCGTCGCCGGTGTCGGCGTCGGCGTCGGCGAGTTTCGCGGCGAGGCGGTCGAGTTCGGCGAGATCCTCGCGTGCCTCGCGCAGCGCGTCGTCGAGGACGTCGGCGACCGAGGCGCGCTCGTCGAAGGGCATCTCCTGGTGGAGGAAGCCCAGGTCGTCCGGGCGCGTGACGGTCCCGGAGTCGGGTTCGTCGGTACCGGCGAGCAGGCGCAGCAGCGTCGACTTGCCGGCGCCGTTGTCACCGATCAGGCCGATGCGGCGGCCGGGCGCGGCGGTGAGGCCGACCCCGTCGAGCACCCGCCTGCCGTCGAAGGCGCGGACGAGGTCATGGGCGATGAGGGCCGCGTGCGGCATGGAGGATCCATTCGAGGCGTGCGGGCGGCAGGGCGCTGCGGCCCGCGGGGACATGGAAAAGGGGACGACTGCCCGACGGCGATGCCCGCTGGCACCCGCCGGTCGGCGATCACTTCCGGGTATCACCCGGAGATGTCGTCGTCTCCCTGCATGTCCCGACTCCTCGATGGGCGGCTAAATGGAATGGACGACCGAATGGACGACCAGGAGGTCGGTCCCCCCCTGACGTCGGTCCCCCCTGACGTCGGTCCCACCCTAACAAGGACGCTCAGATCCCATGGCGGGCCGCGATCCCGTCGAGCAGCGCGTCGAGCCCGTACTCGAACTCCCAGGTCCGGTCGTCCTTGCGTTTTGCCTTGTAGGCCCAGTCGCGCGTGTGCGGGTAGGAGCCGGTCTCGACCACGTACGTCATCGACGGCGCCAGCGCGGTGCGCAGGTCGTCGCCGTGGGTCCAACCCTCGCCGGTCATGAACTCGGCGAGGGCGATCTCGTGGCTGACGGCGCCGCGCACATAGGAGTTCATGGCCCGCACGGCGGCCATCTTCTCGTCGGCGTCGAGGGGGAGGCCGGCGAAGCAGGAGAGGCCGTACTCGAAGAGGGCGCTGCGGCTGGGGCTGGGGGCGATGACCGCGACGGGGGGGAGGTCGGCGATCCACGGGTGGCGCAGGACGAGCTCGCGGGTGAGGACGGCGAGGGCGTGAACGGACTCGCGCCAAGGGCCGGAGGCAGGCGGTTCGAGTTCGGCGTAGACGCGGTCGCCGATGAGCTGGAGAAGTTCGTCCTTGTTCTTGACGTAGCGGTAAGCGGCCATCGGCGCGACGTCCATAGCGGTGGCGAGGCGGCGCATGGTGACCGCGCCGAGGCCTTCGGCGTCGGCGAGCGCGATCGCGGTCTTGGCGATCTTGCCGGTGGAGAGGGAGTTCCGGACCGGGGTCACGCGGTCGAGGTCGAAGCGCTCCCAGAGCGAGATCTCGGCTTCTTTGTCCTGCTTGGCCACGATTCGAGAGCCTCCTTGTATTCGTTAATCCTGTGTACAGCGTACCCGTAGTAGACAACGTACACGGCGGTGTGTACGTTGTATCTCGACCGATACAACGTACACAGGAGTCTCAAGTGACCTCTCCCCTGAAGATCGCCGTGATCGTCGGAAGCACCCGCGACGGCCGCTTCGCCCCCGTCGTGACCTCCTGGCTCACCGGCCACCTCGCCGAACGCCGGGACATGACCTTCGACGTCGTCGACCTCGTCGAGACCCCGCTGCCGGTCGTCTTCCCCGCCTTCGGCGAGGCGCCCCCGCCCGGGACCGAGGAACTCGTCGCCGCCGTGTCGCCCCGGCTCGAAGCCGCCGACGCCTTCGTGATCGTCACGCCCGAGTACAACCACAGCTACCCGGCCTCGCTGAAGAACGCCATCGACTGGCACAACCACGAGTGGCACGGCAAGCCCGTCGGCTTCGTCTCCTACGGCGGCGTGTCCGGCGGCCTGCGCGCCGTCGAGCACCTGCGCGGCGTGCTCGCCGAGCTCAACGCCATGACCATCCGCGAGACGGTGAGCCTGGCCGGCGTCTGGTCGCAGTTCGACGCCGAGGGCAAGGCCGTCGACCCCGCCTGCGACAACGCCGTCACCGCTCTCCTCGACCAGCTCGCCTGGTGGGCGCTCGGACTGCGCGAGGCGCGCGAGGCGCGTCCCTTCGGCAAGCCGCTCGAGAACGCGATCTGAGGAAACCGGCGATGACACTCGAAGCCGCCCCCCGACGGGGCCTCTACGTCGGAATCTTCGGCCTGATGCTCGGCATGTTCCTGGCCATGCTCGACGGCCTCATCGTCGGCACCGCGCTGCCGACCATCGTCGGCGAGCTCGGCGGGCTCGAACAGCTCTCCTGGGTGGTGACCGCCTACCTGCTGACGGCGGCGGTGAGCACGCCGCTGTGGGGCAAGCTCGGCGACCTCGTCGGGCGCAAGGCGACCTACATGTCCTCGATCGGGCTGTTCCTGATCGGGTCGGCCTTCTCGGGGCTGTCGGCCGACATGACGCAGCTGATCGCCTTCCGGGCGGTCCAGGGCCTTGGCGCGGGCGGGCTGATGGTCGGCGCGATGTCGATCATCGGGGTGATCCTGCCGCCGCGGGAGAGCGGCAAGGCGCAGTCGATGGTCGGGGTGATGATGCCGGTGGCGTTCATCGGCGGGCCGCTGCTGGGGGGGTTCCTGACCGATCAGCTGGACTGGCGCTGGACCTTCTACGTGAACCTGCCGGTCGGGGCGGTGGCGCTGGCGCTGGTCGCGTGGAAGATCCGCCTGCGGACCGAGCGGGTGCGCGCGAAGGTCGACGTGCTCGGCGCGGCGCTGCTGACCGTGGCGATCCTGGCGGTGACGCTGGCGGCGACCTGGGGCGGGAACACGTTCGCGTGGTTCTCGCCGCAGATCGCCGGGCTCGCGGTCGTCGCGGTGGGCGCGACGGCGTGGTTCGTGCGGACCGAGCGGCGCGCGGCCGAGCCGATCATCCCGCCGAGGCTGTTCGCCGACCGCAACTTCACCGTCGCGCAGATCCTGAGCTTCCTGACCGGCGCGGTGATGATGTCGCTGTCGAACTACCTGCCGCAGTACATGCAGTTCGTCAAGGGGGCGTCGTCGACGGCCAGCGGGATGCTGCTGCTGCCGCTGCTGTTCGGGATGCTGGTCGCGCAGCTGGGGACGGGGCGGATGATCGCCCGCAACGGCCGCTACCGGATCTACCCCATTCTGGGCGGGGCGTTGATGACCGCCGGGGCAGTGGCCCTGTTGATGCTCGGGACCGGTACGCCGACGTGGCTGGCGTCGTCGCTGAGCCTGGTCGCGGGGGCGGGGATCGGTTTCGGGATGCAGGCGACGCTGCTGATCACGATGAGCAGCGCGCAACCGCGCGACATGGGCGCGGCGAGCGGGACGGTGACGCTGCTGCGCACGATCGGCGGGTCGCTGGGCATCGCGCTGCTGGGGGCGATGTTCGCCGCCGAGCTGACCTCGGGTGAGCTGACGCCGGCGCAGGTCGCGGGGCTGCCGGAGCCGGCTCGCGAGTTGTTCCGCGATGGGGTCGTCTCCGGGCTGCACTGGGTCGCGCTGGGCGCGGCGGTGCTGTCGGCGATCGCGTTCGCGGTGGCGTGGCGGGTCCGGGAGGTGCCGCTGCCGCAACTGGAGCCGACGCCGACGAGGGAGGAAGTCGCGACGGCGGCGTGAAGGCGACCGTCCCCGCGCCGGCACGCGCATGGACGGCACTGGGCGTCCGGGAACGAGCGCCGTGCCCGGCACGCGCGGGGACGGGACTGGGCGCCGGGAGTCGTTCGCGATTCCGTCGCGAACACGTGGGCTCCGCGTCACGGTTTCGCTGGTTTGGTACGGCGGGGCCACCGGGTCCGCCTCCCACTTCTGACTGTGGAAGAGGGCTGGGCGTGGGTGTTAGGGCTAGATCGTCGAGCCTGTGGATGACCGACGGGTTGTGGACAACGGGGCCGGCCGCCCCACAGCCGCCCTACAACGGCCCGCAGCCCAGGCGCAGGACCGGGTCCAGGGACGGAGTTCCTGGCGGGGTCTGGGGCGGAGCTCCAGCGGGGGTCTGGGGGCGGAGCCTC
>NZ_JBFAKK010000020.1:0-96312 GCF_040655735.1 Phytomonospora sp. NPDC050363
TCGAGGCGACCATGGCCTACACACGCACCTGGGTCCCCTCCGCGCACGGCTGGGTGATCGCCGCCGCCCACGGATCACCCGTCTCCCCATAGGGGTGTCCTGGGGATCAGGAGTCCCGGTGGCCCCGTAGCCACCGGCGGTGTCGCTCGCGCCGTATTCTGGCGCGTTGCCGACGCCGTGCGGCCGGCACCTCGGCTGCCGGTTGTTCGCGTTTCGTCACCGCTGATACGTTTGCGAATCCCACCGGCCGAACTGTGACCCGGCTTCCGGCCGCTGAGATCCGTGGAGAGAACGCATGAGTGATGTGGACTTCGGCACCGGCAAGGTGGTCGTGAACCGGGCGATGTCGCTGGACGGCTTCATCGCCGGCCGCGGCAACGCGATGGACTGGGTCGGCGAGTACCTGACCGCGGCCGAGGTCCCGGAGGTCATGGCGGCCACGGGCGCGATGCTCGTCGGCCGGGGCACCTACGAGGTCGCCAAGAGTATGGCCGCCCAGGGCCCCGCCTACGACGGGGGAGCACAGTTCGTCCTCACCCACCGGCCTCCCGACGAGCCGGATCCTGCCGTCACGTTCCTCACCTGTGGAATCGAGGAAGCCGTCGCCACCGCACGCAGCGCCGCGGGCGGCAAGAACCTGGAGATCCTCGGCGCCGACGTGGCCGCCCAGTGCCTGCAACACGGGCTCGTCGACGAGATCCTGGTGTACGTCCTGCCGGTGCTACTGGGCGACGGCGTCCGCTTCTCGCCCCCGAGCCTCGACAGGATCGACCTGGAGCCCCTCAGCAGCACCCGATCGGGCGCCGTCACGACGCTTCGCTTCCGCGTGCGGAAGTAGCGCGGCCCGGCGCTAGCCCTTCGCGCCCGCCAGCGCCGCCTCGCCCGGCTCGCACGCCTTCCGCAGTTCGGCCAGCTCGGCGGCCGGGAGGCGCAGCGCGGCGCCATGCCGGGTCGGGTCGAGTTCCCTTGTGCCGTGGGCGATCCAGGCGGGGTCGGCGGAGGCGCCGGCGAACTCGGCGAGCCGCGCCAGCTCACGGCCCGGCGCGGCGATCAAGTCCTCATAGGACAGTGCGGTGACCCGCTCCGGCGGTAGTCCGCGCAGACTCTCCACGCCCTCGGTCACGATCTGGGACCACAGCCTCCCGAAGCAGGCGACGGGAATGTCGCCGTCCATCAGCAGCCGCCGGTCGAAAGGGTCGGCGAAGAGTCCGGCCAGCTCCGGCGGCAGTGTCCTGACCTGCTCCTCGCCCAGCTCGTCGATGGACGTCAGGCCGCACATCTCCACCATCAGCCGCAGGTGGTAGATCATCCGGTACCCCGGGTGCCTGCTCATCGACACGGCGCAGTCGGGTCCGTCGCGGTACAGGTGCACGAACCTCGCCTCGCCGAAGACCTCGCGCAGGCGCGGGATCCAGCTCACCGAGTAGCCGGAACGCTCCACGACGACCTTCCCGCCGTACCGCCCCGACAGGTGGTCGAACAGCGCCTCGTAGTGCCCGGCGATCTCCCGTGCCGGCCAGGAGCACACGACCGGTTCGAGTTCGTCGAGGGCGGTATCGGGGTCCTCGGTCAGCGGCGGCAGCGTCATCAGCGCCAGCGCCGGGATCCCGTTGTCGGCGCTGAAGCGCCCCGGCCTTCTCGTGTACAGGAACTCCGGCAGGGCCGCGCCGCTGCGGGTCATCAGGTCGAAGATGCCGTTGGGCCCCGACAGGATCGCCCAGAACTCCGTGCCCGGGATCTGGCCCTCGGGCAGCGCGACCGGCGTCAGCGCGGCCAGCATCTCGTTGAGGCTCAGCACCTCCGGGTGCGCGTTGAGGATCCGCGACAGGGCACTCGATCCGCTGCGGCCGGTACCGACGATGAAGGTTGTCGGGCGCACTGTGCCTCCCCGGGGCAAAAGGTCCTATGTGTACTCAAGACCACCCGCATCTTAGCCGGAGCGGAGGAGTGGGCCGCCATGTCACTCCTTCCCGGCCGGCGCCGCCGGATCGGCGCACAGGCGGCCGATGGCGGCGATCCACCGGTCCAGCCACTCCTGCGCGCGTTCGGGGCTCAGGCGGTCCAGCCCGAAGCCGAGTCCGAGTTCGGTGGCGTCCTCGCCGGGAACGCGAACGGTGGTCGAGTCCAGGCACGCCACACCGTCCTCAGTGGACTTGCGGACCGCCGGTCGCCCGCGTCGCCCGACCCGCGAAACCGCGCAGGACCTCGACGAGCTCCGGCGGCTCGTGCACCTCGAACTCGTGGCCGAGCTGAAGCAGTCGCAGCGCCAGCCAGTCGAGGGTGTCGCTGTGACTGCGCACGCGGCAGGAGTCCGGCCCCAGCGCCTCGACGTCCTCGGGGGAGTCGCCGAGCCGGCCGGCGATCGCCGCGGCCGGCGCGCGCACGGTCACCACGGCCCGGTATACCGGCGCCAGCGAGTACATCTTGTCGCGCACGTACTCGGCGGCGTCGGCGGCGGGGAGTTCACGCCGCTCGGCGCGCGCCCCCGTCCGCTGCGGCCCGGTGATCCGGTCGACGCGGAAGATCCGCCAGTCGGCGCGCTCGTTGTCCCACGCCACCAGGTACCAGCGGTGCCGCGCGGCGACCAGCCGGTGCGGATCCACGTGCCGCCGGCTCTCCGCACCGTCATGCGCGACGTAGCCGAAACGCAGGCGCTCGCCCGTCGCGACGGCCGCCGCGATGGCGGTGAGGTTCTCGGGGTCGACCGGATCGCCGCCGCCGCCCAGTTCGGGCAGGGCGACGGTCGCCGCCCCCAGCGCGCCGACCCGCTGCCGCAGGCGGGAGGGCAGGACCTGCTCCAGCTTCGTCAGCGCGCGCACCGAGGCCTCCTCGATTCCCGCCACCGCGCGGCCCGCCGCCGTGCGCAGCCCGACCGCGATGGCCACCGCCTCCTCGTCGTCGAGCAGCAGCGGCGGCATCGCCTTCCCGGCGGCCAGGCGGTAGCCGCCGATGGCGCCCATCGAGGCCTGCACCGGGTAGCCGAGCTCGCGCAGCCGGTCGACGTCGCGGCGGATCGTGCGAGGGCTGACGCCGAGCCGTTCGGCGAGCTCGCTGCCCGGCCACTCCCGCGGGGTCTGGAGCAGCGACAGGAGGGTCAGCAGGCGTCCCGGCGTGTCGGTCATGGGCCAAGCATGCCGGGTGAGTAGGACAGATCCCGCCCTAGATCGTGTCCGGGTGATCACTGCGGGGCTGCGGCGGACTCGCACCCACAAGACCACCAGGACAAGCCCTGGATCGCCGAGCGGTGCAGATCACGATCGGCGACTCACCGAAAACGGCCGCCACGGGCGACACTGCGTACATGGAGAGACCCACCAAGCGGGGCGGACCGCGGCTGACCGCCGCGCTCGCGCTGACCTGGGCGCTGCTGGCGGCGGGCGTGCCGTTCCTGATGCTGTCCTCGGCGCTCGAAGGCTTCAGTTTCATGCCGTCGGGCCGCTCGGTCGCCGAGGCCGCCGCCGTCGAGGCGGCATCCCGCCTGTGGATGCTCTGGGCGTTCGGTCTGGCGGTCACGCTGCCGCTCGCCGGTCTCGCCCTCTCGCTGTTCGGCCGCAGGCGGGCACAGGCGACCGTCTTCGCGGTGCTCGGCGGCCTCGTCCTGCTCGGCTCGCTCGTTCCCCTCACTGGTACCCCGGGGAACTCCAACACCGTCGTCGAGTGGGTCTTCCACGGCGACGAGCCCTACACGCCGCCGCCGGCGCCCCCGGCCGGCTGCTTCGGCGACAGCCCCACCGACGAGGGGAACCCGGCCTGCCGCGGCGGCTGAGCCGAACTAGGCCCCGAACTGACCTATATGCCCTCTACGGTCGTCACCTATCACCACGAGACAGGGGAACGGCAGATGAAGGTACTGGTCACGGGCGCCACGGGCACCGTCGGACGACAGGTCGTCGCACAACTCCTCGACGCCGGGGCCGAGGTCCGCGCCGTCACGCGAGACCCCGCGTCGGCGGGACTTCCCGAGGCCGCCGAGGTCGTCGCCGGTGACCTCACCGTCCCCACGAGCCTCACCGGCGCTTTCGAGGGCGTCGACCGCGTGTACCTCTTCCCCGTCGAGGAGACCGCCGAGGAGATCGTCACCCTCGCCGTGTCCTCGGGGGTGCGGCGGATCGTGGACCTGTCGGCGGCCTCGGTCACCGTCGGGCTGCACCACAGCGGCGTCGAAGCGGTGGTGGAGAAGTCCGGCGCGGACTGGACGCACGTGCGGCCGGGCGCCTTCATGGCCAACATGCTGCCGGTCTGGGGACCGATGGTCCGCGCCGACCGGGCGGTGCGCTACCCCTTCGCCGACGAGGCCTCGGTCCCGGTGCACGAGGCCGACATCGCCGCCGTCGCGGTCGCCGCGCTGCTCGACGAGGGCCACGCGGGGAAGGCCTACACGCTGACCGGCCCGGCCCCGATCAGCACCCGCGACCAGGTCGCCGCGATCGGCGCGGCGCTCGGCGAGGAGGTCGCCTACGTCGAGGTCTCCCGCGAGGAGGCCCGGCAGATCCTGAAGGCGCAGGGCGGTTTCGCCGCCGGCGCCGCCGACCTGCTCCTCGGCTTCGTCGACTACGACGGCGGCGAGCCCTCGGGCTCCGACGGCTACTCAGAGCAGGACTGGTCGGCCCTGCTGCGCCCTTGGCCGGGCGTGACCGAGGCGACCGGCCGGCCCGCGCGCGACTTCGCGACCTGGGCCCGCGACCACGCCGCGGACTTCGCCTAACCGCCCTGCTGGAGTTTCTCCAGGTGAGCGGCGAGCCGGTCGAAGCGGTTCTCCCAGTAGTCCCGGTACTGGTCGAGCCACTCCGAGGCCGTCGCCAGGGGAGCGGCCTCCAGCTTGCACGGCCGGTACTGGGCGTCCTTGCCGCGCGAGATCAGCCCGGCGCGTTCGAGGACCTTGAGGTGCCGCGAGATCGCCTGGAGACTGATCTCGAAGGGCTCGGCCAGCTCGTTGACCGTCGCCTCGCCCTGCGACAGCCGGGCCAGGATCGCCCGGCGGGTCGGGTCGGCGAGCGCCGAGAACAGGACGCTGAGCTGATCCTCCGCCATTTTCGTTCAACCAATTCGTTGAGCACCGGGAGGCAAATATAGCCCCGTGGACAGTTCTTCCCGGCGGGATACGGCGGGTCGGCGCCTAAGGATAGGCGGCCGTCGCGGCCGTCGCGCCGAGCCTCAGGTTCTCAGCCGGGAGGCGCGCGACTCCAGGTAGCGCTGTTCGGGCGCGCTCGTGGTGAGTTTGGCGGCCTTGCGGTAGCCCTCGCGGGCGGCCGCGGGGTCGCCGGCCATTTCGAGCAGGTGCGCGCGGACGGCCTCCAGGCGGTGGTGCTCGGTCATGCGGTCGTCCTCGGCGAGGCCGTCGAGCGCGTCGAGGCCCTTGCGGGGGCCGTCGACCATCGCCAGGGCGACGGCCCGGTTGAGCGACACCATCGGACCGGGCGTGAGCCTGGCGAGGATGTCGTAGAGGGCGAGGATCTGCGCCCAGTCGGTCTCCTCGGCGCTGGGCGCCTCGGCGTGCACGGCGGCGATGGCGGCCTGGAGCTGGTAGGGACCGGCGGGCGTGCGGGCAAGCGAGTCGGTGATCAGCCCGACGCCCTCGGCGATCCGCTCGGCGTTCCATCGCGAGCGGTCCTGCTCGGCGAGGGGGACGAGCGCCCCGTCGGGCGTGGTCCGCGCCGTGCGCCGCGATTCGGTGAGCAGCATCAGCGCCAGCAGCCCGGCGACCTCGCCGTCGTCGGGCAGCAGCCGGTGGACCGCGCGGGTCAGGCGGATCGCCTCGTCGGTCAGGTCGACGCGCAGCAGGTCGGCGCCGGAGGTCGCGGTGTAGCCCTCGTTGAAGATCAGGTAGAGCACGTGCAGGACCACGCCGACGCGTTTGCGGCGCTCGGCCAGCGGCGGCATCCGGAAACCCGTCCCGCTGTTCTTGATCGACTTCTTGGCGCGGCTGATGCGCTGGCCCATCGTCGACTCGGGCACCAGGAAGGCCTTGGCGATCTCACCGGTCGTCAGGCCGCCGACCGCCCGGAGCGTCAGCGCGATCTGGCTCGACGGCGACAGCGACGGGTGGCAGCACAAGAAGAGCAGCATGAGCGTGTCGTCGTGGTCGGGAGGGCCTTCGTCGTCACCGGGGCCGGCGGCGTGGGCCTCCTCCTGGAGCGCGACGGTCGCCTCCCTGCGGCGGCGGGCGTCGTCGCTGCGCCACAGGTCGGTGAGCCTGCGTGTGGCGACGGTGACGAGCCAGCCGCGCGGGTTGTCGGGGACGCCCTCCTTGGGCCATTGCGTGGCCGCCGCCAGAAGCGCCTCCTGCACGGCGTCCTCGCACAGGTCGAACTGCCCGTGCCTGCGGATGAGGCCACCGAGGACCTGCGGCGCGCACTCGCGCAGCAGATCCTCGATACGTCGGTCTTCGCTCACATTTCCGTCCCGGAATGGTCGAGCATGGGCCACACCTCGACGCCGTTCCCGCTTGCCGTGGGATAGCGCGCGGCGACCTCGAGCGCACGGTCGAGGCTGTCACAGTCCACCACGAAATACGAGCCCGGATGCTCGCCGCCCCCCAGGTAGGGGCCCATGGTGACCACGCGCACGCCGTCGCGCAGACGCACGACGCGCACCAGCCCGGCGTCGGCGAGGCCCTCGGCGCTGACCAGTTCGCCCGACTCGCGCAGCTCCCGCTGGAAGGCGGCGTCGGCGGCGATGAGGGCGGCGAAGTCCTCCTCGCTGAACGAACCCCACAGTTCGTCGTTGCCGTAGATGGAGATCTTGAAGCGCATGGGTGCTCCCGGGGCCCGGCGGCGTCCCCAGTGGACGCCTTTGACCGAAGGTCGGAGCCGGGCGCGGAATTTCGACAGCACCTCGGTCAGGCGGTCGGCAGCGCGTCCAGGATCTGCTCGGCGAGCGTACCGACGGCGTCGTTGAAGTCCTCGGCGGTCGGGTCCGCGGAGCTCAGGCCGGTGAGGTCGATGTGGAGGATGACGTTGCCGTCGACCACGCTCAGGATGTAGATATGTGTGGTGTAGCCGCCGGCCGTCGCTTCGCGGTGGGAGTAGTTGGCCGCCGCTCCGACGCCTTCGAGCGTGCCGTTGTCGGCGTCGGGCTGCGCGACGTCGCTGCTGAGGGTGCGTGTTCCCTCGGTCGGCTCGTAGACGGTGGCGGTGACCGTCAGGTTCATCATGTCGGTGAGGCCCGATCCGCGCAGCACGAACATGCAGCCGATCTCGACGCTCTCGACCTTCTCGGTCGGGCCGGTGGCCGTCGGGGTTCCCGACACGCTTCCGGCGATCCCCTTGACCGCCTTGAGATCGGTGACCTCGCACAGGTCCACGTCGTGGCCGTAGACGGGGCCGTCACCGGGCTCCGGCTCGACCACCTGGGAGTCGCCGCCGTCGCCGGTGCCGCTGCCGCCGCCGGTGTCGTCGCCGGTCTCGTTCTTCTGGTTCTCGATCCAGTAGACGCCGCCGGCGATGAGCGCCAGCACCAGGAGGCCGACGAGGACGTCTCCGACCCCCTTCTTGCGCCGCCCGGGCGGCCCCGGCAGCGGCGCGGGAGGTGCCGTCCTGGCGGGCACGGGCGCGAAGGACGGGGGAGCGTGCAGGACGATGACCTCGTCGCCGGGCAGGGGAGTAGCGACGACCGCCGCGGTCTCGGCGGTCTCCTCGGGCAGCGCGACGGTCGCCTGGAGGGCCCCTTCGGCCACGACGATCTCGGGCTGCTCCAGCACCGTCGGCGTGATGCCGGTCTCCTGGTGCAGCACCGTCGCCACCAGCGGGATACGGGTGGAGCCGCCGACCAGGAACAGCCCGGCGATCTTGTCGAGCCCCACGCCCGCCTTGTCGACGACCGACTTGGTCAGCCCGGCCGTGGCCGCCAGCGGTTCGCGAGCGGCCGCCCAGAACTGCTCGCGCCCGACCTGGAGGTCGCGCCCGGTGGTCGGCAGCAGCACCGAGGTGTTCGGCTGCCGCGACAGCGCCTCCTTCGCCGAGCGCGCGTCGTCCCAGAACTGCCGCGTCCGCCGCCGCTCCTCGGGCGTGGCAGGGGAGTTGAGCCGGGCCCACTCGGCCGGTTCCACGCCGGTGCCGAGGAGTTCGACGATGACCGCGTCGAGGTCGACGCCGCCGAAGGCCGGCATCCCCTCCACCGCGACGACCTCGTACCCCTCGGGCGTGCGGCGGACCGCGCTGACGTCGAGGGTGCCGCCGCCGAGGTCGTAGACGACCACGATCTCGCCCTCGCCGACGCGGTGGCCGACGCCGGTGGCGAAGTACGCGGCCGCCGCGACCGGTTCGGAGACCATGCGGGGGCGGGGGAGACCGGCGCTGATCGCCGCCTCCGTCAGCACACCGCGCCGCAGCGCGCCCCAGGTCGCCGGGCAGGTGACGACCACGTCTGACGGTGGCGTTCCGCCCACTCGCTCGGCCTCCAGCGCGACCTCCCGCAAGGTGGCCGCCATCAGCTCCACGACGGGCACCGGGCGGTCGCCGAGCAGGACCGCACCGTCGTCGACGCAGCGTTTGGGGTTCGGCTCGAAGCGGGAGGGGTCCATGCGGGCGTTGCGCTCGGCGTCACGTCCGACGAGAAGGCGGCCGTCGGCGGTCGCGAAGACACCCGAGGGCAGCAAGGGGGAGGAGTCGAACAGCAGCGGCCGGGTGCGGCCGTCGGATCGGCGCAGCATGGCGACGGTGTTCGAGGTGCCGTAGTCGATCCCGAGCCGGTATGCGTCCACCTTGGGATTCTAGGGGCGACGTGCCCGTCACGCTACGAGACCGCGGGCCTGATCCCTTGCGGCGCAAGTGCTCCCGGATCGTCCGAGATTTCTCGCCCCCGGGTGTCGTACGGCGGTTCTCGGCTCCGACCTATGGGTGAGAGCGCCCGTCGAGGGCGTCACCGCAGGTCAAAAGAATCTTGGACGAGGGTCTTGACTCTCCTCTCCGAAGCGCTATATTCAACTTAGACGTTAATTAACGAGTCGGTTAAACAACCGGCCCACGAAGACAAAGGACACCGACATGACCCAGGTCATCGCCTCCCAGATCCCCGCCACTTCCACCCGTACCGGCCGCGGTCGCGCCGCCACCGCCGGACTGTGGACCCTTCAGGTCCTCGGCGCCGCCCTCTTCGCCTTCTCGGCCGTGCCGAAGCTCATGCTGGCCGAGGCCACCACCGAGTCCGCCGCCGTCCTCGGCGTCGGGAGCTGGTTCTTCGTGGTGATCGGCCTGCTCGAACTGGCCGGCGCGATCGCCCTGCTCGTCCCGATCCTGTCGGGCCTGGCCGCCTCGTGCTTCATCGCGCTGATGGTCGGCGCCCTGGCCACCCAGGTCATCTTCTTCGACGGCTTCGCCTGGTACATGCCGCTGGTCGGGCTCGCCCTGGTCGCCCCCGTCGCCTGGGCCCGCCGCGACCAGACCGGCCGCCTCTTCCGGATCCTGCGCCGCCGCTAGGAACCCGACACGCAAGACCCGACGGCCGTCGCGCTCACGCGCGGCGGCCGTAAGCGTGCGCGCTACTGCGGCGGCCGCGCGAGGTAGGCCGTCTTGGCGTCGGCGGAGAACCCGCACGCCCGGTAGAACGCGTGCGTGGCGGGGGTCTTCGACCCCGTCTGGAGCATCGCCTTGTAGCAGCCCGCCGCCCAGGCGACGTCGAGCGTGCGGGCCATGATCTCCCGGCCGAGGCCCTTGCCGCGCAGATCCTCGTCGACGACAACGTTCTCGACCACCGCGTACGGCGAGGCCGAGCGCGTCAGATTCGGGACCAGGTTGAGGTAGGTCGTGGCGACCACGGTCCCCGCGCGCTCCAGGACGAACAGGCGCAGGTCCGGCGTCGCGAGGATCCGGGCGAAGACCTCGCGGGCGCCGGTGGCCGCGGGATCCGGGTCGCCGGGGTGGAGCTGGCGGTAGAGCCGTGCGACGGCGTCGAAGTCACCGGGTCCGGCCTCGCGGAAGAGATGCATGGGCGGAGGGTAGCGCCGGGTCTCCCGACGGTCAGCGGTCGCGGTCGTTCCTCGCAAAAGGCGAGAGAATATGGCTGAAATGCTAGTCTTCTCCAGACTTGGGCTCTTTGAGCCC
This sequence comes from Phytomonospora sp. NPDC050363, assembly GCF_040655735.1. Taxonomy (NCBI): domain Bacteria; kingdom Bacillati; phylum Actinomycetota; class Actinomycetes; order Micromonosporales; family Micromonosporaceae; genus Phytomonospora; species Phytomonospora sp. NPDC050363. Next base: position 10,041 of record NZ_JBFAKK010000020.1, read on the forward strand.
TTTATTACCATCGTCGGCCGTCGATGCTCGCGCGTCCGGATCGCGGCCGGCCCCAGGAGGGTTCATGCGGGTGAGCGTTCGCCGGTTCGCGGCGGCGGTGGCGGGAGCTTTCATGGCCCTCGCGGTGACCGGTCCGGTGGCGGCGGCCGAGGGCGACGAGGTGTGGTCCTGGGGGCGCAACCAGTACGGGCAGCTGGGGAACGGGACGCTCAACGCCGCCGGAGAGCCCGTCCCCGGGCCCGTTTCGCTGCCTTCGGGGACGACCGTGACCGCGGTCAGCGGCGGTTACGGCTTCTCGATCGCGTTGACCGCCGACGGCGAGGTCCTGGCCTGGGGATACAACGACGAAGGACAGCTCGGCGACGGTACCTACACCCGCACCACCGAACCGGTGAGCGTCGACCTGCCCGACGGGGTCACGATCACCGCGATCTCCGTCGGCGACGACCACACCCTGGCGCTGACCTCCGAGGGCACGGTGCTCGCCTGGGGCTACAACGAGTGGGGCCAGCTCGGCGACGGTTCCACCTCCGACCGCAACACCCCGGTCCTGGTCGATCTGCCCGCGGGAACCGTCGTGAAGTCGATCTCCGCCGGTTCCGGACACAGCCTCGCGCTGACCTCCACCGGTGAGGTACTGGCCTGGGGCGACAACGACTTCGGCCAGCTCGGCGACGGGACGACGACGCAACGAGAGACACCCGTCGAGGTGACCCTCCCCGCCGGAACCACCGTCACCGAGATCGCCGGCGGCGGCGACCACAGCCTCGCCCTGACCGCCACCGGTGACGTGCTCGCCTGGGGCTACAACGCCGAGGGGCAGCTCGGCGACGGCACCACCACCAGGCGCACCACTCCCGTGACGACGCACATTCCGCCGGGAGTCACCGTCACCGCGATCGCCGCCGCCAGCGGCTTCATCAGTTTCGCGCTGACGTCGACAGGGGAACTGCTCGCCTGGGGCGACAACGCCTACGGACAACTCGGCGACGGCACCACCACCAGGCGCACCGAACCGATCATGGTCCACCTGCCCGCCGGTGCGAGCGTCGTCCAGGTCGCCGCCGGCGACGACCACGTCATCGCGCTCACCTCCGGCGGACGGATCTTCGCCTGGGGCTACAACCGCTACGGGCAGCTCGGCGACGGCTCCACCACCAACCGCAGCGAGCCCGTCGAAGTGGAGCAGCCCGAGGGCTCGACCATCGTGGCCATCGGCTCGGGCAGTTACCACGGCCTCGCGATCGCGCGAGCGCCGAGCACCACCACGACGCTCACCGCGGAACCCGGCAAGGCGCGCACCGGCGAAGCGGTCACCTTCACCGCCGAAGTGGACTGCCCCAGCGGCAACCCCACCGGCACGGTCGTCTTCACCGCCGACGGAGACGCGATCGGCAGCGCCGCCCTCCAGGACGGCAAGGCCACCCTCACCGTCACCGGCCTGCCCGAAGGCCGGCACGAGATCGTCGCGGCGTACCAAGGGAACGCCGACTGCCCGGCGTCCACCTCCGAAACGGTCGTCGTCACGATCACCGCCTGCGACGTCGACCCCGACGAGACACCGTCCCCCGACGAGACACCCTCTCCGGGTGAGACCCCGCCTCCAGGTCCCGCCGGCCCGCCGTCCTGCCGCGACTTCCTCGCGGTCACCGGCCCCGACACCGGCCTGATCGCGAGGACGGGCCTTGTCGTGACGCTCACCGGGGCGCTCGTCCTCCTCGCCGTCGTCGCTTCGCGACGCCGCGCCTGACGACGCGGACGGGGCCTCCCGAGACGGTCGCCGACAGGACGAACGATGCCCCTTGGACCGCTACGGTCCAAGGGGCATCGCCCTGTCGTTCGCCGACGACTACATGTTGATCATGTGGCCCGCGAGGCCGTGGACGGCCTCCTTGACGGCCTCGCCCAGGGTCGGGTGGGCGTGGACGTTGCGGGCGACCTCGTGCACGGTGAGGTCCCACTGCTGTGCCAGCGTCAGCTGCGGCAGCAGCTCGGTGACGTCGGGGCCGATCATGTGCGCGCCGAGCAGCTCGCCGTACTTCGCGTCGGACAGGACCTTCACGAAACCGCCGGTCTCGCCGACGCCGTGGGCCTTGCCGTTGGCGCTGAAGGGGAACTTCGAGACCTTGACGTCGTAGCCCTTGTCCTTCGCCTGCGCCTCGGTCCAGCCGAAGGAGGCGATCTGCGGCTGGCAGTAGGTCGCGCGCGGGATCATGACGTAGTCGAGCTCCATGGTCTCCGCGCCGGCGATCGTCTCGGCGGCCACGACGCCCATCGCCTCGGCGGTGTGGGCGAGCATCAGCTTGGCGGTGACGTCGCCGATGGCGAAGATGTGCGGGACGTTGGTGCGGCCGCGCCCGTCGATGTCGATGGCGCCGCGCTCGGTGAGCTTCACGCCCGTCTTGTCGAGGCCGTAGCCGTCGACGCGGGGCTGGAAGCCGATCGCCTGGAGGACCTTGCCGGCCTCAAGGGTCTCCTGCTTGTCGCCCTTGGTGACGGTGACCTGCACCCCGTCGGCGGTTTCGGTGATCCCGTCGACCCGGGTGGCCAGGCGCACGTCGATGCCGTACTTCTTGTAGCGCTTGAGGAGCTCGGCGGAGACCTCGGCGTCTTCGAGGGGCACCATGCGGTCGGCGAACTCGACGATGGTGACCTTCACGCCGTAGTTGGACAGGATGTAGGCGAACTCGACGCCGATCGCGCCCGCGCCGGCGATGATGATCGACTCCGGAAGCGTCTCGGAGAGGATCTGCTGCTCGTAGGTGACGACCTTGTCGCTCACCTGCGTGCCGGGCAGCAGGCGGGTGGTCGCGCCGGTCGCGATGACCGCGTTGGTGAAGGTGACGGTCTCGCTGGAGCCGTCGGCCTTGTTCACCTCGATGGTGTTGGCGTCGGTGAAGACACCGCGACCGTCGAACTCGGTGATGCCGTTCTTCTTCATCAGGTAGTGGACGCCTTTGACGCGGCCGTCGACGACTTTGCGGGAGCGGGTCCAGGCCTTGGAGAAGTCGGGTTTGGGGGTGCCTTCGATGCCCAGGCCGAAGAAGTCGTTCTCCTTGGTGACGATGTGGGCGAGTTCGGCGTTGCGCAGGAGGGCCTTCGACGGGATGCACCCGACGTTGAGGCACACACCGCCCCAGTGGCGTTCCTCGACCACGGCGGCGGTGAGGCCGAGCTGGCGGGCGCGGATCGCCGCGACGTATCCGCCGACGCCGGCGCCGAGGACGACTACGTCGAAGTGGTTGCTCATCGGTTGCTCTCCTGGGTTCGTGTGGTGGCCGGTAGACCTGTAGGCGATGGTATGCGCACACGGGGGCGGGGTACCGGGGGATGTGACGTGTGAGACGTGGAGGACAGCGGTCCCAGGTCGGGGTGCCGGTCGCGGGCGGCCGGCTCACGTCACCGACGAGTTGTGAGCTGTCCGCTTCGGGTGCCTGGAAGTCTGGTCGGCGTGACAGCTGAGGAGTTCGAGCAGTACCGTGCTCGGTTGGTCGGTCTGGCCTACCGGATGCTGGGTTCGGCCGAGGAGGCCGAGGACGTCGTCCAGGACGCTTACCTGCGGTGGCACCGGGCGCTTGCCGTCACATCGCCGTGGGCGTGGCTGGCCAAGGTGGTCACCAACCTGTGTCTGAACCGGTTGACCTCCGCCCGCGTCCGCCGGGAGACCTACGTCGGGTCGTGGCTCCCGGAGCCGGTGTTGACCGCGCACGGCGGACTTGGGCCGTTGGACACGGTCGAGCAGCGGGAGTTCGTCTCGTTGGCCTTCCTGCTGCTCTTGGAACGGCTCAACCCGGTGGAGCGGGCGGTTTTCGTGCTCCGCGAAGCCTTCGGCTACAGCCATCGGGAGGTCGCCGAGGCCGTCGACTGCTCCGAGGCCAATTCCCGGCAGCTGTACAGGCGTGCCCGCCGGCGGCTGGCCGATGCGGGCGGTACCGCCGACGTCCCCCGGGCGGCCGCGCGCTCGGTGGACCGGATCCACCGAGATCTGGTGCAGGGCTTCCTGACCGCCGCTCAAGAAGGCGATCTTCCGGCCTTGGAGAAGCTGCTGGCGGAGGATGTGACCGTGTGGGTGGACGGCGGCGGCAAGGTCAGCGCGGCCAGGCGCCCCATCGTCGGGGCGTCCCAAGTGGCGCGCTACCTGGCGGGATCACTGGAAACCGTCGGTGGACGAGTGCGGCTGTCGATCGCGGAGATCAACGGTGCTCTCGGCCTCCTGGCTCTGGCCGGTGACGAATTGATCGGAGTGCTGGTGCCGGAAAGCGCGAACGACCGGATCAGCGAGATCCGCATCATCGCCAACCCGGAGAAGCTCCGGTTGTCACATTCGGGCCCTCCTCGCGGTTCTTAACGGTCGACCCGAAAGACCGCGCCGGCCGGGACGTCTCCCGGCCGGGCACGAGAGCCCAGAGGTACCCGTGACGAAACAGATCCTGGTGACAGGCGGCAGCGGCCGACTCGGCCGCGTGCTGCTCCCACTCCTCCAAGCCGCCGGTGACACCGTGCGTGCGCTGAGCCGCACCGGCAGTTGGCGCGGCGACCTGACGACCGGCGAAGGCCTGGCCGCAGCGGTCGCCGGCGTCGACACGATCGTCCACTGCGCCACCACCAATGGCCGAGGCGACGTCGAGAGCACCCGCAACCTCATCGAAGCGGCACTCCGGGCCGGACGCCCGCATCTCGTCTACGTGTCCATCGTCGGCGTCGACAGGGTCGCCATCCCGTACTACCGCGCGAAACTCGCCTGCGAACGGCTCGTCGAAGAATCCGGCCTGCCCTGGACGATCCAGCGCGCCACCCAGTTCCACGACCTCATCGTCTGGATGTGCGCCTCCCAGCGATGGTCGCCCGCGATCGTGATGCCCAAAGGAGTCAGCTTCCAGCCCATCGACACCCGCGACGTGGCAACCCGCATAGCCGAACTCACCGACGGGCCACAGGTAAACCGGCCACCGGACATGGGCGGGCCCGAGGTGCGCGACGCGAGCGACCTCGCCCGCGCCTACGTTCGCGCACGCTCCGGCCGCAAACCCGTCGTGGCACTGCCCATGCCGGGCGCCGGCATCCGCGGCTACCGGCAAGGGCTGCATCTGGCCCCCGGCCATGCCGTCGGCCAGATCAGTTTCGACCGGTTCCTGGCCGCATGAACGCGCGCACCTGGCTCCGAGCGGGCCTCGCGTTCCTCGCCGCGGCACAGTTCGCCGTGGGCTGCTGGGCCCTGCTGGCGCCCCGGTCGTTCTTCGACATCCCTTGGGTGGGCATGCGCATGCACTACAACGCTCATCTGATGATGGACTACGGAGCGATGAGCCTGGCCACGTCGGTGGTCCTCGGCGTGAGCGTCTTCGCCGTCACCAAGATCATGACCCGCACCGCACTGGCGGTCTACACCGTCTTCGCCGCACCGCACCTCGTGATCCACATCCAGCTGCTGCACCACCTCACACCGAACGAACGGCTACCACTGCTCACCGCGCTCACAGCCGCCGTCGTGATCCCGGCGGCGCTATTGCCCCTCACCGCAAAGCTCAAGAGGTAGCGGCTCCGACCGCTCCCGACTGATGGGGCGAGGACCACCGCACGCCTCGCTCCACCGGAAGTTGGCTTAGGAGAAGTCGGAATTGGGGGTGCCTTCGATGCCCAGGCCGAAGAAGTCGTTCTCCTTGCCAGACCCCCGCCGCTTGCCGGGGATGGTCGCCTTCCAGTCCGCCGCGCCGGTGCGGCATGCTCCCCGCGTGGACGAGAACGCCTTCTGGCTGCTCATCGAGGAATGTGGCCCACCGACGCCCGACCCCGAGGGCGAGGAGCTCGCCGCGGCCCTGGAGGCACGCCTGGCGAAGGGGCCGGTGTCCGCCGTCGTCGGCTTCGCCGAACGGCTCGCGGAGCTCTTGTACCGGCTCGACCGCCGGGAATACGGCGAGGACCTCTCCGGGGACGCGTTCCTTTACGTCCGGGCCGCCGTCATCGTCGCCGGCCGCCGGGAGTACGAGGCGGTACTGGCCGACCCGCGACGCTTCGCGCCCTTCGCCGCCGACCAGGTGTGGGCCGAGAGCCTCATCTACGTCCCCGACCGGGCCTACGAGGGGCTCACCGGCCGGGAGTGGAGCCGCGACACGCGGTACAGCTTCGAGTCGTACTCCAACACCGCCGGGTGGGAGCGGGGCTGACCTCGCAGTCGGTGCACCGGGCCGAACATCTCGTGGCCTGCCGCCAAGGCGGTGGTCCGTGGACAGACGGGGTCTGATGGTGACCTGATGTGCCCGGTGGCGGGGAGCCGCGCTCGGCTCCCCGTCCCTGCGGATCAGTTGGCCGTCGGTGGCGCCGTCGGTCACGGCGAAGGCCATCGAGGAGGTGATCGCCACGCCCAGGGCCGCGCCGGTCGGTCCAGTAGGAGCCCTGCGGCGAGATCGCCGTCAGGAGCGGCAGACCGGTGCCGAGCAGCGCCATGCCGACGATCGCGATCGGCGCACGCCGAGCAGGTTCGGTGCGTCCGCCGAGCAGCAGCAGACCGCCGAAGGTCAGCAGGTAGCCGCTCATCACCCATTGGGCGCCACCGGGACCGAAACCGAACTCGGTCTCGATCGCGGGCGAGGCCAGCAGGACGGCCTGGGAGTCCACGATGACCATGAAGAAGGCCGCGCACAGCAGGGCGAGGGACCTCCAGCGTCGTGGGTCGGGCGGTGCCGACGTCCTTGCGCGCCGACTACCCCGACTGTTTCCTGGAGGTGAGCGAGGTGCCCCTCTGGGATCCACTCGGGCCCCTGCGGGCGGATGAGCTGGAGAACCCGCGCCGTTCAGGCGGACCCGTCGCGCGTGTAGGTGAGGATGACGACCCCGCTCGCCGCGACGACGCTGTCGGTCAGCCTGAACCTCGCCAGGCGCCCGCGGTCGTCGAACATGCGCTTGCCGGCCCCGAGCACGATCGGGAAGATCAGCAGGCGGTACTCGTCGACGAGGTCGTGCTCGGCCAGCCCGCGGATCAAGGTTCCGGCGCCGAAGACGACGAGGTCGCCCTCGGTGCGGTCCTTGAGTTCGGTCACGACGCTTCGCAGGTCGCCGCCGACCTGGTGGGAGTTGCGCCACGTGAGGTCGACGGGCGCGGAGGAGACGACGTACTTCGGCATCCGGTTCATGGCCGCGATCGCCGGCTCGGCGTCGTCGGCCGGCGCCCAGGCGTCGCGGAGGATCTCGTAGGAGCGGCGCCCCAGCAGCATGCCGGCCGCGTCGACGGTCGCCTTCTGCATGAAGGCGTTGACCGTGTCATCGCTGTACGGCGGGACCCAGCCGCCGTGGTCGAAGCCGCCCTCGCGGTCCTCGTCGGCGAACAGCGGCGCCTGGATGACCCCGTCGATGCTGGTGAAGTTCACGACGACTATGCGGCCCACGGTCGGCCTCCTCGGAGAGTTCGGGGGACAGGCGCGGGCGCGTGACCTGCACCAAGTAATGTGCACACTGTACACATTCGCGGTTTGCGCGCCTACGTCACGGAGGAGAACGTGGACCGGAGCGGCCGTCGCTACCACCACGGCGACCTGCCCGCCGCACTGATCGCAGCGGGCCTGGAGCTGGCCCGCGCCGGCGGACCCGAGGCCGTGAGCCTGCGGGAGGTCACCCGCAGCGCGGGTGTGACCGCCAACGCCGCCTACCGGCACTTCGCCGACCGGCACGCCCTCGTGCTCGCCGTCGCCGCACGCGCCGAACAGCACCTCGCGCTGGCCATGGAGGACCGCATGGCCCTGGCCGACGCCGACGCCGATCCCGCGAGCCGAGCCGGGCGGCGGCTCCGCGCACTCGGACTGGCCTACATCGGCTTCGCCGTCGAGGAGCCCGGCTGGTTCCGGCTCGCCTTCCACGCCGGTGCCGGGGCCGGCCCACCCGACACCGCGCCCTACCGGCTCCTGATCGCGGCCCTCGACGACCTCGTCGCCGTCGGCGTCCTGTCCGCCGGAGGCCGGCCCAACGCCGCATGGGCATGCTGGTCGGCGGTCCACGGCTTCGCCGAACTCGCCACTCAGGGCCCGCTGCGAGGCCACCCGGCCGCCGAGGTCCGTGAGCTCGCCGAGTACGTGGTCGACACCGCCGTCCACGGCGTCATCGCCAGGCCCGAACCCGGGCGGTAGAGAGGGCCCTCACGACTCCCGCGCGCGGTCGGCGGCCTCCGAGCACATCAGGAAGCTCACGGTGCGCACCGCGTCGGCGGCGAGTTCGGGGTGGGCGCGGCGAACAGCGCGGTCGACCTCCTGCTCGATGCGCTGCCACTCGGCCTTCTTCTCCTGCGAGTACTCGCCTTCTCCCCAGCTGGGGGAGAGGCTCATGCCGGCGCACGCCTGCTCGGCGGTGGCGATCACGCGCATGACCTCCGGCAGCAGGCGGGCGGGGACGGCCTTGGGCTCCCGGCTCGGGCGCTTCCCGCCGTGCAGGTAGCGGCCGGTGTACTTGAGAAGCGCCTCGTCGAGGGGCTTGAGGCGCACCCCGCGCCGGGCTCGGCTGCGGTTCGCGTCGTACTTCTTGACCAGTTCCCAGTCCGAGGTGACGGTCGCCCAACGCATCGCGGCGACGACCTCCCCGCGTTCGAGCAGCCGGAGGTCGGCGTGCTGGGCGATGAGCCGGCGCTTGTCCCAGGGGATGCTCCGGAAGTAGGCGTCGACCTCGACGGGGGTTCCCAAGAGGATCGGGTCCAGCAGCGCGACCGCCGCCCCCTCGTCGAGAGGGCCTCGTATCCCGGCGGCTTGGCACAGCGGCAGGATCGCGCTCCAGAGCAGCAGGTGCCGGGTCAGGTCCTCCCGGATCACTTCGAGATGGCGCTCCTCGATCGGGAAGTCGAAGGTGCGCGGATCGTGGAGGGCGTCGGCTCCGGCGCCGAGCCGGATGCGGAGTTCCCCGTCCTCGTTCACCACTCCTGGGATCCAGCCGTTCTCCCTTGAGAAGACGGCCTCGATCACGACGGCCTCCCCACCGGGAGGGCGCCGCAGGGTTCGAAGCGGTTCGCGAGGCCGCGGATGGGATCGACGGCGGCGTCCCCGTACATGGAACTCCTCACGGCTTCGAGGTCACGAACCACCATCGTGCCCGATGCGGGCCACGCCCGCCCACGATGAACGGGGCCGCGCTCGCGCGGCCCCGTTCATCACCTGTCACGCCTCGACGTCACGCCCGCTTCGCGAAGGCCGAGCGCGCCCACAGGTACCCGACCGCCGCGATGCCGACGCACCAGGCGATGGCGATGATCGCGTCGGTGCGGTCCGGCGCGCCGGCGAGGAGCCCGCGGATGGTCTCGATGATGGGGGTGAAGGGCTGGTATTCGGCGAACTGCTTCACGCCGGGTCCCATTTTCTCGGCGGGGACGATGGCGCTGCTGAAGAAGGGGAGCATCACCAGCGGCACCGAGGCCATTCCGGCCGTTTCGGGCGACTTCGCCGCCAGCCCCAGCGCGACGGTCAGCCAGCCGGTCGCCACCGCCAGCAGCAGCACCATGCCGGCCACGCCGAGCCAGTGGAGCGGCTCGGCCCGCGGATCGAACCCGAGGGCGAAGGCGACGCCGATGACGGCGGCGACCGCGAGCAGGTTGGTCAGGACGCTGGAGATGACGTGGCCGGTCAGCACCGCCCCGCGCGGGACGTTCATGACTTTGAAGCGGTTGATGATGCCTTTGGTCATGTCGGAGTTGACGGCGGTGGCGGTGGATCCGAGGCCGTAGCAGACGGCCATGAGGAGGATGCCGGGTGTGGCGTAGTCGACGTAGTCGACGCCGACGGCGAAGGCGTCGCCGAGCATGTAGACGAACATCAGCATCATCACGATCGGCATGAGGATCGCGTTGAAGACCGAGGTGGGGTTGCGGGCGACGTGCTTGAAGTTACGGCGCAGCATCACCGTCGATCGGGTCGTCATTTCGCCTCCGTTTTCGTGTTGTGGCCCGTCAGGGCGAGGAAGACGTCGTCGAGGTCAGGGGTGTGCACGGTCAGTTCCTCGGCGTCGACCGAGTGCTCGGCGAGCCGGGCGAGAAGTTCCCGCAGCGACTTGGTGGCGCTGTCGCCGGGGACCTTCAGCGTCAGCGACTCGGTGTCGCCGACGGCCTCGGGCAGGATCCGCGCGGCAGCGTCCAACTCGCCGGCGGTGGCGAAGCGCAGCCGCACGTGCGATCCGGGCATCTGCCGCTTGAGCTGCTCGGCGGTGCCCTGCGCGACGATCCTGCCGCCGTCGAGGACGGCGATGCGGTCGGCGAGCTGGTCGGCCTCTTCGAGGTACTGGGTGGTGAGGAAGATCGTCACGCCGTCGGCGACGAGTGCGCGGATGATCGACCACATGGTGCGGCGGCTGCGCGGATCGAGACCGGTCGTCGGCTCGTCGAGGAAGACGATCTTCGGGCTTCCGACGAGCGTCATCGCCAGGTCGAGCTTGCGGCGCATGCCGCCGGAGTAGGTCGAGGCGGGCTTGTCGGCGGCCTCGGTCAGCTCGAAGCGCAGCAGCAGATCGGCGACGATCCGTCGGCCCTCCTTGGCCTCGACCGGGCCCAGGTCCGCCATGAGCCGGAGGTTCTCCCGGCCGGTGAGCAGCTCGTCGACGGCCGCGAACTGGCCGGTGACTCCGATCGCCTTGCGCACCTCCTTGGCGTCGGTGGCCGCGTCGTGCCCGGCGACGCGAACGGTGCCGCCGTCGGCCTTGATCAGGGTGGTCAGCACGTTGACCGTCGTGGTCTTGCCGGCGCCGTTGGGCCCGAGCAGCGCGAAGATGCTGCCCGCCGGAACGGTGAGGTCGATGCCGTCGAGGACCGTCTTGTCCTGGTAGCCCTTGCGCAGTCCGGAGACCGCGATCGCTGGAGTGGTCATGCGGCCTGCTCCTCTTTTCGGGTGAGTTCGTCCTGAGTGGAGAACGTGATGGACACGATGAGGTGCTCCTCTGGATACGGTGGGTGACTTCGAGGGGTAGGGGTTGGTCGTGTGCGGGTCGGCGGCGTTGTCAGATCCGGGGGCCGAGGAACCAGCCGCCGGTCACCTCCAGGACTTCGCCGGTGAGCCAGCGGGCGTCGTCGGAGGCGAGGAAGGCGATCGCCGACGCGATGTCGGCGGGCTGCCCGAGGCGGTCGAGGGCGTTGGCGGCGCCGAGCCGGCCCTCCAGGTCGGAGGTGGCCCCCATCCAGTCGGACGACTCGGTGAGGGTCGGCCCCGGCGCCACGGCGTTGACCGTGATGCCGCGCGAGCCGACCTCCTGCGCCAGGCTGCGGCTGAGCGCGTTGACCGCGCCCTTCGTCATGGCGTAGGCCAGTTCGGGGAGGGCGACGCGGGTCGCGGCCGAGGAGATGTTGATGACGCGTCCGCCGTCGGCCATCATCGGCAGCGCCCGCTGAATGATGAAGAACGGCGCCTTGACGTTGACCGCGAACAGCCGGTCGAAGGTCTCGGGGGTCGTCTCGGCGAGCGATCCGGCCGAGGCCAGGGCGGCGTTGTTGACCAGGACGTCCAGGGGCCGTCCCGCCAGGCGGTCCGTCAGGCCCGCGAAGAGGACGTCGACGTCGCCCGGCACGCCCAGTTCGGCGCGCAGCGCGAAGGCCCGCCCGCCGGCCTCCTCGATCTCGCCGACGGTCTTCCCGGCGGCCTGGTCGTCGCTGCCGTAGTGCACCGCGACCGAAGCGCCCTCGACGGCCAGCCGCAGCGCGATCGCCCTGCCGATGCCGCGCGAGGCGCCGGTCACCAGGGCGGTCTTGCCGGTGAGAGCCGTCATGTCGTTCACTCCTCGGTCGAGATCAACTGAAGGGAACGCTAGAACCGGTCGCGGCCGAAGTAATGAGTAAGGTGACTCACGATTTGCCGTAGGTATGAGGAGACGCGGGATGCTGCAGGGGCGAGTGGAGGAGATCAAAGCCGTCGAGGCGCTCCTCGCCGACGCGCGATCCGGCGTCAGCGGCGTGCTGGTCGTCAAGGGTGAGCCGGGTGTGGGGAAGTCGGCGCTCCTGGAGCACGCCGTGCGTGCCGCCGACGGAGCGACGATCCTGCGCGGGGCCGGTGTGGAGACCGAGGTCGAGCTGCCCTTCGCCGCCCTGCACCTGCTTCTTCGCCCGGCCCTCGACCGCCTCGACGCCCTTCCCGGACCCCAGGCGGCGGCACTGCGCGGCGCGTTCGGTCTGGCGCCGATGTCGACGACCGACCGGTTCCTCGTCGGGCTGGCCACGCTCAGCCTGCTGTCGGAGCTGGCCGAGGAGCGGCCGCTGCTCGCCGTCGTCGACGACGCCCAGTGGCTCGACCAGGCCTCGGCGGCCGCCCTGGCGTTCGCGTCGCGGCGGTTGCAGTCCGAGGGGGTCGCCCTCCTGGTCTCGGCGCGCGAGGACCCGGACGCCTTCCCCACTGCCGGTCTGCCGGAGCTGCGCCTGGGCGGGCTGGCCCGCGACGACGCGGAGCGCCTGCTCGGCGGCGAGCTGCCCGGTCACCTGCGCGAGCAGGTCCTCAAGGAGGCCGACGGCAACCCGCTGGCGCTCATCGAGCTGTCGAAGGCCGCTGCCGGCGGCGAACTGGACCTCGCGGGACCGCTCCCGCTCACCGACCGGCTCCTGACCGCCTTCGCCGGTCAGATCCACCGCCTCGCCGAACCCACCAGGAAGATGCTCGCGGTGGTCGCCGCCGAGGACACCGGAGCCCTCGGCGTCGTCCTGGCCGCGGCCGCCGCGCTCGGCGTCCCCGCCGATGCGCTGGAGCCGGCCGAGCTGGCCGGGCTCGTGCGTGTCACCGGCGGCGCCGTGCGCTTCCGCCACCCGCTGCTGCGGTCGGCCGCCTACCAGGGCCCGCCCTCCTCGCAGCGTCGCGCGGTCCACCAGGCGCTGGCCGCGGCGGTCAGCGGCGACCGGCGCGCCTGGCATCTCGCCCTGGCCGCGACCGGCCCCGACGAGCAGATTGCGGAGAGCCTCGAACAGTCGGCCGAGCGTTCGGGCGCCCGCCTGGGCTACGCGGCCATGGCCACCGCCTACGAGCGTTCCGCGCAGCTCAGCACCGAGCAGGGGCACATGGCCCGGCGGCTGGCGGCAGCGGCCGCGGCGGCCAAGGAGGCGGGGCAGTCCGGCCGTGCCGCCGACCTCTCCGAGCGCGCCGCGCGGCTGACCGACGACCCCGCGACCTTGGCGAGGCTCGCCGACGTCAGAGCGGCCGGCGCCTTCGACGAGGGCTCGCCGCGGCGTGCGGCCAGCCTCCTCGTCAACGGCGCGGCCGGTGTCGCCGAGGCCGACCCCCGGACCGCCGCGCGCATGCTCATGGCCGCCGCGCACAACGTCTGGTCGGCCGGTGATCCCGCGCTGGCGGCGCAGGCCGCACGGCTGCTCGACAGCCTCGCGCTTCCCCCGCAGGACGGTCTCGTCGCCCTCACGCGAGGGGTCGGGCTCGTCTACGGCGGCGACCTGGAGTCGGGATACCCGCTGCTGAGCGACTTCCTCCGGCAGCCGCAGCCGGCCGACATCGGCGGGCGGCTGATGTTCGCCAACCTGGCCTTCGTCACCGGACGCCTCGACCTGGCCTTCGAACTGTGCACCGCGCTGGCCGCCGGCTGCCGCGCCGAAGGCCGCATCCGGCTGCTGCCTTTCGCACTGAACCACCTCGCGTACACCCAGGTCATCAACGGCCACCACCGGGACGCGCGCGACAACGCCGCCGAGGGCCTCCAGATCGCCGTCGACACCGGCCAACCGCACCCCGCCGCCGGGTTGCGCGGTCAGCTCGCCTGGCTGGCCGCCGTGGAGGGCGACGAAGAACGCTGCCGTCCCCTCGCCGAGGAGGGCGTCGAGTTCTCCGTCGGCCACCGGGCACCGGCCGTGGCCCTCCTGCCGATCTGGGCGCTGGCGATGCTCGACCTGACACAGGGACGCGACCAGGCGGCGCTCGACCGCCTCCAGTCGCGTCCCGCCGGTTCCTCGCACTTCGGCACGCGGATCACCGCCGACGAGGTCGAGGCCGCGGTGCGGCTCGGCGTCCCCGAACGCGCCGGGGAGGCCATGGCGCTGGCCGAGCGCTGGACGGCGCTGTCGGGCGAGACCTGGGCGAGGGCCCTGGTCGCCCGCTGCCGCGGCCTGCTGCGCGACTCCGAGGAGGACTTCGCCGAGGCCCTGGAGCTGCACCGGCTCGCGCCGCAGTCCTACGAGCAGGCCAGGACGCGGCTGTCGTACGGCGAGTGGCTGCGCCGCCGTCGGCGCAAGGCCGAGGCGCGCCCGCACCTGCGCCAAGCACACGAGGCCTTCGACCGCCTCGGCGCGCGCCCTTGGGCCGACCGCGCGGCGGCCGAACTGCGCGCCGCCGGCGAGGCGACGCTCACCCGCCGCCGCCGCGATCCGGGGACGGCGCTGACCGCCCAGGAGCTCCAGGTCGTGCGGCTGGCGGCGACGGGCGCGACGAACCGCGACATCGCCGCGCACCTCCTGCTGAGCCCTCGCACGATCGGGCAGCACCTGTACAAGGCCTTCCCGAAACTGGGCGTCTCCTCGCGGACCGAACTGGCGCGGCTGGACCTCGACCGCCGGTAGCGGCCCTCAGCCGAACGCCGGCACCACCATCGCGATCAACGCCTCCACGTCGGCGTCGACCATCGGCTCCCCGGTCATCCCCAGCCGGTGCAGCAGGGTCCCGGTAATGACGTCGATGAACAGCAGCAGCCGCTCGTCGGGCTCGCCGAGGGCCTCCCGCAGCGTCAGCCGGTAGGGCTCTTGGAAGCGCGCCGACAGGATCTCGCGCAGGGCCGGGTCGTTGACGGCCTCGCTGAAGACACCGGCGAAGGCCGCGCCGACCCCGGGCTCACCGATCTTCGCGGCGATCCAGCGGATCATCGACGACAGCACGGCGGCCCGGTCGGCGCCCTCGACGGGCACCGGGCCGATGGCGTCGAGGAGACAGTCGACGATCAGGGCGCCCTTCGACGGCCAGCGCCGGTAGAGCGTCGTCTTGGCCGCGCCCGCGGCCGCCGCGATGCGGTCCATCGTCGCGCCGGCGTAGCCCTGTTCCCGCACCGTGCGCAGGGTCGCCGCGAAGACGGTCGCGTTGAGGTCCGAACGGGGACGCCCGGCCGCCGGTGAGGAGGGTGGTTGCACCGGCTCAGGCTATCGCGAGGATTGCGCTACACCTGGTATTGGAATGGAATCGCACGCTTCGGCGCAGCCGACCGTCCACACCGGCCGGTTGAGTAGGGTCGGCCCTCACACCCGCAGCCCGCTGGAGACGCCATGACTCACACGCGGCACGCCGTCGCCATCGCCACCGCGATCCTCGGCCGCGACCCCGGCCCCATGACCACCGTCGACAGCGCCTCCCACGAGGTCTACCTCGGCGCCGACGTCGTCGTGAAACTCATCGACGCCGGACGTCATACGCGCATGAGTCGCGAGATCGCGCTCGCCCCACATCTTCCCGCCGGGCTGACCGCGCCCCTGCTCGACAGCGGGGTGCACGACGCGGGGGATCGGGAGCTCCGGTACGCCTGCTACGCCCGCGCGCCGGGAACGTCGCCGGGCATGGGCATGGCGGAAACCGACGCCGCCACCGCCCGCGCGCTCGCCGAGCAGGCGGTCGGCGGGCTCCGCGTGCTGCACGCCTGGCGTCCCTCGGACGAGGCCGCCGGGATCCTGGTCGAGCCTCTCGACCACGGTGGGTTCACGGGCCGGGAAGCGCTCCTTGCCGAAGTCGACGCGCTGGCCGCCGCCGACCGCGAGGGGGCCGTCGCCCGGCGGTTGCTCGACGGCGTCGCCGCGATCGCGGCGGGCGCGCCGACGTCGGCGGCAGCGAGCGTCCCCGTCCACGCCGACTGCCACTGGGGCAACTGGCTGGCCGACGGGCCGAAGGTGACGGCCCTGCTCGACTTCGAGTGGGCTCGTCTCGGCGAGGCTGCCGACGACTGGTTCTTCCTGATCCGTTTCAGCGGCCCGCATCGAGCCGCCGTCCTCGACGTCGTGGCCGGGGTGACGGCGGTGGCGCCCGACGTGCTGCGGGCCGCGTGCGAGGTCCGCGAGGCCGCCTATCTCGTCGCCGACCTGCGAGCAGCCCGCGAGGAGGGCCGGGCGGGCGGCGAAAGACTCGCCGAGCTCGAGGAACTCGTCCTCGAACGGTCCTGGTGGCGGGGGTGAGGGCCTGTCACAACTCCAGCCCCGCCTCCAGGAATCCCATCGCCCGGTCCACGTAGTCCGCCAGCGGGCGGCGCCCCTCCTCGCGCGCCCAGGCCCACAGCGCGCTGCCCCACGCCCCGACGGCCGCCGCGGCGAAGGTGGCCACCTCCAGGTCGCCCGGGTCGCGGCCGAGGCGTGCGGTGAGGACGCCGGCGACGGCCTCCTGGGTGGCGAAGACGTGGTTCATGCGCTGGGCGCGCAGGGCGGGTTCGGTGAAGGCCAGGCGCGTCGCGAGGAGCATGTCGTCGCGGGGTTCGTCGACCTCGGCCATCACCGCCAGGATCGCGGTGCGGATCCCGGTGATCGGCGCGACCCCCTCGGGGAGGCGTTCGGCGGCCTCGACCATCCACGGGTCGGAGGCGTCGTCGACGACGAGGTGCTCCTTGGTGGCGAAGTAGCGGAAGAAGGTCGAGGGGGAGACCCCGGCGGCGTCGGCGATCTGGTCGACCGTGGTGGGGTCGAAGCCTTGCGCGGCGAACAGTCGCAAGGCGTTCTCGCGAATGGTCCGCCGCGTCCGGGCCTTCTTCTTCTCACGCAGTCCGGGCGAGGTCATGCGTCGATTCTGTCGTCTCGCCCGGCTCGTCGCGGCGGCCGGGCAGGAAAGCGGCGGTCAGGATCCCCGTGACCACCGACCCGACCGCGCACACCGCGAGGACCACCGCCATGCCGGTGACGAGGTCGCCCGTCGCGGCGGTCTCCAGGCGGGAGCCGGCGACGGTCGCCACCAGCCCGCCGAGGACCGCCACCCCTAGGGCGCTGCCGACCCCGCGCAGGGTCTGGTTGAGGCCCGAGCCGACGCCGGCGCTGGCGTCGGGGAGGGTGAGCAGGATGGCGGTCATCGCCGGGACCATGGCCCCGCCGACGCCCGCGCCGGCCAGCGCCGTCCACGCGGCGATGAAGACGAGCGGACTGGCGGCGGTGGTGAGGGCGCCGAGCGCCAGGCCCGCCGCGAGCAGGCCCATGCCGATCGAGACGGCCGGGCGAAAACCGGTCCGGCGCAGCAGGACGGACCCGAGTTGCCCGCCGGCCAGCATGCCGAGGGCGAAGGGGAGCATGGCCGTGCCCGTCTCGACGCCGTCGAGGCCGCGCACGAGTCGCAGGTACTGCGGGAACACGAACAGCAGCCCGGCCAGAGCGAGGGAGACGTAGACGGCGGCTGCGGTCCCCCACAGGAAGTTGCGGTCGGCGAACAACCCGAAGTCGACCATGGGCCTGGCGGCGCGCACCTGCCCGCGCACGAAGAGCGCGACGAGCGCGATCCCGGCCACGACGGGCGCGATGACGTGCGGGCTGAGCCGGCCGTGCGTCGGGATGGCGATCACGCCGTACATGAACGCGCCGAGGCCGAGCATGGCGACGGCGGTGGCCACGGGCGGGAAACCCGGCCGCTCGCGGTCGCCCGACTCCGGCAGCGTCACCGCGCACGCGATGAGAGCGAAGGCGACGACGGGGATGTTGACCAGCAGCACGGCGCCCCACCAGAAGTGGTCGAGCAGGAAGCCGCCGAGGACCGGTCCGAGCGGGAAACCCACCATGCCGGCCACCGACGCGAAGGCCATCGCCTTCGACAACTGCCCGCGCGGGAACACCGTCGGGAGGATCGACATGGTCAGCGGCAGGATGGCCGCGGCCCCGGCTCCCATGAGCGTGCGGGCGGCGATGAGCACGCCGGTGTCGGGGGCGTAGGCGCCCAGGACGGATCCGGCGGCGAAGAGGCCGAGGGCCCACAGGAGCACCTTCTTGCGGCCGAGGCGGTCGGCGAGCGCTCCGGCGGGGATGAACAGGGCGGCCATGACGATCGTGTAGGCGTTGAGGACCCACTGGAGACGGCCGGTGTCGGCGCCGAGTTCGCGGGCGAGGGTGGGCATGGAGACGTTGAGGACAGTGGTGTCGAGGTCGACGACGAGCGCGCAGAGCATGAGGGCGCTCAGCGCCCACCAGCGCCGGGACGGGGGGACGGACATGGCTCACTCCAAAAGTGGCAGTAACTCTTATTTGAGAGTAGCTTCCACTTTTCTGCGGCCGTGATGCCCCCCGAATGTGTGACCCGCCGGACTCCTTTCCACCCCCGAGCGCAGCTCAGCGTCTCACCGGGCGAAAACGTGTCGCCCCCGTGCGGGTCCGATATGGCAGGCTGCGCGCATGTCCACGAAACTCCCCCGCATCGACACCACGTGGATGTTCGACCTAGTTTCGGACGATCCGCGCCAGCGAGGTGTCGCCTTGGCCCGCAACGACCTGGCCAACAACGCCTATCTCATCGCCGCCGACGCCTACGGCGACGTGTGGCGGACCATCTGGTCCCTACGCGACGACGGCGGGGACGTTCCCGCCCACCTCGTCGCCCGCTGCGACCAGGTCGAGCGGGCCCTCACCGAGGCCACCGAAGGCACCCTCAACGGTCTGGCGGCGAAGTTCGCCGACTCCGTCGAGGAGGACGACCACGAGTTCCTCGCCCCCTACGCCGCCATCTTCCTGACCCTTGAGAACCGCTACCCCGACACCTGGGAAGGCGAGGCTCCCGCGACGCCCCCATGGGGCCTCAAGAAACGCGTCCTGCGCCGCTTCGAGCGCCAGGGCGTTCCCGACAACTGCCGCGCCATGATCGCCGAGGCCGTCATGGACGCCGCCTTCCGGCTCCAGCGCCGCGAGGACCACCGCTACCCGCAACTGGCCAGACTCGTCGACTCACCGGCCCTGCGCGACGATCTGGCCGAGGCCGAGGAGACCGAGGACGTAGTCGTCGCCGCCCGCGCCGGCTACCTGCTCTGGACGCTGGAGAACCCCGCCGCACCGGTCGGCACGGCGAGCTGGCGCGACTGGCTCGTCTCAGGCCTCTAGGATCCGCACCGCCGCGCGGCGCCACGCGTCATCGTCGACGAAGCGCCGCCACCCACCGCCGTCGCTGAGCCTGCGCTCCTCGCCGAGAACCCGGCGAGCCTCGGGCGCGGCCTCGCCCGCGCCCATCTCCGCGAGCCGGCTCAGCGCCTCCCGCCCGACCGTCAGCCCATACCGGCCGTCGTCCAGGACCTCCGCCACCACGCCGCGCAACACCCGCGTGGCCTCGGCGCTCTCGCCGGTGGACCGCCACAAGCGGACCGCCGCGCGCGTCCTGGTCCACGGATCCTCGTCGGTCAGGTCGGCCGTCTCGGGTGCCGAGACCTCCGAGGGCGCGATCGCGTCGAGCGCCTGACGGGCGACCGTCCCCGTCTCGGTCTCCAGCAGCGCCTTGACCTCGGGCCCGGCCTCGGCGGCCAGGACGCCCCAGCTCTTGAGCGTGGCGAGGTAGTCGAAGCGGGCGTCGCGACCGCCGTCGGCAAGCCTCGCCCGCACGGCCGGCAGGAGCGTGGGCACGTGTTCGGCGCCGACCTGTTCGAGCATCTCCCCGATCGAGGGCAGCCACGATATGTGCGTGGCGGGGCTGTAGGACCGGCTGTGGCGGTCGCCGTCGGCCACAAGCTCGCGCAGCACCGGAACACAGCGGGCGTCACCCGTGCGGACCAGCGCCCACAAGGCCGCGTCGCCCACCGTCGCCACCACATACCGGCCGTGAAGGGTGTCGTCGTCGAGCATCGCCGCGAAGCGGTCGGGATAGGGCGCGGCGAGCGCCGCGAGCAGTTGCAGCGCGTGGAAGCGAGTCTCCGGGTCGTCGAGAAGCGCGGCGATCGGCGGGACCAACCGCTCCTCACAGTCACGTCCTTCGGCGAGGACCCGCGTGGCGAGTCGCACGGCCGCCAGGCGCCGCTCGGCCTCGGCATGCCCGGCGAGCATGGTGACGACGGCGACGTAGTCGGTCGAGGTGAGCGCCTTCGAGTCGCCGCCGTGGACCGGCCGGAACACGTCCCAGTCGGTCGTCTCCCGCAGCGCGGTCAGCACCGCGCCGAGTTCCGCCGCGTCGACGGTGGTCCCGTCAAGGGCGTGCGCCCTGAGCATCGCGTCGATCGCGACCGATGGGTCGGCGTGGTCACCCAGGACCCGGATCCCGTCGCGGTCGCCGAGGTCTTCCAGCGCCTTGAGGATGTCGGCGCGCACGATCGCCACCGGCTCGCGACCGAAACGCGTCCGCAGGGCCGCGACGGCCTCCGCCGGCTGGTGTCGCGACGCGCCCAGCGCCGATGTGACCTCGCGGCGCACGTTCTCGTCGGGGTCGTCGATCAGCCGCCGCACGCGCGGGAATACCGTCGCCCATGCCTCGGGCCAGCCGGCGTCGACCCACTCCGGGGTCGCCTCGGCCGCCGTGCACGCCAGCCGGGCGATCAGCTCGACGTGTTCGGTCCGGTCGGCCGCGATCGGCGACTCGATGAGGTCGAGCAGGAACGGCAGCGCCGCGGTCGCCGCGGAGCACACCCAGCCGCCCTGGTGGTGGAGCTGGTTGTAGAGCCCGTCGTTGGAGTCGAAGGCGACCTCGTCCCGCGCGGCCGTCCGCAGCAGTCCGGGGATGTTCTCCGCACTGCCGTAGTTGTGTTCGAGCGATCGCCAGTCGATGTCGTCGAGCCCGTTCAGCATGGCCCCGACCCTAATCGCCCGCGTGAGGCCACCGCGACTCCCGCGAGCGCGATGCCCGCGCCCGCCACCGTCGCGGCCGTCACCGCCGGACCGAGCGCCAGGTCGAGGACGATCGCCCCGCCGAGCTGCCCGCTGATCGTGCACAACCCCAGCACGAGCACCCCGAGGTGCCGTACCGCCAGTACCGCGATCGCGATGAACCCGATCCCCACCACGCCACCGGTGTAGAGCAGCGGGTTTCCCGGCCAGTGCGAGGGCAACCCGGCGCCGGCGGCGTGCACCGCGAGGGCCACCAGGAGAACGGCCGTCCCGGTCACGAAGTTGAACAAGGTCGCCGCATACCCCGACGAGGCCGCCCGCACGTGCCCGTTGACCCCCTGTTGCCAGCTCACGCAAACGCCCGAGACCAGCGGAAGCACCAGCAGCCACACGGGGAAACCCGTGTCGGCCCGCCCTGCCAGCGAGACCGCGGCCGCCGCGAGCACCAGCACCGCACCCGCCGCGCGCGCGGTGGTCACCGGCCGCCGACCTGACGGCGAGAGCCCCACCGCGTCGAAGGACATCCCCCCGGCGACCTGTCCCGCGACGACCGCGATCGTGAACAGCGCCACCCCGGTCACCGAGGCGGCCACCGACTGCGACAGCACCAGGAACGCACCACCGAAACCCCCGAGGGCCTGCCACGGCCGCAGCGAACCCGCGCGGACCGCCCGGACGACCATGGCGGCGCTCGCCCGTGCTTTCGCGGAGAAGGGCAGCAGCGCGGCCAGCAGCACCAGGCCGGACCCGAAGGACCACACGGCGGCGGCGTAACCGTCGCCGATGGCGGCGCCGAGCTGCCCGTTGACGCGCACCTGCGTCACGATCATGAAGCCGGAGCAGACGGCGAGGGCCGCCCACGACAGGGTGGCGGTGCGGGTGCTGCGGTTCATGCGCGGCCTTTCTGCGGAGGGTCGCGCAACATTCTCGGCGACGGAATGTCGAGGACCGCGAGGCGGCGCCGACCAGTCGGTGAGAGGCTTCCGCGAGTGGGGCCGCGAACACGAGGAGCGAGACGATGAAGTACCTGTTGATCATGCACATGAACCCGGCCGTGTGGGAAGGGCTCACGGTGGCGCAGCGCGAGTCGGTGCAGAACGGCCACGGCGCGTTCATCGACACGATCCGCGCGTCCGGCGAGATGATCAGCACGACGGCGCTGGCCGACCCGTCGACGGCGGCGGTCGTACGGGTCCGCGACGGCGTGAAGGTTGTCACCGACGGGCCTTACGTGGAGTCGAAGGAGTTCCTGGGCGGCTACTACCTCGTCGAGGTCGACAGCCGCGAGCGCGCGTACGAGCTGGCCGCCATGATCCCCGACGCCGGAGTCGAGGGCCTCGGGATCCAGGTCAGCGAGGTCGTGTTCCACGGCGGCTCCGAGGGCTGACGGCCGACGCGCAAGGGCCGCGTCGCCGACGCGGCCCTTGCGACCTAAGTCCTGTGCGGCGGGGTCCATCCACACCACTTCCCACTGGTGGCCGTCGACGTCGGCGAAGGCCCGTCCGTACATCACGCCCCGGTCGTCGGCCGGCCGCGTCTCCTCGCCGCCGGCGGCGAGGGCGGCGTCGGTGAGGCGGTCGACCTCCTCGCGGGTGTCGAGGCCGAGCGCGACGATCACCTCGGTGGTCGCGGTGGCGTCGGCGACGGCCTTGGGCGTGAAGGTCTGGAAGTAGGGCTCGACGAGCAGCATCGCGAAGATGTGGTCGCTGATGACCATGCAGGTGGCGTTCTCGTCGGTGAACTGGGCGTTGAAGGTGAAGCCGGTCCTGGTGAAGAACTCGACGGAGCGGTCGAGGTCGGTGACGGGCAGGTTGACGAAGATCTTCGCGGACATGGTGTGCGCCCCCTCGCGACGTTTCAGGTGTCGTTCTTGCTGCGTACCAGGACCGCGGCGGCGGGGAGGCGGCTTGCCGGAACCCGTCGTGCTCACTCCGGGGCTCACGCCTGCTCGGCCGAACAGGCCGCCCGCCCCTCCCATGCATGGGAGGGGCGGGCGCAGCCCTCACCCCAACCCGGCCGGCTCGTCCGACCGGAGCACCCCTTCGCGCCGGGGCGGCTCGCCCCACACGCGGCGGTACCCGTCCAGCGTCGAGGTGAACACCGCCTCGCCCTGGCTGAGGCCGGGCAGGCGGCGCTCGAACCCGTGGACCGCCCCGGCCGCGATCGTCCCGGCGAGGTGGCACACGCCCTCGCGGGTCTCCTGGGCGCGCAGTTCGGCGCCGGCGTCGGTCAGGGCGATCAGGATTCCCGGTGCCGAGGCCTCGGGCGTCTCCAGCTCGAAGCGGTGCACCGGCGCGCACACATGGGTTCCCGCGCGCCGCAGGGCCTCCCGCGTGAGCAGCTCGGCCATCGCGCGAAACTGCCCGGCGGTCTTCCCGGTGACGTAGCCGCCGTCGGTCAGCGTCACCACGCAGTCGGTGACCCGCCAGCCGAAGTGGCCTTCGCGAAGCGTCTGCCGGACGGTCTCCTCGACGGCCGTGAGATACCCGAGCAGGAAGTTGCCGCGCTGGGCGGTGATCTGGTAGTCGACGCCGCTTCCCGGCGGGCCGGGCTCGATCCGCAGCGCCAGATGGATCGAGGGCGTCTCCGAGGCGCCGAGGTCGCGGTGGGCCGCACCGGTCCGCACGGGCCGCTCGACGTGGACGGTCCGCGTCTCGGCGAAGGCGACCTCCAGCCCGAAGCGCTCGGCGAGCATCGAGGCGATGACCTCCTTCTGCACCTCGCCGTAGAGGCTCACGGTGATGTCGGTGTCGCCCCGGACGTTGATGAAGGGGTCGCGCTCGGCGAGGTCGCGCAGGGCCGCGAAGAGCTTCGCGCGCTCGTGCGGCACGGCCGGCGCCACCACCGTCTCCAGTGTCGGCGGTGCGAACAGGCCGCGCGGCGGAAGCTCCTCGGGCGAGCCGATCGCGTCGCCGATCAGCGCGTCGCGCAACCCCCACACCTTGGCTATCCCGCCGGCCTCGACCTCGCCGGGCCGGGTGGCGGCACCGTCGGTGAACACGTGCACGGCCGTGACCTTTGCCTCGTGGACGCTCACGTGCCCGTCGGTGTCGGCGCGGTACAGGCTCAGCCTGGCCGGGGCCCGCAGGGCGCCTTCGCGCAGCCGCACGTAGGAGATCTTCTCCCCGACCGGACCGCGTTCGATTTTGAACACCGAGCCGCGCGCCCGCGTCCCGTTCGGCTGCCGGTAGGGCAGGTAGCGGCGGATCCCGTCGATGAGCGCGTCGACGCCCTCGCCGGTGACCGCCGACCCGAAGAACACCGGGTGCACCAGCGCCCGCCGTGAACTCCGTGCCAGGGCCGCCCGACGTGCGCCGGGCCGCGTCGGCCGGGACTCGACGTAGGCCGACAGCAGCGTCTCGTCGCTGCCGGACAGGGCGTCGGCGAGCTCGGCGAACAGCTCGGGTTCGGCGAAGGACCGGGGGAGCGCACGCGCCTCGCGGGTACCGGCGCCGTCCACGGTGGACAGTGCGACGAGTTCGACGCCGAGCTTGCCCCGCAGCTCGTCGAGGAGGTCGCCGTAGCGAGCTCCGCGCCGGTCGATCTTGTTGACGAACACGAGCGTCGGGATCCCCAGCCGTTTCAGGGTGCGCATGAGCACCCTGGTCTGGGCCTGGACGCCTTCGACGGCCGAGACGACGAGGACGGCCCCGTCGAGGGCGTGCATCGCCCGCGCCACCTCCGCGATGAAGTCGGAGTGGCCGGGCGTGTCGATGAGGTTGACCTTGAGGTCGGCGATCCGGAAGGACACCACGGCGGACTGGATGGTGATGCCCCGGCGCCGTTCGAGCGCGAGCGAGTCGGTCTGGGTGTCGCCGTCGTCGACGCTGCCGACGTGGTCGATGACCCCCGTCGTGTGCAGCAGCCTCTCGGTGAGGCTGGTCTTACCGGCGTCTACGTGCGCGACGATCCCGATGTTGAGCTGCTTCATATGGCGTTGTGGTCCTCGGTACGACGATGGACTGGGATGCGTGGGTGCCAGTCATCTGTCGCCGCATCGCCGTCTCCCGTCGTCGCCTTCCAAGGACCAGTGCCGCCGACGCTAGGACAGCGCGCCGGTAAGCGCAAGCGGTTTACCTGCACACCGTTCACGCAGGTGGGGCGGCCCGCAGGCCGCCCCACTCCCTGCCGGTCAGACCCGGACGAGCATCTTGCCGGTGTTGGCCCCCCGCAGGACGCCGAGGAAGGCCTCCGGCGCGTTCTCCAGCCCGTCGACGACGGTCTCCTCGGTGCGCAGGCTCCCGTCGGCGAGCCAGCCGACGGCCTTGCCGATGTACTCGCCGAAGAGGTCGAAGTGGGAGTTGACCAGCATTCCGCGCATGGTGGCCTCCTTGGCGGCCAGCCGGAAGGTGTTGCGCGGGCCGGGCACCGCGTCGGGGGAGTTGTATCCGCTGATCGCGCCGACCAGGGCGATGCGCCCGCCGTGGCGCAGGGCGCCGATCGCGGCCTCCAGGTGGTCGCCGCCGACGTGGTCGACGTAGACGTCGATCCCCTCGGGAGCGGCCGCCGCGAGCTGTCGGGGCAGGTTCCCCTGCTTGTAGTCGATGGCGGCGTCGAAGCCGAAGTCCTCCAGCACGCGCTCGGTCTTCAGCGGACCTCCTGCCGAGCCGATCACCGTGGCCGCGCCCAGCTTGCGGGCCAGTTGCCCGGCGACGCTGCCGACGGCTCCGGCCGCCGCCGACACGAAGACCACGTCGCCGTCCCGTACCGGCGCGGTCCGGGTCAGGGCGGCGTAGGCGGTCAGCCCGGTCGTGCCGAGCACCCCTAGCCACTGCTGCGGAGTCGCCAGGGCCGGGTCGACGACCGTCGCGGCGGCCGCGTCGACCACCGCGTACTCGCGCCAGCCGAGGAAGTGGACCACGTGCGCGCCGACCGCGATGTCGGCTCGGGAGTCGACGACCTCGCCGTACGCGCTGCCCTCCATCGCCTCGTCCAGCGCGAACGGCGGGATGTAGGAGGGCACGTCGTCCATGCGGCCCCGCATGTAGGGGTCGACCGAGATCCAGGTGTTGCGGACCAGGATCTGGCCTTCGCCGAGTTCGGGGACATCGACGGTCGCCAGGCGGAAGTCGGTGCCGGCGGGCTCGCCTTCGGGGCGGGCGGCCAGGTGGATCTCGCGGGAGCGGATGTTCATCGTCGTGCCTCTCAACAGGGGTTTCTCGCTGACGGGCACTACATTGCCGGGCTTCGCTGTCGGTTTCCTGTCGCCCGGCTGCCGGTCACCGACGGCGGCTAGGGTTGCCCGGTGAGATTCGGGGTGCTGGGCGCGGTCGACGTGCGGACCGAGGACGGCGTCCGCGTCGAGATCCCCGAGGCGAAGGTCCGCGCGCTGCTGGCGGTGCTGTTGACCGTGCCGGGCAAGGTGGTCTCCGCCGACCGGCTCATCCGCGACCTGTGGGACGGCGAACTGCCCGCGAACCCCGCCAACGCCCTCCAGCACAAGGTTTCCCAACTGCGCGGGGTCTTCGACAAGGCCGAGCCCGGTGCCCGCAAGCTCGTCGTGCACCGCGCTCCCGGGTACCTCCTCGACGTGCCCGCCGATGCCGTCGACGTCGGGCGCTTCCGGCTGCTGCTGCGAGAGGCGCGGGCGACGAAGGACGCGGCCGAGCGTGCGGCGCTGCTGGGCGAGGCCCTGGCCGCCTGCGGTTCGCCCGACGACATCGACGACGACAATCCCGTGCTGCGCGTCGCGAGGGCGGAGTACTTCGCGGACCTCATCGCCGCCATCGAGGAGCGCGGCGCGGCCCTGTTGGAGATCGGCGACCACGCCCGTGCCCTCGACGGGGTCCGCGGCCTCATGTCGGGAAACTTCCCGGCACTTCACGGCCACAGCCCGCACCGCCCGCTGGCACGCTCGGTCCACATGCGCGCCCTCTACGGTCTCGGCCGCCAGGCCGAAGCCCTCGACAGCTTCGCGCAGTTCCGCGACCGCCTCGCCGAGGAGACGGGGCTCGATCCCAGCCCGGACCTGGTCGCGCTCCACCACGCGATCTTGCGCCAGGACCCTTCCCTAGGCCCTCCTCCGGCGGCCATCGCGCCGCCGCGCACGAACCTTCCCGCGCCGGTCGGCGAGATCATCGGCCGCGACGCCGACGTGCCGGCCGTCGTCGCCGCACTCGGCGCCGGTCGCCTGGTGACGCTCACCGGCCCCGGCGGTGTCGGCAAGACGCGCCTGGCAGTCGAGGCCGCGCGTTCCTTCGACGACCGGCCCGTCTGGTTCCTCGACCTCGCCGGACTCGCCGCCGGGGCGGGTGCCGAAACCCTGATCGACGTCCTGGCCACGACTCTGGGCCTGCGCGACGAGGCCGCCGCCGACCCGGCCGTCGCTCTGCGCGCGGTGCCGACGCTGCTCGTCGTGGACAACTGCGAGCACGTCGTCGACGCCGCCGCGTGCGTCGTGTCCCGGCTGCTGCGCGAGGTGCCCGGCCTGCGAGTCCTGGCCACCGGTCAGGAACCTCTCAGCGTCGGCGGAGAGAACGTCCACCCCGTGGCGCCACTGCCCGCCGAGGCGGCCGCCGAACTCTTCCGCAGTCTCGCGACCGTACCGTCCGATGTGGACGCAGCCCGGGCGGTCGCGGCCATCTGCGCCCGTCTTGACGGCATCCCGCTTGCCCTCGAACTCGCCGCCACCCGCGTGCGCACCCTCGGCCTGCACGGCCTCGCCCAACGCCTCGACGAGCGCTTCACGCTCCTCACCGGCGGCGGCCGCGACGCCCCCGGGCGGCACCGGACCCTGCGCGCGATGATCGACTGGAGCTGGGAACTGGCCACCGTCGCCGAGCGCGAGACCCTGCGCCGGTTGTCGGTCCACGCCGGCGGCTGGACCCTCGCGGCCGCCGGGACCGTCGCGGGCCGTGATGTCCTCGACGAGCTGACCCGCCTGGTCGACCGGTCCCTCGTCGCCATGACCGACACGACGGCCGGCCCCAGGTACCGCCTGCTCGAATCCGTGCGCGCCTACGCCGCCGAACGCCTCGAAGAGGCGGGGGAGACCCGAGAGACCGCGCTGCGGCACCTGGCCCACTACCTGGCCGAGGCGACCCGCCACCTGTCCCTCGTCGACGATCTGCGCTTCGCCGACACCGAGGCCCCCAATCTCCGCGCCGCCCTCGGCACCGCCCTCGCCGAAGCCGACGAACGCGCACGAACCCTCGTCGACGCGCTCGCCTGGCCGCAGATCCTCAACGGCCGCTACGCCGAGACGGCACGGTCCCTCGACGCCGTCCTCGCCCTCGGCGAGGACGCAAAACTGCGAGTGTGGCGGACCGGTGTCGCCCTCCTGGCCGGCGAGTCCTGCGACGCCGACCTGCGCGCCCTCGCCGAGGCCGTGCCGGAGAAGGAGCGTCCCTGGGCGTTCTGGTTCCTCGCTCACGCCAACCGGGGCTTCGGCGATCTGGACGTCACGGCGGCGCTGGCCGACACCGCCATTGAGACCGCCGGCTACGAGGTCTCTCTCGCAGCCGCCGCTCGCGCCGTGCGCGCGAGCGTCCACCGGGTTCGCGGCGACTTCGCCGCCGCCGAAGCCGACGCCGCCGCGGTGGTGCGGTTCGAGATGTTCGCCGATCCCTGGACGCTGTCGACCGCCACCGGCACCCTCGCCGTGGTCGCCGAGATCCGCGGCGACTACGACCGCGCCGAACGCCTGCACGGCAAGGCACTGCGCTCGGCCGAGGAGCTCGGCCTGTGGATCGAGGCGTCCTTCCAGCGCTCCGGCCTCGGCCGCATCGCGCTCCTGCGCGGCGATCACGCCGCCGCCGACGATCATCACGCGAGAGCCGCCGAGCTGGCCCGCGCGCAGGGACACGTCGTCGCCGAGGAGTTCGCCGAGGTCGGCCTCGCCCTGTCCGCCCGGCGCCAGGGTCGCCACGCCGAGGCCGAGCGCCTTCTGGCGCGCTGGGTCGACTGGCTGCGGACCGTCGACGGTGAACCGGGGCTGGCCCTCGTCCTGGCCGAACTCGGCTTCGCCGCCGAACAGCTCGGCGACCACGCCAAGGCCCTGCGACTGCATCGCGACGGCCTGGCCGCCGCACGCCGTATCGGCGACCCCCGCGCGGTGGCGCTCGCGTTCGAGGGGATGGCCGGAGCGCACGCCGCCGACGGTGAGCCCGCGCTCGCCGCACGCCTCCTCGGCGCGGCCGCGACCTTGCGCGAGTCGGTCGGCGCGCCCTTGCCCGCAGGCGAGCGCGGCGACGTCGAACGGATCGGCGCGCGCGTGCGGGAAGCGCTCGGCGAGGCGGGTTTCAGCGCCGAGTTCGCCACCGCGCTCGCCCCCGAGACGGTGTCGGACGGGTCCTAGTCCTGGAAGGTCTGCCCTGATGGGCTCGGAAAGCGGATCGGTCTGGGCCCGCACGGCAGCTTGCGATAAGCAAGTAAACTCCATCCGAGCAAGCAAAACCTTCGAACATATGTACCAAGAAACCCTTGTCATGGTCACACCCGCTTGTTAGCGTGAGCCGGTCGGATCTACGCGAAATGGGGCGGCGCATGACCAGGACCGGATTCTCTCCCGAACGCCTCGAACGGGCCCGCCGCGTCATGCGCGGCCACTGCCAGGAGGCGGGCGGCGAGGTGCCCGGGATGGTCACCGTCTACTCCCGGCACGGTGAGACCCACGTCGAGGCACATGGCGCGGCCACCATCGGCGGCGCCCAGACGGCCCGTGACACGATCTTCCGCATCGCCTCGCTGACCAAACCCGTCACGGCCGTCGCCGTGATGATCCTCGTCGAAGAGTGCGTCCTGCGCCTCGACGACCCGGTCGACGAACACCTCCCCGAACTCGCCGACCGCCGCGTCCTGGCACACGTCGACGCCGCTCTCGACGAGACCGTCCAGGCACACCGCCCCATCACCATCCGGGACCTGCTCACCTTCACCTACGGGTTCGGCGTCCACATGGGCGGCAACGACGCCAATCCCGTCCAGCGCGCCAAGACCCGCCTCGGTTTCGCCGACGGCCCGCCCCAGCCCGCGAGCGTCCCCGGACCCGACGAGGTGATGCGACGCCTCGGCAGCCTCCCGCTGATGTATCAGCCGGGCGAGCGCTGGAGCTACAACACCGGCTCCGACGTGCTCGGTGTCCTCGTCGCGCGCGCCTCGGGCCGGCCCTTCGACGCCTTCCTCACCGAACGCGTCTTCGCCCCGCTCGGCATGCGCGACACCGGTTTCAGCGTCCCCGCCGAGAAGATCGGCCGCCTCGCCACCGCCTACACCGCCGACGAGGACGGTGCGACGGCCGTCTACGACCCCGCCGAAGGCGGCCAGTGGGCGAGCCCGCCGCCGTTTCCGTCGGGCGCGGGCGGACTGGTCTCCACCGCCGTCGACTACCTCGCCTTCGCGCGGATGCTCATCAACGGCGGCCGCCACCCCGGCGGCCGGATCCTGTCGCGACCGTCGGTGGCGGCCATGACCACGGGCCACCTCACCGAGGCCCAGCGGGCGCACGGCGGTTTCTTCCCCGACGACTTCGCCGCCGAGAACTGGGGCTTCGGCGTCTCCGTCACCACCCGCCGCACCGGTCTGGCCGGTCCGGGCGCCTACGGTTGGGACGGTGGACTGGGGACCGTGTGGCGCAACGACCCGGCCGAGGACCTCACCGCCGTCCTGCTCACTCAGAAGGCGTGGACCGGCCCCGCCGGTCCGCGCGTCGCAGGCGACTTCCTGACCTGCGCCTACCAGGCCATCGATGACTAGGAGCCGACGACATGACACTGTCCTTCGAGCGCATCCGCGCAGAAATCCCGGTGCAGACCGCCGGGTTCCTGGCACTCGCCGAGAGCGCCGACTTCGACCGGAGAGTGCCGAGCTGCCCGGAGTGGACGCACGGCGACCTGGTCCGCCATGTCGGGCGCATGCAGTCCATCGTGATCGACGCGATCCTCGCCGCCACCGGCGCGCAGGCCGGTGAACCGCTCACCGCTCCCGACGACGTGCCCGAGGCCGAGCTGATCGCCTGGGTGCACGAGGTCTGCGCCCGGCTGACGGTCGTGATCGAGACGAGTCCCGCCGACGCGACGGTGGAGAACTTCGGTCTTGAGGAGAGCGTCGTCTGGTGGAGCAGGCGCGTCCTCCAGGACGTCGTGATCCATCGCGCCGACGCGGCTCAGACCGTCGGGGAGCCCTACGAACTCGACACCGAGATCGCCGTCGACGGCGTCGATGAGCTCTTGGACGTGCTGGCGACGGTGCGCGGGATCGGCGGCCTCGTAGAACTGCGCGGTTCGGGTGTGATCCACCTGCACGCCACCGACACCGAGGCCGAATGGCTCGTCGAGCTCAACGAGAAGGGTTTCACCTGGAAGCGCGGGCACGACAAGGGCGAGGTGGCCCTGCGCGGGCCGCTCACCGAGATACTGCTGGCGCTCTACCGCCGCCAGTCCCTCGACGACGGAAAGCTCGAAGTCCTCGGGGACGCCGAACTGCTCGACTTCTGGCTGGACAACGCCTCGATCGGTTAGGGCTTGTCCTGTGGGGTCTTGTGGGCGGCACCGCAGAGACCCACCGGACAGGCCCTAGATCGTGTCCCGCAGGCCCACGCAGTCGTGATGCCAGAAAGGCTCGGCGTAGACGAGCGTTCCGGTCATCCACGGCTCGTGGGCGGCCAGCCGCACCACCTGGAAGGCCGGTTCGGGGATTCGCAGCGAGGGCCTGCGGAACCCGTGCCCGCCGGCGGCCTCGAAACCCAGCCGCGAGTAATAGCCGGGATCGCCTTCCAGGAACAGCAGCGGCCACCCCGCCTCCGCCGTCGCGGCGACCGCCCGCCGCACCAGTTCCGAGCCCACGCCCCGCCCCTGCTCCTCGGGGAGCACGCCGAGCGGGCTGAGCACGGCGACGTCGACGAGCCGTTCCGGAGCGTCCAAAAGGGACTTCGTGACGGCCGCGTGCCCGATCACCTCGCGCCCTCGGGCAGCCACAATGGACAGTTCCGGCAACTCCGCGGGCGACTCGCTCAGTGCCTCCAGCAGCTCGCCGACCTTCCTTCCGTGGTCGCCGAAGGCGCGCGCGTGGACGCGCAGAACCGCCGCCCGGTCACAGGGGCGCTCGACGCGATACTCGATGTCCGTTGTCACATGCGGAGCGTAGATCCCCTCGGGCGCGGTGAGCACGCGCATATCGCGCCCGGCCCCGAACGCAGTGACGTGGCTAAGATCTGGCCATGGCAAAGCGGGCATACGGACAGTTCTGTGGACTCGCGCACGCTCTCGAACTCATCGGCGAGCGCTGGGCCCTGCTCATCGTCCGCGACCTGCTCGTCGGCCCGCGCCGCTTCTCCGACCTGCGCCGCGGCCTGCCGAGGATCCCCACCAACATCCTCTCGGCGCGACTGAAAGAGCTGGAGCACAACGGGATCGTCACCCGCCGGGTACTGCCCCGCCCGGCCAGCGCGGTCGTTTACCAGCTCACCGAGTACGGCGCCGACCTCGAACCGGCCGTGCTCATCCTCGGCCGCTGGGGCGCGCGATCCATGCTCCAGCCCGGCCCCGAGGACATCGTCACACCCGACTCGATGATCGTGGCCCTGCGCGCGACCTTCCGGCCCGAGGCCGCCGAAGGCCCGCCGGTGTCCTTCCAGGTCCACCTCGGACCGGTCACCGTGCACGCCAGCGTCGCCGAGGGCGAACTCGACGCCGGCGAGGGCCCGCTGCCCGAACCGGACCTGACGATCGTCACCGGCCCCGTCCTGCGCGACATCATGGCCGGCTCGGTCACCCCCGAAGCCGCCGTCGACGGCGGCATGGTCGAACTGACCGGCGATCCGAGGCTGCTCGGCCGCTTCGCGGAACTCTTCACCATCCCGCCGGCGCCCCCGTCCGTCGTACCCGCGTGAGACCGTCGGCGGCATGACCCCCGACGAGTTCTGGGCGGTCGTCGACGCCGCCCGCGCCGACAGCCTCCTCGACGACTCCGCGCTCGCCGCGCACATCGCCGCCCTGCCCCCCGACGGTGTCCTCGACATCGTCGGCGAGTCCTACCGCGACGCGCTCATCGCCGTGCTCGCCGCGCTGACCCCGGAGCGGATCTGCGAGTACGCCGAGGCGCACGCCAGGGCCCGCGCGCGGCTCTACCGATGGCCGCTGTGGGGCGCGGGGTACCTGATCGGCGGCGGCTGCTCCGACGACGCGTTCATGGACTTCCGCAACGGAGTGCTCGCGCTCGGCCGCGAGTGGAGCGAACGCGCCCTCGCCGAGCCCGACAGCCTCGCCGAACACCCGCTCGTGGCCGCCGCCGGCGCTCGCGGGGACGACGCCGTGCTGTTCTGGGAGGACGTCGGCTACGCGCCCGCGCTCGCCTTCGAGGCGTCCACCGGTGAGGGCGGCGACGCCTTCCACCGGCTCATGGACGCCCGCCGCCCGCCCGTCCGCGAACCGGTCGGCGAGGTCGGCGGTGAGTCGTGGGACTTCGACGACGCCGACGAGACGCGCGAGCGCCTGCCGCGCCTGTCGGCGCACTTCTGGCCGGAGGACTGACCTTATCGGCAGAGACGTCCGTCTATAGGGAATAATGAGACGATTATCCTTGATGGGCGGGAGGTGCAGGTCATGCGCCGGTGGATCACGTTCGCCGCGATCATCGCCGGAGTCGTGTTGGGAGCCCCCGTACAGGCGGCCGACCGAGCCGAACTCGTGCTCAACTTCGACGCCCGCCCCGCCGGCCAGAACCTCCGCGGGCCTTGGAGCGAAGGGTGCTTTCCCGACGCGGTCACCTTGCAGCAGGCCTGTATCCGCACCGAGGACGGCGGTTCGGTCAGCCGCACCGAACGCGAGGCGGGCCCCGGCGGTCCGGCGATCGGGTTCCCGGCGCCGGGTGACGGCACCGCGATCCTCTTCATTCCGCACAGCGACCTGCTCAACCCCGGGGACCGTGACTTCGACGTCTCCGCCCTGATCGACATGACCGCGACCGAAGGCCGCTCGGGCTCCAACCTGGTCCAGAAGGGCCGTTTCGGCGAGGCCGGGGGCCAGTGGAAACTCCAGGTCGACAAGGGAGTGCCGAGCTGCCGCATCGCGGGCGTCCGCGATGACCGTCGCGTGGCGGCCATTGCCACCGGCCCGTCGATCGCCGGGCAAGGCTGGGTTCACCTGCACTGCGAGCGCCGGGGAGCGAGCCTGACGATCACGGTGGACGGCGGCGTACCGGTCACGTCCTCGAACAACGCCGGCATGAACATCGCCAACATGGCGGAGACCACCATCGGCGGCCGGGTGACGGGGACGGCGGACAACGACCAGCTGCACGGCGAGATCGACCGCGTCATCGTCGACATCCACTTCTGAGCGAAGTGGCGCACGCCACTCCGGGAAGATGTCGAGGATCGGTCCGGGACCCCGACCTCAACATGTTGGTGCGACACGGCACCCCCACCGCTGAGAGGCCCACGATCATGACCGACACGCAGAAGCTCGTCCAGGAGACCATCGACGAACTCGTCGCCACCGGCGCCGAGACCGGTCTCCAGGTCGCCGCCTACCGGGCTGGGGAACTCGTCGTCGACGCCGTCGCCGGAGTCGCCGACACCGCGACCGGCCGCCCGGTCACCTCCGCGACGCCGTTCTTCGCCACCTCCGTCGGCAAGGGCGTGGCCTCGACGGTCGTCCACGTGCTCGCCGAGCGGGGCGTGCTCTCTTACGACCGGCCCGTCGCCGAACTGTGGCCGGAGTTCGCCGCGCACGGCAAGGGGGACGCGACCTTGCGGCACGCCCTCACCCACACCGTCGGCGTGCCCGGCGTTCCCGCCGACACCACGCCCGAGGCCATGGTCGACTGGGAGCGGATGTGCGCCACCCTCGCCGCGGCCGAACCATGGTGGGAGCCGGGTACCAGGACCGGGTACCACGCGCTCACCTTCGGCTGGATCGTCGGCGAGGTCGTCCGCCGCGCCACCGGCCGCACGATCGGTCAGGTCCTCCGCGACGAGGTCGCCGCGCCCCTCGGCGTCGCCGACGAGATCTACTTCGAGGTTCCCGCGGACCGCCTGCCGGCGCTCGCGGTGCTGGAGGAGCAGCCCCGCGCGGCCGACATGTTGGCCTCCCTGCCGCCGGATCTGCCCATGTTCAAGACGGCCCCCGCCGCGGTCTTTCCCGGAGCCGGGCTCTACAACCGCGCCGACTTCCTGCGCGCCGGCATTCCCGCGGGCGCGACCACGACGGCCCGGGCGATCGCGCGCATGTACGCCGCGCTCCTCGGCGAGGTCGACGGCGTCCGGCTGATCTCTCCCGAACGGCTCGCCGAGGTCACCTCGGTCGCCTACAGCGGTGTCGACGAGGTCTTCGGCAACCCCGTCACCTGGGCGCTCGGTTACGGGATCGAGAAGCCCGAGGAGCGGCCCGGCCGCTTCGGCTTCGTCGGTGTCGGCGGGACCGTGGCCCACGCCGACACCGAGTCCGGCCTGACTTTCGCGCTCATGCGCAACAAGTTCGCCTTCGGCGACGTCTCCGCCGCCGAGCGCCTCGACGCCGTCGTCGCGGCGTCGGGCGCTTGAGAGCGCACTACATCCGCCCGGCGGTGTGCGCCGTGATCGCCCGCGCGAGTTCGGCGTGCACCTCCTCGGGGAGGGTGTGGCCCATGCCCTCGACCATCAGCAGCTGCGCGCCCGGGATCTGCTCGGCGATGACGGCCCCGTGCCCGGGCTTGACCGGCTCACGTGTCCCCTCGACGACCAGGGTCGGTGCCTTGACCCGGTCGAGGACGCCGACCGGCTCGAAGTCGAGGTCGGCCATCCCGGCCATCCGGTGGTTGACCACCGAGTCGGGGTCGCGCGCCCGGTCGAGGATGCGCTCCTGCAGCGCCCGCTCGGCTTCCTCGTCGAAAGGCAGCTCGGGCCCGTGCAGCAGCCGTGCCTCGGCGACCTGTGCCTCGACGCGTTCCCGGCGGGTCGCCGGGGGAGCGCCCGCGGCCATGGCCGCGCGGTAGAAGTCGACGAACGCAGCCGTGGGCGGCGGCAGGCTGCCCTCGGGCTGCTCCTCGCCCATCAGCGCGGCCATGAGGACCTTGCCCTCACGCCCGCCGAGCGGGGACGAGCCGATGACGGTGAGGGTCTCCACGCGTTCGGGCGACTCCACCGCCAGCCACTGCCCGATCAGGCCGCCCGCCGAGTGGCCGACGACGTGCGCCGAGGCCAGCCCGTAGGCGTCCATTACGCGGACGATGTCGTCGCGGAGGTCCGCCCACGTGTAAGGGTTCGCGGCGAAGTCGACCGCGGTCGAGCGGCCGGTGTCGCGATGGTCGTAGCGGATCACGTACCGGCCGGCGGCGGCCAGCCTCCCGACGAGGCCGTCGGGCCACACCACACCCTGCGACATGGAGCCCATGACCAGCAGGATCGCCGGGTCCCTCGGGTCGCCGAAGGACTCGGTCCACAGTTCGATGCCGTTGTTGGAGACGATCTTCTCAGCTGACAAGCCGATTCCACCTTTTTCGGTTCTCCGGGGCCGTTCCCCGGATGTGTCACCAGCTTGCCGCCGGTCGCGGCGGGTGCCATCCGTAGGACTACCGGTCCTCACCCCAGTAGCCGCGCGAGCTCGGTACGGGAGGTGATGCCGAGCTTCGGATAGACCTTGTAGAGGTGGTACTCGACCGTGCGCGGGCTGAGGAAGAGCCGCGCGGCGACCTCCCGGCTCGACGCGCCCGCGCCGACCAGCCGCGCGATGCGCAGCTCCTGCGGGGTGAGCGCCGCCAGCGCGTCGGCGGCGGGGCCCTCGGCGTTCTCCCCGGCCGCCCGCAGTTCGCCGTGAGCGCGCTCGGTCCATGGCGCCGCGCCGAGCCGGGCGAAGGTCTCCATCGCCGACCGCAGCTGCGCCCGTGCCTCGCCGGGCCGGTGAGCCCGGCGCAGCCTCTCCCCGTATAGCAGGCACGTGCGGGCGTGTTCGAAGGGCGAACCGCCGGTCGCGGTGACGGCACCGGCGAGCAGTTCCAAGGCTCTGTCCGGCCCGGCGGTCAGCGCCCGGGAGCGGTCCAGCAGTGCCTGGGTCGCGGGACTCGCGGCGTTCGCAGACCAGCGCTCGAACTCGGCGAGGACATGGGCGGCTGCTTCGAGCTCGCCGGCGCCGACGGCGGCCTCCACGCGGTCGGGGGAGGTACGCCAGGTCACCGTCGGGTGGCCGAGGCCCGGCCCGGCGGCGGCGAGCGCGGTGAAGCGGTCGTGGGCGGCGGCGAAGCGGCCGAGGCCCAGGTCGAGCAGGCCGAGGGTGTAGTTGGCGGTGGCCGCGCGCAGACCGATCCGGTGGGGGATCGCGATCGACAGCGCCTCGGCGGCCCGTTCCCGGCAGCGGTCCTCCTCGCCCCGGATGGCCGCGACGGCGGCGAGGTTGGCCAGGTGCGCGGGGACGGAGTTGGTGTACCCGGCCTCGCGGGCCAGGGCGAGGCCCTCCTCGGCGACGGCTTCGCTGTGCGCGAGCCTTCCGGCCATGCGCTCGCCGGTGGCGACGAACTCCAGCACGACGGGTAGCTGGCCTGTCATGCCCGACATGCGCGCGAAGCGGCCGGCGCGGGTGGCGAACTCGGCGGCGGTGTCGGCCTCGCCGAGGTAGCTGGCGGCGGTGGTGGCCCACAGCAGCAGGGTCGCGTCGTCGAAGTCGCGGGCGGTCTCGACCGCCGCGCGCAGCAGCGGGCCGCCGGAGGGGTCGCCGTCGAGGGAGGCGCCGACGCCGACGAGCACGTCGCGCAGGAAACCGCGCTCCAGGGGCGCGGCGAGGCGTCCGGCCTCGACGATCGCGGGCACGTCGCCGACGTAGGAGGCGGCCTCGGCGGCGTCGGCGAGCAGTTCGGTGGAGGGGTGTTCGGCGGCGGTGGCCAGCAGGAGGCGAGTGGCCTCGGCGACGTCGCCGGAGTTGAGGTCGAAGCGGCCTCGCAGGCGGGCGAGGTCGGCGAGGAGGGCGGGGTCGCGGGCCAGTTCCCGGGCGTCGGCGAGGCGTCCGGCGGCCAGGCCGGGGCGGCCGCCGAGCCAGGCCGAGCGGGCGGCGTCGGCGAGCCGGCGGGCGCGCAGGTCGCGGTCGGGGGTGAGCTCGGCGGCGCGGGTCAAGGCGGTGGCGGCGTCGGCGTATCCGCCGCGTTCGGCGGCGCGGTGGGCCGAGGCGGTCAGCTCGGCGGCGACGTCCGGGTCGGTGCCGACGGTCGCCTCGGCGCGGTGGAGGGCGCGGCGGTCGGGGTCGGTGTGGTTCTCGGCGAGGGCCTGGTGTGCGGCGCGGACGCCGGCGGGCCCGGCTTCGGCGACGGCCGCGGCCCGCACCAGCGGGTGGCGGAAGGCGATCGCGGCGCCGACGGTAACCAGGCCCGAGGCCTCGACTTCGGCGAGGGCGTCGGATCCGGCGGCGGCGAGGACCACGTCGGGGTCGCCCCGGCCGTCGAGAGCGGCGACGAGCAGGAGGCGGCGCGCGGGCGGACTGAGCTCGGCGACGGGCCCGGCGAAGATGGCCGCGCCGGCGGGGAGCGGGTCGGGCAGGGGCTCGCGGTCCTGCCACTGGGCGGCGGTGAGCAGGTCGGCCGCCTCGGCCAGCGCGAGAGGGTTGCCCCCGGTCAGCTCGGTCAGGCGCGCGACGACGCCGGGCGCGGGTTCGACCGGTGCGCGCTCGGCCAGCAGCGCGGCGGTGTCGCCGGGATTCAGCCCGGTCAGGCGCAGCCTGTCGAGGCCGCGCGCCCACGTGGGAGGTTCGCCGCGGGCGGCGAGGACCATCGCCACGCCGTGGCCGGCGAGCCTGCGGGCGGCGAACACGAGCGCGTCGGCGGAGGCGGCGTCGAGCCACTGGACGTCGTCGACGAGGCAGAGCAGTCCTTCGGTGGCGGCCTCGGTGAGCAGCGAGAACACCCCGGCGGCGACCAGGAAGCGGTCGGCGGGGGCGGCGGCTTCGCCGAAGGCGCCGCGAAGGGCCTCCCGCTGGGGTGCGGGGAGGCCGTCGAACAGGTCCGTGACGGGGTGGAGGAGCTGGTGGAGCGCGGCGAAGGCCATGCCCGACTCGGGTTCGACACCGGCGGCCCGCAGGACGCGCAGGTCCCCGCCGGCGGCGTGGTCGAGCAGCGCGGACTTGCCCGCGCCCGCCTCACCGCTGATCAGCAGCGCGCCGCCGTCTCCCTCGCGTGCTGAGGAAACCAGGGAGTCGAGCGCGGCGACCTCGCCGGAGCGGCCGTGGAGCATTCCGCCACGGTAGATGATCAATCGCGGCGGTGGCCGGTCACCCACGACAGCGGCAGGCGCAGGGTCAGCGTGTCGCGGTCGTGGAGGTCGAGGGTGACGTCGGGATCCTCCATGTCGGCGAAGGTGCGCGCCGCGACCGGCCGCATCCGCCGCTCGACGTCGCCCGTCGAGACCCGGAGCAGGCCCGGTTCCGCCGCGACGGTCAGCTCCTTGCCCCCGCCGACGAACACACCCGCGAAGTCGGCGAGACCGTCGAGGGCGACCGTGGGCCGCATCGGTTCGGGCAGGCCGAGAACGGTGTCGATGATGTCGCGCACGAGCGGTCCGCAGCCGAAACCGCCGAGGTTGGTCAGCACGATGACGCTGAAGTCCTCCGAGGGGATGCGCGCGTAGAAGTTGGCGAAGCCCGCGATTGCGCCCGAGTGGTAGGCGAGGCGCCGGCCCCGGTAGGTGCCGAGGAACCAACCGTGCCCATAGCCCTCGGTGCGTCCGCAGGCCAGCCGCACGGGCTCGTGGAGGCCGGTGAGATCGAAGACGCCGTCGTGCAGGGCGTTGTCGAAGGCGACGAGGTCGTCGAGGGTCGAGCCGAGGCCGCCGGCGCCGCCCGGGACGGTCATGCTCACGGGGGCCGCGTTGGCGAAGCGCTCGCCGTCGCGGTCGTAGCCCCGGGCGCGGTGGGGGACCAGGGCGGTGTCGTCGAGCAGCCGCGACGAGGTCATCCCCGCGGGGCCGAAGACCCGTTCGGCGAGGACGTCGCCGAATGGCGCGCCGGCCACGCGGGCGGCGATGACGTCGAGGAGCCGGTAGCCGGAGTTGCTGTAGTGGTGGCGGGTGCCGGGCTCGAAAACGAGGGGGAGCCCGGCGAACAGGGCGATGACCTCGTCGTCGGTGTGGTCGAGGCGCGAGGTGCGGTCCGCGAAGCCCGGCAGGGCGGTGAAGTTCGGGATCCCGGAGGTGTGGGCGAGCAAGTGGGCGACGGTGACCGCGTCGCCGTGGGGGAGCCCGGGGAGGTAGCCGGCGATCGGCGCGTCGAGGTCGAGGAGGCCGTCGGCGGCCAGCGACCGTACGGCCAGCGCGGTGAGGGGCTTGCTGAGCGAGGCGAGGCGGAAGACCGTCTCGTGCGTCACCGGCCGGTCCCATTCGAGGTCGGCGCGACCGTGGCAGCTTCGGTGTGCGAGCCGTCCCCCGTGCCGCACGGCGACGGCGGCGCCGGGGACGGCGGACAGTTCTTCGTCCAGGAGGGACACCAGCGCATCGGTCATGCCCGAACGGTAAGCGCCCGGCAGGGGCGGCGAAATCCGATTGCGGACCGATGTTTCGCGGCCGGTTACCGGTTATGTTGGTAATGGCCCCGAAGGCGGGTCGCCGAATCCGCGGATGCCCGCGAGCCTCGCCCCGGCCAGCCTGATCCCGCCGATCCGCGCGCCGGTGAAGTCCGCCCCGGTCAGGTCGGCGCCCTCGAAGTCGGTGTGGCGCAGGTCCGCGCCGGTCAGATCGGCTCCCCGCAGGTCGGCGCGGGACAGATCGGCCGCCATGAGGTCGGCGCCCGACAAGTTCACGTCCGGCAGGTGGGCGTCGGTGACCGTCGCCCCGCGAAGTCGGGCCCGGCTCAGGTCGGCCTTCTCACCCATGATCCCGGTCAGGTCCGACCACGGCAGGTCCAGCGCGCGCAGATCCCTCGCCGTACCGAGAGAGCGGCTGCGCAGACAGGCCTGTTCCCCCTCGGTGCCATTCGGGCCGGAGTAGACGGCAAGGCCGTATCCGGCGGCGCTGAGGACCTGCCAGGCATCCGGGAGGAAGTAGAAGCGGTCGAACTTGCCGTCCGGAACGCCGCCACCGGAGGCGAGCCAGCGGCGGTGGGC
The DNA here is from genome assembly GCF_040655735.1 of Phytomonospora sp. NPDC050363. Taxonomy (NCBI): domain Bacteria; kingdom Bacillati; phylum Actinomycetota; class Actinomycetes; order Micromonosporales; family Micromonosporaceae; genus Phytomonospora; species Phytomonospora sp. NPDC050363. The sequence continues at coordinate 50,698 of NZ_JBFAKK010000020.1, forward strand.
TTCGGCGACGGCGGCCAGTTCGGCCTCGGTCAAAGGCGCGGCCTCGGCGAGGTCGCGCATGGCCTGCGGGTCGAGAGTGCTCTCCCGGACGGGCGCGACGAAAGGTTCGGTCGCGGGCGACTCCGGCGCGCCGGCGGGGCGGGGGCGGGCCTCGGTGTCGTAGGACGTGGTCTCCCAGCACTGGCCGAGGGTGAGGTGGGCCAGCCATCGGGCGTCGGTGACCCGGACGTCGAAGTCGCCCTGGACCATCATGTCCTCGTGCGCGAAGCAGCCTTCGCCCTGCGGGCAGGGGAAACCGTAGGGCAGATTCGCCAGGACGGCCGGTGCCAGCGGATCGTTGCGGGAGGTGCGCAACTTCGCCGACTCCACGAAGCGCCAGGTCTCGGCGTCGATCCACTCCTCGTCGAGGATCTGGTCTTGAGTGATGTGGTCGGCGAGGAGCCCTTCTCCGGCGCGGCTGGGGGCGGGATCGTAGAGGGCGCGCAGGAAGAAGCTCGGGTCCTCGGGCAAGGGGTCGTAGTAGTCGTGGTCGTAGAGCAGCGTGAAGACCCGCAACCGCACCTCCCGTCGATGCGGGGCGAGGTCCATAACGCGCAGTGCGTACAACTCGGTCAACACGGCTCCTTTGTTTGCGATCCCTTGCCGCGCAATCTATCGCCGAGCGCCGACACTCCTGCCAAAGCTGATCATCCGCCGCTCCTCGCCGGACATCGAGACCAGGATGCCGGTCTCCGTGTCCACGGTTTCATGGCTATGTTCGTGATGGCTCCGATGGAAGGTCGCCGAATCCTCGGATGCCGGTGAGCTTCGCTCCTGCCAGCCTGATCCCGCCGATCCGCGCGCCGGTGAAGTCCGCCCCGGTCAGGTCGGCGCCCTCGAAGTCGGTGTGGCGCAGGTCCGCGCCGGTCAGATCGGCCCCGAGAAGGAAGCCCCGGGACAGGCCGGCGGCCATGAGGTCGGCTCCCGACAGGTCGACGCCCGGCAGGTACGCGCCGGTCATTGTCGCTCCGCGAAGCCTCGCTCGGCCCAGCTTCACGTTCTCGCCGGCGGTCTCGGTCAGGTCGGCCCAGGGCAGCGTCAGACCCCGCAGATCCCTCCCCGCGCCCAGCGAGCGACCGCCGATCGAGGCCTGCTCGCCGCCGGTGCCCTTCGGCCCCAAGTAGACGGCTTGACCATGCCGGGACTCGGGGAAGACCAGCCAGGTGTCCGGCGGGTCTTGGAAGTGGTCGAAATACCCGTCCGGGACGCCGCCACCGGAGGCGAGCCAGAGTTCGTGGCCGTCGACGGCGGCGGCCAGTTCCGCCTCGGTCAGGGGCGCGGTCGCGGCGAGGTCGCGCATGGCATCCAGGTCAAGGGTGCTCGCCGCCTCGGGCGGCTCGTAGGGCTCGGTCGCGCGCGGTTCGGGTTCGTCGGCGGGGCGGGGGCGGGCCTCGGTGTCGTAGGACGTGGTCTCCCAGCACTGGCCGAGGGTGAGGTGGGCCAGCCACCGGGCGTCGGTGACCCGGACGTCGAAGTCGCCCTGGACCATCATGTCCTCGTGCGCGAAGCAGCCCACGCCCTGCCGGCGGGTGAAACCTGCGGGCAGGGCGGCCAGCTCGGTCGGCGTCAGGGGGTCGTTGCGGGAGGCACGCAGGTCTGCCGACTCGACGAAGCGCCAGGTCTGGGCGTCGACCCAGTCCTCGTCGAGGATCTGGTCGAGGGTGACGTGATCGGCCAGCAGGCCCTCGCCGGTGAGGTCTTCGGCCGGATCGTAGAGGGCGCGCAGGAAGAAGCTGGGGTCGGCGGGCAGCGGGTCGTGGTAGTTCCGGTCGTAGACCAGCGTGAACACCCGCAGCCGCACTTCGCGCCGTGGCGGAGCGATGCCCATGACGCGCAGGGCGTACAGCTCGATCAAGGCGGCTCCTTCTCGCGTGCTGGGGGTACCGGCGCAACCTACCTCCGCCCGCCGACGAGTTCGCCGTAGCGGACGCCGGTCATCTCCTCCGACATCTCCCACAGCCTGCGCGCGGTTTCGGCGTCGGTCATCGCGCGCTCGCGGGCGCGCGCGACGGGCCGGCCGCGCAGCTGGAACGGTCCACTGGGGACGATGTACGAACCGCCGGGCAGCTCGGCGGTCGCCGCGTGCAGGGAGGTCCTGGCGCCGTCCTCGACGGGCTGGAACGCCAGCCGGATCAGCAGGCCGACGGCGGCGGCGTGGAAGCGGCCGCGTGTGCTGTTGGCGCCACCGGTCAGGACGTTGGTGCGGGTCAGCCCGGGTGCGACGGCCATGCTGCGCAGGGGCGAGCCGGCCGCGTCGGAGAGGCGCTGGAGCTCGGTGGCGAAGTAGAGGTTGGCGCGCTTGGACTGCACGTAGGCGAAGGCCGTGCGGTAGCGACGTTCGGCGTTGAGGTTGCCCAGGTCGAAGCGCGCGAAGCGCTGGCCTTCGCTGCTGACGGTGACCACGCGCGGGCGGGGCGAGGAGAGCAGGCGGGGCATGAGCAGCCCGGTCAGCGCGAAGGTGCCCAGGTGGTTGACGCCGAACTGGGACTCGAAGCCGTCGGCGGTCCGCGCGAAGGGGACCATCGCGATCCCGGCGTTGTTGACGAGCAGGTCGAGGCGCTCGTGCCCGAGGTCCTCGGCGAAGGCGCGGACGGAGGCGAGGTCGGCGAGGTCGAGGGCACGCAGTTCGACCGCGGCGCCGGGGATCTCGGCGCGAAGCCGGGCGACGGCGTCGGCTCCGCGTTCGGGGCTGCGGCAGGCCAGCACGACGCGTGCTCCGCGTCGGGCGAGTTCGCGGGCGGTGACGTGGCCGATGCCGCTGTTGGCGCCGGTGACCACGGCGAGGCGGCCGGTCAGGTCGGTGGGCATGGGTCTCCTCCAGTCATCGCAACTCAGAGTTGCGTTAGAGTGAGCGTGCCACATCGACAGCAGCTATCGCAACTTGGAGTTGCAATGACCACCGCCCAGGTGCCCCTCGGGCGCGGCCCGAAAGTCCGCGCCGCCGTCCTCGCCGCCACCATCGCCGAACTCGCTGAGACCGGCTACGCCGAACTGACCGTCGAGGCCGTAGCCAAACGCGCCGGCGTGCACAAGACCACCGTCTACCGGCGCTGGACCGACCGTGAGACCCTCGTCGCCGACGCCCTCAAGGACCACGTCGCCGCCGACCTCCCCGTCCCCGACACCGGCACCCTCGACGGCGACCTGCGCGAACTCGCCCGGGCCCTCGTCGCCTGGCTCAGCGGCCCGACCGGCGCGGCGGTCGCGACGACGATGGTCGCCGACCGCGTCCCGGGCGTCGCCGAGATCAAGCACCGCTTCTTCGCCGACCGCCTCGCCCGCGGTGAGATCGTCGTCCGGCGCGCCCTCGAACGCGGTGAACTCCCGCCCGGGACCGACCCCGCCGAAGTCCTCAAGACCCTCATCGCCCCGATCTACCTGCGACTGTTCGTCACCGCCGAGACCCTCGACGACGAACTCGCCGACCGCGCGGCCCGCATCACGCTGGCGGCCGCGCGGTCGGGCGCGATCCAGTGAGGCGTCCGCGCCTCTTCGTGATCATGGAACGCATGCAGGCCCCGTTGTTCGTGTCGGTTTCCTTGGTCCTCCGAGCGGTCGCGTCCGCTCATATATAGATGGAGTCGCCCTAGATACGTGATGAGGGGGAATAGGGACGCCAGGCTCATGCGCCCCGCGCCGGCCGGGTCGTATCGGGCACCATGTCGCACATGGACGATCGACTCGCCGCCGCTCCCGTCGTCACCCGCTACGCCCAACAGATCGGCGGGGCCGTCGACCTCACCGCCCTGTACGTCGGCGGATCCCTCGCCTTCGGCGACTACCGGCCCGGCGTCAGCGACCTCGACGTCATCACCGTCATCGCGCGCGGACTCGACCGCGCCGCCCGCGCGAAGGTCACCGCGCTGCACGAGGGACTGATCGCCGCCGACCCGATCGCCGCGAAGCTCCACTGTGCCTACGTCACCGCACCGGACGCCGCCGACCTCGCCCGCGAGCACCTCTACTGGGGCCACGGCGAGCTCTACGGGCGCGCGGTCAGCGGGATCGCCCGGGCGGAGGTGCTCCAGAACGGCATCGTCGTGCACGGCCCGCCACCGCACTCGCTGCTGCCGGAGCTGGACGCCGCCGAGATCCGGGCGGCGGCGCTGGCCGAGCTCTCGGGCTACTGGACCGGCGCGGTCGCCAAGTCCCGGTTGTGGCGAGACGACGTCTACGTCGACCTCGGGCTGATCACCCTCGCGCGGGTCGAGGCGACCGTCACCGAGGACCGGCTGATCACCAAACGTGAGGCGATCGAACGCCTCGACCGCTTCGGCGTCCCCGCCGGCCTCGCCGGTGAGATCGCCCGGCGGCGCGCCGGGGAGACCGTCGAACTCTCCGGCGAGGACCGCCGCGCGCGAGCCGAACTGGCCCGGACGCTGATGCGCTCGGGGATCGAACGGCTGCTCGGCCCCCGGTAGGCGGGACGCCCGCCTGCCCGGGGACCGTCGCGCTCAGTCGCGCGGAGCCACCTTCAGTTCGCAGACCCCGTCCTCGCACGAACGCCGCAGGCGGCCGCGCGACAGCGTCTGCGCCAGCCCGATCGCCCAGCACATCGGGCAGCCGCGCAGGGCGAGCAGCCCGACCGGCGCGAGCAGCAACGTCGCCGGGCCGAACGCCGGTATCAGGGCCACCGAGAGGATCAGCGAGCCGAAACCGAGCACCCCGCGCAGCAGGTGCCGCGGCAGGGAACTACTGGCGAAACCGCGCCCCTCACTCATGCCGGCCCTCCTCCAGTGACGCGTGCACGGCCGCGCGGGCCCGGTGCAGCCGCGACTTCATCGCCGCGACGCTCAGGCCGAGCGCGCCGGCGACCGCCCGGCCGCTGTGCCCCTGCACGTCGCGCAGGACGAGGACCCGGCGCTGGTCGGCGGGCAGGTCGGCGATGGCTCCCGCGACCCGCTCGGCCTCCAGGCGCTGCAGCACCTCCTCCTCGGCCGAGGCGGCCGAGACCTCGGCGACCGGAGCCGGCGGGCGCAGGAACATCCGCGTCCGGCGCAGGCACTCGTTGCGCACGATGCGGAACATCCACGACGCCAGCGCGCCCGTCGCCCGCAGCATGCCGATCTTGCGGTAGAGGATCACCATCGCCTCCTGCGCGGCGTCCTCGGCGTCCTGCGGAGACGCGCACAGCGAGCGCGCGAACCTCCGCACATGCGGATGCGAGCCCGACACCAGCGCGGTCAGCGACTCCAGGTCGCCCTCCCGCGCGGCGGCGACCAGCGCTTCGTCGGGCCACCTCGTGTCAGCCACGCGAACGCCCCCGGCGGCGGAGCACGGCCACCGTGCAGGCGCAGACGAGCAGGGCCGCAGCGGTGATGACGGCGGCGATGAGCATGGGGACCTCCCCTTCAAGCGCCCGGCGCTCTGCCGGGACGCTTATAAGAGGCGACCGGCCCGGTAAAGGATTCAGGTTCGCACGGCCGCCCGCCTCCGCCCACCCGACGACTCGCAGAACGGAAACCGACATGCCCGACGGATGGCAATGGGACGACACCCTGTTCCAGGGAAGCGCCGCCTACTACGAACGCGGCCGGCTGCCCTACGCGCCCGGATTCACCGACGTGCTCGCCGAGGTCCTCGGCCTCGACGGGCGCGGCCGGCTCCTCGACGTCGGCTGCGGGCCGGGCATCGTGACGCTCGCGCTCGCCGGACACTTCGCCGAGGTGGTCGGCATGGACCCCGACGACGACATGCTGGCCGAGGCCGAGCGGCGGGCCGGGCTGCGCGGGGTGACCAACGCCCGCTGGGCGGCCGGCCGCGCCGAGGACCTGCCCGCCGGACTCGGCGCGTTCCGGGCGGTGGCCTTCGCCAACTCCTTCCACTGGACCGACCGCGACCGCGTCGCCGCGACCGTCCTGGAGATGCTCGAACCGGGCGGCGCCTTCGTCCACCTCAGCGACCTCAAGTCCTGGTCGCCGCAGACCCCGCTGCCGCTGCCCGCGCCCCCCTACGAGCGGATCGGCGAACTGGTCCGCCGCTACCTCGGTCCCGTCCGGCGTGCCGGGCAGGGCACCCTGGTCAACGGCACCCCCGGCAGGGAGGACCTGGTGCTGGCGCGCGCGGGCTTCGTGGACTTCCGGCGGCACCCCGTACCGGCCGGCCAGGTCCTCGACCGCTCCGCCGACGACGTCGTGGCCTGGACCTTCTCCCGCTCCGACTCCGCGCCTCACCTTTTCGGTGACCGGCTCGCCGAGTTCGAGGGCGACCTGCGCTCGCTGCTGCGCGAGGCCGCGCCCGACGGCCGTTTCGCCGAGCACCTGCCGCCCACCCAGATCATGACCTGGCGCAAGCCGGACGCGGTCGGCTGAGCGCGGGGCCTCCACGTGGCGAGCGCAACAATTCGTTGGTGTCACCAACGAATATGTTACCGTTGGCTTCACCAACATTAGACCTCGCTCAGGCGGGCGTCGAACGACTTTCCCCGGAGTCCCCGACATGATCAAGCCCTTCCGTATCGACATCCCCCAGGCCGACCTCGACGACCTCGCCGACCGCCTGTCCCGCACCCGCTGGCCCAACGAGGTCGCCGACGCAGGGTGGGACTACGGCTTTCCGCTGGAGCGGCTGAAGGAACTCGCCGAATACTGGCGCACGCACTACGACTGGCGCCGGCACGAGGCCGCGCTCAACGAGCTCCCGCACTTCACCACGGAGATCGAGGGGCAGAACATCCACTTCGTCCACGTCGAGTCGGCGAACCCGGACGCGCTGCCGCTGATCCTCACGCACGGCTGGCCGGGGTCGTTCCTGGAGTTCCTCGACGTGATCGAGCCGCTGTCGCGCGACTTCCACCTGGTGATCCCGTCCATGCCGGGTTACGGATTCTCCGGGCCGACCCACGAACGCGGCTGGGACATCATCCGCATCGCGCGGGCCTGGGCCGAGCTGATGCGCCGCCTCGGCTACGAGCGCTACGGCGCACAGGGCGGTGACTTCGGTTCGGGCGTCTCGATCGCGCTCGGCACGGTGGCGCCCGAGCACGTCGTCGGGGTGCACGTCAACTATCTGCCGACCCGCCCGGACCCCGACGCCGGCGTCGAACTGTCCGCGTCCGACGAGGCCCGGCTGGACAAGGTCAGGTCTCTCATGGCCAGCCGGCCGCCGTACCAGGCGTTGCTGGCGGCGACGCCGCAGACGATCGGGTACGCGCTGACCGACTCGCCCGTCGGGCAGCTGGCCTGGATCGCCGAGCGCTTCGCGCAGTGGACCGACCCGAGCACGCCCATCGACGACGAGCGGATGCTCACCGACATCTCGCTGTACTGGCTCACAGGGACCGCGGCCTCCTCGGGGCGGTTGCACCACGACTCCACACGGGGGAACGCGCCGTGCCCGGTGCCTCTCGGCGTCGCGGTGTTCGCCCACGACATCACGCAGTCGGTGCGGCCCCTGACCGAGCGGCTGTACGACATCAGGCACTGGTCGGAGTTCGAGCGGGGCGGCCACTTCGCGGCCATGGAGGTGCCCGAGCTGTTCGCCGGCGACGTCCGGGAGTTCTTCCTCGGACTCGCCCGCTAGGGAACACGGCCGGCCGCGAGGCCCCGGGTACTGCGGGGGCTCGCGGCCGGCCGTCGCGCGCTCATGCGGTGGCGAGGACTTCGGTGATCTTGCGGATCATCTCGGTCAGGGGTGCGCTGGGCACGCCGCGCCCGGCCCGCGCGGCGGCGTCGAGGGCGACGGCGATGGTGGCGCGGAAGTTGTCGGCCTCGGCGGGATCGTGGGCATCGAGGAGGGCCACCGACGCGGCGAGCGCGGGGAAGACCTGGTCGGCGAGGACGGCGCCGGACTTGGTCTGGAGTTTGAAGTCCTTGGACTTGGCGGACAGGACGTGTCCGACCAGGCCGGTCGCCGAGTTCAGCGCGAGGGTGCCGTGGGTGGCGACCTTGTGCGGCGAGCCGGCGACGTCGGCGAAGGACAGCAGCGTGATCGCGCCGAAGGCGGCGGTGCGGATGGTGGCCTTGTCCTGGTCGGAGAGGGCGATGGCGGTGAGGGGAGATCCGTTGTTCGTCATGTCGGCAACTATCGGCGGGGGCGCTGACACCGGGCTGTCGGCGCTCTGACACGGGCGCTGACAGGGGTGCGGGTGCGGGTCAGGCCCTGAACCAGGCGGTCAGGCACTCCGTCAGTCCGCGCGACGATGCGCCGCTCATCGGTTTCGTGGTCCGCCCGACCGCTCGCCCGAGCGCGGTGACCACCTCCGCGAAGCCACTTCGCCCGCGTGACGACACCGGCCTCAGTCGATGGGCGGCGTGTACCCGGTCCTGTCGGCGGGGTGGGCGACGTCGAAGGCGCTGACTCGCTTGGGGCGCGTCGCGACCACCGCTCGGCGGGTGAGCTCGGTGGGAACTTCGTTCCAGAGCGCGTCGGCGGTGTCCTGTGGGCGGGTCGTGGTGACGTGCAGGCGAATGTCGCGTTCCGGGTAGACGCACGTGGTCAGGTGTCCGAGGCCGGCGACAGCGGCGGGGAGGCGGCAGCGTGTGGTCAGCAGGTTCCGCTGTTCTCGGGTGAGGTCTTCGAAGGCGAGGACGACTTCGTGTTCGCCGCCCTCGGGGTCGAGGTCGATGAGCCCGGTCGTGACCATCCCGCGGCCGGGTCCACCTGAATCACCCAGCCGCCCTGGTTCTCCGTCCACACCGTAAGCATGCCGTCGATGGTGTAGAACTTCGCGGGCGTGGCCGGGTCGTTCTGCACCATCCGCAGCCGGCGCCCCACGAGCGTGAACCACTCCACGAGCACCCGCGGGAGGTCCCTCCCGACCTTCCCGACCCGCTCGACCGCGGCGGCGACGTCCCCGGCCGTGCCGCCGTCCTCTGCGCCCAGAGGTTCGGCGTACCAGCGGTCGAGGAAGTCGACGAGCCAGGCCCACCGGTCCGTGGCCGGTAGCGAGGCCTGCGCGGGAGTCGACACGCGGCGAACCTACCGACGCCTGATGCAGGCTCTCCCCGATTGGGTCGAAGGGTCCTACTGGACCCGGTGGAACCTCAATGGAGGACTGGAGGCACTCCTGGAGCTGCTGCGGGAACAGACTGGTGATGGCTGGCAGGCCAAGTGGTCAGCGTTGACACAGCAGTATCCGTTGTGGACCGGTTGGCCCGAGCAGATGCGCGGCCGCCGAGGTTCAGGACGCCGCACGTTCATCAGCGCCGGCGTCCGTAGTGTCTTTCACCTGCGGTTGATCCAGCCGAGCCTGCCGTTCTTGCGCAGCTACCACTCTCCGCAGATGTATGCCCGAATTCGGCAGGTCGTGTCCCCAGCGTTGTTCGCCGCTGCCGAGCACGCTGCCCAAGCCCGCGGTGTGAGGGGAGAGCACCTGCGCGAGGCGCTCAACAACCTCAGCACCACAGTTCTGCTTACTGGCAAGGACCTCGATGAGGTCACCGGCGATGACCTCATCGCCTTGAGCGCCCACGCCCGCAGCTACACGCCGAAGTACACCGCCGGATCCAACGCCGCCTGGCAGATGATGACCGACATCGGTGTCTTCCCGGTAGGAAGCACCCGGCGCCAGGCGATGCGTACCGGCCAGAAGACCACCGCCGAACTCGTCGACGCCTACGGGATCGAGAACCGGCCCATCCGTGACCTGCTCGTCCGCTACCTCGACGAGCACCGGCCCTGCCTGGACTACGGCAGCCTCGTCGAACGGGTCCGCACGGTCAGCAAACGCTACTGGCGCGAGATCGAACTCCTCAGCCCCGGTATCGCCACCCTCGAGGTCCCGCGCGAGGTCATCGCGGCCTGGAAGGACAAGCTCGCGTTCATCGACGGCGACCCGCTACGGCCCCGCATAGGGTTTGCGACCATCTTGACGATGGTGCGCGCGTTTTACCTCGACATCCAGGAGTGGGCGCTGGAAGACCCCACGTGGGCGCCGTGGGTGGCGCGCTGTCCGATCAGCCGCAACGACACCGAGGGCCTGACCAAGACCAAGAAGGCCACCACCGCGCGGATGCACCAGCGGGTCCGCGACCGCCTTCCTCACCTCCCGCGCCTGGTCGCCTCGGCCGAAGATTGGAAAGCCGACCAGACTGCGTTCCTCGCCACGGCCTTCGCCTGCAGCCTCGATGAGGAGTTCACCCACAACGGTGTGGCGTACCGGCGTGTGGTCGGCAAGCTGTTCCGGCGCCTGCGCAGCAAACTCCCCGACGCTCGCCTCTACGCCGAAAACCTCGAAACCGGTGACGTCATCGATGTTGCCTACCAGGAGGACAACGCGTTTTGGACCTGGGCGATCATCGAGACCCTGCGCCACACCGGTATCCGTATCGAGGAACTGCTTGAACTGACCCACTTGGCGCTGGTTTCCTACCGGCTGCCCGGCACCGGCGAAGTCGTTCCCCTGCTGCAGATCGTGCCGTCCAAGAGCAACGAGGAACGCCTGCTGCTGGTCACCCCCGAACTGGCCAGCGTCCTGGCATCGGTGATCAGCCGCTTGCGTGCCTACGACGGGCAGATCCCGCTCACCGCCCGCTATGACGGCATCGAACGCACCACCAGCGCGCCCCTGCCGCACTTGTTCCCCCGTCGTTCTGGATGGCGCTTCGAGGTCATCAGCCAAGGCACCGTGTTGAAGCTCCTGCGCGTCGCGGTGGCCCGCACTGGCATCGTCGACCAGAGCGGTCAGCCCCTGCGCTACACCCCGCACGACTTCCGGCGCATGTTCGCCACCGAAGCCGTCACCGGCGGCCTGCCGGTCCACATCGCCGCCCGCATCCTCGGCCACGCCAACATCAACACCACCCAGGCCTACCGCGCCGTTTTCCATGATGACCTCGTCCGCGCCTACCGCGCCTTCATCGACTCCCGCCGCGCCGTCCGCCCGACCGAGGAGTACAGGCAGCCCACCGACGCCGAATGGAACGAGTTCCAGCAGCACTTCGAGCTCCGCAAACTCGAACTCGGCACCTGCGGGCGCCCCTACGGGACCCCCTGCAACCACGAACACGCCTGCATTCGCTGCCCCATGATGCGCATCGACCCACGCGCCGAGCACCGCCTGGCCGAGATCATCGCCAACCTCACCGACCGCATCGGCGAAGCCCACACCAACGGCTGGTTCGGCGAAGTCGACGGCCTCGAAACCAGCCGACGCGCCGCCGAACACAAACTCGCCGCCATCCACCGCACCACCCGCAACACGCCAGGTGCCACCAACCTCGGCATCCCCACCCTTCGCGCCGAAGCCACTTGACCCCGAACACCGGGGTTGCATCCTGTACCCGGGTACAGGGTTACCGTCGTTTCCATGAGCATCAACATCGGTCCTGAACTGGATTGGGCGCCCGAGGCGTGCACGCTTCCCACCGCTGAGCAGCCGCTGCGGCTGGCCGAGTTCGACGGCCTGTTCGCCGCGCACCTGGACTCGGCCGAGCTGCCGGCACCGACCCGGGCCGTGCTCGTTCTGGCCGGTGCCGGAGGCTTGGAGGCGAAGGTGCGCGACCTGGCCGGGCGGGAGTCGTCGTGCTGTTCGTTCTTCGCCTTCACCGTCACCCCCACAAAGGCGGGGGTGGAACTGGGCATCGAGGTCCCGGCCGCGCACGAGGGTGTCCTGGCTGCCCTGGTGACACGCGCCGAGGCCGCCAAGGCGTCGAGGTGAGCAAGGGCCTGCGCAGCGGGGAAGTCGCCGAGGCGGCGGGGGTGAACATGCAGACCCTGCGCTACTACGAGCGCCGGGGCCTGCTGGCCGAACCACGCCGCAGCCTCGGCGGTCACCGCCTCTACCCGCCCGAGGCGGTCGACACACTGCGGATCATCAAGACCGCCCAGCGCCTGGGTTTCACCCTCGACGAGGTCGCCGACCTGCTCGACCTAGGCCGCCGACGCCACACCCACGAGGCGGGCCTGAAAGCCCGCGCCGAGGTCAAGCTGACCGAAGTCGAGGCCCGCATCAGCGACCTGCAGGTCATCGCCGCGACCCTGCGCACCGCGATTAGCGCCGGATGCGACGACCTGGCCGCGTGTGCGGCCAACCCCTGCTGCCCGATCCCGTTCACCGGCCTGACCCGCGAGGACCCCACATGAACACCACCACTTCGCCCCCGACCGCGCGCCGCAGCCTGCTGCGCAGGCTTCTGCCTGGTGGAATGGCTGGGTTGACCGGGCTGGCGTGCGCGGCGTGCTGCGCCATCCCCGTCCTGGTCACCGCCGGGGTCTTGGGCGGCGCCGGGTGGGCCGCCTTGGGCGACGTCATGCCCGGCATCGCCGTGGTGATGGCCGCCCTTACCGGCCTGGCCTGGTGGATGCTCCGCCGACGCCGCGCCCACGCCACCGGCTGCCAAGGCGGCTCTTGCGCCTGCGGAACCACATGATCGCCACCGACTACCCTCCACGGTCATGACCCTGCTGCGTTCCCTGCTGCTGTTCGGCCTCGCCGCCCTCCTCGAGATCGGCGGGGCCTGGCTGATCTGGCAGGGCTGGCGCGAACACCGCGGCCTGTGGTGGATCGCCGGCGGTGTGGTCGCCCTGGGCGCCTACGGCTTCGTCGCCGCCTTCCAACCCGACGCCAACTTCGGCCGCATCCTGGCCGCCTACGGCGGCATCTTCGTCGCCGGATCCCTGGCCTGGGGCATGATCGTCGACAAGTTCAAACCCGACCGGTGGGACGTCATCGGCGCGGTGATCTGCCTGGTCGGCGTCGCGGTGATCATGTACGCACCCCGCACCTGATCGCAGCCCTACATCAAATCTGTCCTAATCCGGTTAAACCGCGCATGCCGCACCCGCCCCTGCGGCGTCACCTCCGCGTACGCCACCTCCACCGTCAGCTCCGGCCGCACCCACCGCACCCCGCCCGCGTCCTTGCGCGGCACCTCGCCCGCGAACGGCGAGCGCTCGACCGCCAGCGGCTCCAGCTCGGCGACCAGCGTCCGCTGCGTCCGCTCGTCGAATCCCGTCCCGACCCGTCCCCGGTAGACCAGCCCTTCCGGCGTGCGCTCGCCGAGGACCAGCGACGACAGTGCCCGCCGGTCACTCGTCCACCCGCCGACGAGGTAGTCCCCGGTCACCAGGTGCTTGACCTTCACCCACGCCGACGAGCGGGCGCCGGGCAGGTAGGGCGAGTCGAGCCGTTTGGCGACCACGCCCTCCAGCCGCTGCTCGGCACTGATGGACATGGCGGCCGGCCCGTCGTAGGTGACCGGCGGCGTGATCCAGTGCGGGCCTTCGAGGCCGAGCGCGTCGAGGGCGGCCCGGCGCTCGCGGTAGGGGAGCCGGCGCAGGTCGCGGCCGTCGAGCCGCAGCAGGTCGAAGATCATGTACGCGACCGGCGTGGTCCGCGCCAGCCGCAGCGCCGTCTTCGCCTCGGTGACGCCCATGCGCTTGGCCAGCAGCGTGAAGGAGGGCCGCATCGCCTCGTCGAAGGCGACGACCTCACCGTCGAGGAGCGCGTCGCCGACCGCCCCGCCGAGCGCGCGCAGCTCGGGGTAGGCGACCGTCACGTCCCGGCCGGAGCGTGAGGTCAGGGCCGCGACGCCCCCGCCGACGTCGGCGAGGACGCGCACGCCGTCCCACTTGAACTCGTACGCCCAGCCTTCGCCTGACGGCAGCTTCCCGGCCACCGCGAGCATCGGCTCCACGGGTCGATCGTATGGCCGCGCGGCCCCACGAGATTGCGAATTTCACTCACCGTGATCGTTTGGCTACGGCACTCTCTATATATGCCCCGTGCCATGTGGAAGGGCTCCATCTCATTCGGGCTCGTGACCATCGCCGTCGAAATGCACTCGGCGACGGTGGACCGCGACGTCCGCTTCCACCAGGTCCACAAGCCCGACGGCGGACGCATCCGCTACCGCCGGGTCTGCGAGCTCGACGGCGAAGAGGTCCGCTACGAGGAGATCGCCAAGGGCTTCGACATCAACGGCGAGACCGTCATCCTCGACAACTCCGACTTCGAGTCGATCCCCCTGGCCGCGCGGCACGTCATCGACGTCGTCGAGTTCGTCCCCGCCGCCCAGATCGACCCCGTCCTCTACGAGAAGTCCTACTACCTCCAGCCCGGGCGCGGCGCCTCCAAGGCCTACGTGCTCCTGCGCGAGGCGCTCGCCGACGCCGAGCGCGTCGCGGTCGTCAAGGTCGTCATGCGCCAGAAGGAGCAGCTGGCGATCATGCGGGTCAAGGACGACGTGCTCATGCTCGGCACCGTCCGCTGGGCCGACGAGGTCCGCCGGCCCGAGTTCGACGTCCCCGAGGCCACCGTCCGCCGGCAGGAGCTGGCGATGGCGAGCTCGCTGATCGAGACGATGAGCGCCGACTTCGACCCGGCCGCCTACAGCGACGACTACCGCGAGGCGGTGGAGAAGCTCATCGAGGCGAAGATCTCCGGCGAGGAGACCGTGCCGGAGTCCGAGCCGGAGGAGGGCGCGCAGATCATCGACCTCTCCGAGGCGCTGAAGGCGAGCATGGAGCGGCTCAAGGGCGGCGGCGAGCGCAAGGCGGCCAAGGCCCCGGCCAAGAAGTCCGCGGCGGACAAGCCCGCCGCGAAGAAGTCGGCGGCGCAGAAGCCTGCCGCCAAGAAGTCGACGGCGAAGAAGACCGCGGCGAAGAAGGCGGCCCCGCGCAAGAAGCGGGCGTCGTAGGCGCACCCGCAACCCGCTTCCCCCGCCGACAGGCGTGCCGTGGACCATGGACCCCGTGAATCTTGTCGACGTGCTGCCCGAAACCGCCGATCCCGACGAAGTCTTCGACGCCTTCTCCCACTGGGTCGGCGAACAGGGCATCACCTTCTACGAGGCGCAGGAAGAAGCCCTCATGGAAGTCGTCGCGGGCAACAACGTCATCGTCAACACGCCCACCGGGTCCGGCAAGAGCCTCATCGCCGCCGGCGCGCACTTCGCGGCCCTCGCCGGCGACCGGACCACGTTCTACACCGCGCCCATCAAGGCCCTGGTCTCGGAGAAGTTCTTCGACCTCACCGCCCGTTTCGGGGCCGACAACGTCGGCATGATGACCGGCGACGCCAGCGTCAACCCCTTCGCGCCGATCATCTGCTGCACCGCCGAGGTGCTGGCCAACATCGCGCTGCGCGACGGCTCCTACGCCGACGTGGGCCAGGTCGTCATGGACGAGTTCCACTTCTACGCCGAACCCGAGCGCGGCTGGGCCTGGCAGGTCCCGCTGCTGGAGCTGCCGCACACGCAGTTCATCCTCATGTCGGCGACCCTCGGTGACGTCACCCGCTTCCAGGAGGACCTGACCCGCCGGACCGGCAAGCCCACGGCGGTCGTGAAGTCCGCCGACCGGCCCGTCCCGCTGATCTACAGCTACAGCAAGAACACGCTCACCTCGACGCTCGAAGAGATGCTGGCCACCAAGCAGGCCCCGGTCTACATCGTGCACTTCACCCAGGCCGCCGCGATCGAGCAGGCGCAGGCGCTGATGAGCATCAACATGTCCACCCGCGAGGAGAAGGACAAGATCGCCGCCCTCATCGGCAACTTCCGCTTCACCACGCGCTTCGGCAAGACCCTGTCGCGCCTGGTCCGGCACGGCATCGGCGTCCACCACGCCGGGATGCTCCCGAAGTACCGGCGGCTCGTCGAGCGTCTCGCCCAGTCGGGCCTGCTGAAGGTCATCTGCGGCACCGACACGCTCGGCGTCGGCGTCAACGTCCCCATCCGCACCGTCTTGTTCACCGCGCTGAGCAAGTACGACGGCACGCGCGTGCGGCGCCTGCGCGCCCGCGAGTTCCACCAGATCGCCGGCCGCGCCGGACGGGCCGGGTTCGACACCGTCGGCTACGTCGTCGCACAGGCCCCCGAGTACGTCATCGAGAACGAGAAGGCCCTCGCCAAGATCGGCGACGACCCCAAGCGCCGCCGCGGCTACGCCCGCAAGAAGGCGCCGGAGGGCTTCGTCGGCTGGAGCGAGGAGACCTTCGAGAACCTCCAGGCCGCCGAGCCCGAACCGCTCGTCTCGCGCTTCCAGGTCTCCACCTCGATGCTCCTCAACGTCATCGCCCGCCCCGGCGACCCCTTCCAGGCCATGCGGCGGCTGCTCACCGACAACCACTCCGACCGCAAGGAGCAGCGCCGCCAGATCCACCAGGCGATCGCGATGTACCGCTCCCTGCTGGCCGCCGGCGTCGTCGAGAAGCTCGACGAACCCGACGACAGCGGCCGCACGGTCCGCCTGACCGTCGACCTCCAGGCCGACTTCGCGCTCAACCAGCCCCTGTCGTCCTTCGCGCTGGCCGCCTTCGAACTCCTCGACACCGACAGCGGCGACCACGCCCTCGACGTCCTCTCCGTCATCGAGTCGACCCTCGAAGACCCGCGCACGATCGTCGCCGCGCAGCAGAACAAGGCCCGCGGCGCGGCCATCGCCGAGATGAAGGCCGACGGGATCGAGTACGAGGAGCGCATGGAGCGCATCCAGGAGGTCACCTACCCCAAGCCCCTCGAAGAACTGCTCGGCGCCGCCTACGAGATGTACCAGCGCGGCCACCCCTGGGTCGCCGACCACCCGCTGCGCCCGAAGTCGGTCGCCCGCGACCTCTACGAGCGCGCCCTCAACTTCGGTGAGTTCGTCGCCTTCTACGAGCTCGCGCGCGGCGAGGGCCTGGTCCTTCGCTACCTGGCCAGCGCCTACAAGGCCCTCGACCAGACCGTCCCCGACGACCTCAAGACCGAGGAGCTGCGCGACCTGACGGCCTGGCTCGGCGAGCTCGTCCGGCAGGTCGACTCCAGCCTCCTCGACGAGTGGGAGCAGCTGGCCAACCCCGACCCGGAGCGCCCGCTCGCCGAGATCCCCGACGCCCCCACGGCCGTCACCGCCAACGTCCGCGCCTTCCGGGTCCTGGTCCGCAACGTCATGTACCGCCACGTCGAACTGGCCGCCCTCGACCGGCCCGGCGAGCTCGCCGCGCTGGAGACGGGCCTGTCGGCCGACGAGTGGGGCGACGCCCTCGACGCCTACTACGACGAGCACGACGAGATCAAGACCGGCCCGGACTCGCGCGGGCCGAAGATGCTCCAGCTCACCGACAGCTCCGACCGGCCCGGCTACTGGACGGTGCGGCAGGTCCTCGACGACCCGGCCGGCGACCGCGACTGGGCGATCGTCGGCGAGGTCGACCTGCACGCCTCCGACGAGGCCGGGGAGGCGGTAGTGCAGGTCACGGGCCTGGAGCGGATGTGAGCGGGGTGAGTGCGTCTAGTCTGGACCCGGTGACCGCCGACGACATCCGCCTCGCCCGGGTACGCACGTTCCAGCCCCGCCGGGGCCGGGTCAGCGACCGCCACGAGGACGCCCTCGCGCGCCTGCTGCCGGTCTACGGCGTCGACGAGACCTTCGAGCCGGAGGCCGCGTTCGGCCGCTCGGCGCCGCTGGTCCTGGAGATCGGCTCGGGGATGGGCACGGCGACCGCCGAGATGGCCGCCGCCGATCCCGACCGCGACTACCTCGCCGTCGAGGTCCACCCGCCGGGGATCGCCAACCTGCTGTGGCTGGTCGCCGAGGGCGGACTGCGCAACGTCCGCGTCTTCGACGGCGACGCCCTCGACCTGGCGCGCACGACGCTGGCGCCGTCGAGCCTGTCGGCCGTGCACGTCTACTTCCCCGACCCGTGGCCGAAGCCGCGCCACCACAAGCGGCGCATCATCGCGCCCGAGCACGTGGCGCTGCTGCGCTCGCGGCTGGCGCCGGGCGGGGCGTTCCACTGCGCGACGGACTGGGCGGAGTACGCCGCCCGGATGCTGACGGTGCTGTCGGCCGATCCGGAGCTGGTCAACACCTCCGAGGGCTTCACCCCGCGTCCGGCGCACCGGCCGGTGACGAAGTTCGAGCGGCGCGGGGTCGCCGCCGGCCGGGAGATCTTCGACCTGGTCTTCCGCCGGGTCGAGTAGGAGACGCGAAGGCGCCCGCAGGTCCGGGGACGAGCGGGCGCCTTGTCCTTCGCTTACTTGCGGCCGCTGCTCGCGGCGCTGTAGAGCATGTCCTGCGAGACGTAGGTCCCCTTGACCTCCCAGGCCGAGTTCACCGAGGCCGTCGTCTGTCCATTGCGGACGATCGTAGCCCCGTTGAACCCGAGCGCGAGCGGATAGAGGGTCGACTTCACGCCCGCCGGCGCCGAGTAGGTCTTCGCCGACCCGCCGACGGTCGCGTTCACCGTCGCCGTGGTGGTCAGGAAGGTCAGGAACTCCACGTTGTCCTTCGGTGTTCCGCCGTTGGCGCGGATCTTCTGGAGCTTCGTCTGCGTGCTCGTCGGCGCCGGTCCGGCCCCGAAGGGCTGGTTGCGGTGGACGACGTAGACGGTGTCGCGCACGATCGCCGGGTAGGCGCCGGTCTTGAAGCGCGTCAGGTAGTACGAGGAGAGGTCGAGCCACACGCCGCCGTTGCGGACCGACGGCGAGAAGTGGTGGTTCTCGGAGTAGTCGTTCCAGGTCATCAGCTGGATCCAGTCGGCACCGCCCTCGATGGCCTTCGTCCAGCCGCGGCGAAGGTTCTCGCTGTTCTCCGCCTCGTAGTAGTTGCCCTCCTTGGGGCGGCTGTCCTGCGGGGAGAGGCTGGCCATGAACTTCACGCCCGCGTTGTGCGTGGTGGCGATCTTGGCCGGCAGTGAGTCCTGGAGCGCCGGGGCGCCGTACTCCATCTCGGAGAAGCCGTAGCTGACCGACTTGTACTTCTCGAAGCTGGCGTTGAAGTTGAGCACGAAGGGCACCAGCGCGACCGTCTCGCCGTGGTTCGACTTCATCAGGGCGTTGAACTGCGCCCAGAACTCCGGCGTCTTGTTCTCGGCCTTGAAGGGCGAGACGACCAGGCGGCCGTCGCCGAGTCGGTACTCCGAGTCGAGCGCGGCGAGCTTCATGACCACCGCGGCCAGACCGGCGGCGTCGATGTCCTTGAGGGTGGACACCGTCATGTCGGGCATGATCACGATCTTGAAGTCCGGGTCGACCATCGGCGCGGCCCGCATGAGCCGCAGCGCGGCCTGCCAGTGGTAGTTGGACTCGCTGACGTTGAGCAGGTTCAGGGTGAACCCGTCCAGCCCGGCCTCCTTGGCGCGGGTGACCTCGGTGACCATGTCGGCGAGTTGCCAGTCCCCGGCGACCGGGTCGCGGGGGAGCGGCCGGTCGCGCAGGAAACCGCCGTAGGCGGAGTGGATGCCGCCCTCGCCGTCGGGGGTGAGGTAGTTGCGGGTGTAGTAGTCGGTCTCGGCGGGCTTGTTCTCGATCGAGATCCGAAACTGCGTGAAGTAGTGCGCGAACACCTTCTTGCCGCTGGCCTCCAGGACCTCGCGCGGTGGCAGGTCGAAGGGCAGCGGACCGGCCGCGACCGTCCCGAGGGTGTAGGCGACCGTCAGCTTCGGCGGGACCCCGGCGGTGTCGGCCGAGGAGTTCAGGACCCCCTGGGCGCCCGCGGGCGAGGTCAGCGCGAAGGAGTGCGCGCCGGTGCCGTGGTAGGCCGCCGACACGTCGACGCTGGTGGTGGCGCCCGCGGTCAGTCCCTTGACGGAGCCGATGACCGCGCCGGTCGCCGGCTGGTCGTTCCAGCTGAGCTCGGCGGCCGACCAGGAGTCGGCGACGTCGCGGACCTCGACGGTGGTGTCGCTGGTACGCGCGGGGCGCACGGAGAGGATCATCTCGACGTTCTGGGCGTTCGCGGGCAGCGCCGGGACGTCGAAGGTGAGGAAGGAGCGGCGCTCCGACGAGGCCGCGCCGTCGCAGGTCGCCGCGCACACCGAGAGCCACGTGTAGGCGTCGTGGACCTTGGTGGGACTGGCCTGGCTGGCATAGGTGTCGGCGGTGACGGGAAGCTCGACGACCGTCGGTGCGGCGTCATCGGCCGCGGTCCGGCCGTCCTCGGCCACCGCGACGCCGACACCGCCGGCGAGGCCGACGACCACCAGTGCCGCTAAAGGCAGCTTCCAGGGAAAAGAACGCATGCGATGTCCTTTTGGGGGAGGGGATTGATCGCGCAAGATCTACCGGACCGCCGAATCGTAGACACTCCCCGATGTGCGGTCCTGCGGGGGAGTCGCGCCCTTTCGGCTCGCGCCGGGGCCGATCACATGGGCGGACCGGTCACCAGGAACACCAGCCGGCGTCCCGCGCCGAGGCCGCCTTCGAGGATGGCGTGGAGGGCCTTGGCGACGTAGACCGGTTCGAGTTCGACGCCGTGGCGCTCGGCGAAGCCGGCGACGAACTCCCGCAGCTGAGGTGTGGATCTGGCGAAGCCGCCGTGGTGGAAGCGGTGGTCGAGCGTCCAGTCGCCGCAGGCGCGGCCGAAGGCCTCCACCTGGAGCCTTTCGACGTCGGCGATCAGGTCCTGGGCGCCTTTGAGAACGCACACGCCGACGGCCGACCGCCCCGCGGTGAGCCCGTGGGCGAGCCCGGCCAGCGTCGCGCCGGTCCCGACGGCGGTGACGACGTGGTCGTAGCCGCCCGGGAGCTGGACGTCGAGTTCGGCGGTGACCTCGGCGCACCCGCGGACCCCGGCGGCGTTCGCGCCGCCCTCGGGGATGACGAAGACCTCGCCCCAGCGCTCGCGCAGCGCGTCGAGGACAGGCGGCGTGCGCTTGCGGCGGTAGGCGGCCCGGTCGAGATAGTCGAGGGTCATGCCTTGCCCGACGGCGTAGGACAGCGACGGGTTGAGCGGCAGCCGCTCCTCGCCGCGGACCACGCCGATCGTGCGCAGCCGGTGCAGCCGGCCGGCGGCCGCGACCGCGCGCAGATGGTTGGAGTAGGCGCCGCCGAATGTCAGCAGCGCGCGGTGGCCGGCCGCCAGCGCCTCGTCGAGGTTCAGTCGCAGCTTGCGCCACTTGTTGCCCGGCAGGAACGGGTGCACCAGGTCGTCGCGCTTGAGCCACAGGCGCGTTCCCTTCGCCGACAGTCGCGGATCGCGCAGCTCGGTCAGCGGAGACGGCAGGAGGGGCTCGGGCATCACGGGGTGATTGTCGCCGGTCGGTGCCCGCGCGCGGTCGTGGGACGCGACCGGCGGTCACCGCGTGACATTCGCCTGGCGGTCCGTCGAATCAGAGACCGGGGGCCGGGTGCGCATCGTCCGATCCGGCCGCGATCATCCGACTTGGCGCGATTGTCGACTATGGAGGGAGAATGGACACGGACGTGACGGGCATTCCCGGGTCGTCGACCCGGCTGTTCGGCCCCCACGAACGAAATCCCGGTTCCTCTACCGGTTTCGCGCCCTCTGATGTGGATCGACGTTGCGGGGGCAGGCCAGGTGCGGGAGCCTTGGGGTGGGACGCGTCCGCCGTGGTCGAGCGTGACCGGTTCATCCTCTGTGGACGAACGGATCGGGGTGGTCACCGGCGGCGGGGACGTCCGGGGGTGGTTCACGCCCACTCCGGCACACGGCAGGGCTTGCCTGCCGGCGATGGAGCTTGTCATCGCCGAACAGTGAGAAGAGGAGGGGTCGCACGATGGTCGGATACGGGATAGCCGCTGTCGCCGCGACGGCGGTCGCGGTCGCCGTACTCGTTTACGGGGCGTACCGGCGGCGCGGGTGGGAGGCCACGCGCCCGGGACCACGCGGATTGGGCGCACCGTTGCGCACGCTTCCGCTCGAAGGAGCCAAGTGGCTCACCATCTACGAAAACGGCTGCGCCAAGACCTACCCGTCCGGTGCGGTCGAGTGGGCGCGCTGGACCGCCGTGGACGACATCGAGGCGCGCAGTGCCCCGGTGCCCACGATCGACGGCGGCGTCGAGTACGAGCACGCGGTCTGCATCGAACTGCGCGACGGCACGCGCATCTTCCTGTGCGGGACGCGGATCGGGGACTTCGCCGAAGAGGCCCGCGAGCGCGTGTTCGGTCTTCAGCTCGACGAGCACCGCGCGACGATGGCCGATGGTGGCGTCGTCGCCGTGCGAAGCGAACGGGGACTGGAGATCACCGCCGAGGGCCTGCGGCGCAAGGATCGCGAACTGGCCTGGGCCGAGATCGACGAGATCGAGTCCGACCGGGGATGCGCCCGCTTCCATCGTGGCGGGGCGCAGGTCGGCTGGGCCGCGTTCGACGTGAAGGGGCCGCGCGGACGGGCGTGCCTCCAGGTCGCGCGCGAGTTGTACGCCCGCAATCGCGCCGGCGAAGGTGTCGGCGAGGGCGTGGGTTGACCGTTCGTCCCGTCCCGATGGTCGCCGCGAGGTCGCCGGGACGGGCGAGCCGAACACCGCGCCGCCGAGGCCGTCGTCCACAGTGGACGACGGCCTCGGTCTTGGTCGCGGGGACCGGTTCGCGCGGACGCTAACGGGGCCGGCAGGGACGCAGGGCCAGCACGGTGGTCAGCGCCTCGTAGACGAGCTGGTCGTCGGTGAGGAAGTAGTCGGGATGCGAGTGCACGGCGATCACACGAGCCGGGTCGAGCTCGACGAGCAGGATCCGTTCGCCGCCGCCCTTCTCGGTGAGGAGGACGCCGTCGCGGTCGCCGAGGTCGACGGTGACCGGCGCGGAGCCGTCCGTCTCGGGCGCGTAGTCCTTCTCCTCGATCGTGGTCCAGAGGTAGTACACGTCGGACTCGTACAGGGTGCTGCCCTGGTACACGGTGCCCGGTTCGGACTGGTAGGTCGCCAGTCCGCAGCGGACGCCCAGGTAGCCCGGTCCCTCGTCCTCGACGAGGCCCTCGGCATAGGTGATCATGTCGGCCCGGGTGATCTGCCGTGTCCGCAGCATGAGGAAGTTCCCGTCCTCCTCCCAGGCGAGGACGTCCTCGGACAGCGCGTCCCCGGCCGGCCGGTAGGTGCCGGTCGTCCCGCGGACCGCCACCTCGTCGCCCTTGGCCGGCCAGTTCGGCGGTTTCCCGTCGTAGAGGTCGAGGACCAGGCCGGGACCGGCCTTGTTCTCGCGGCCGGGTTCGTCGAGGTAGCCCAGTCGTTGCAGGCTCTCGTTGATCCGCGCCCCGTAGCCGGAGTTGAAGTCCCCCGGCTCCCAGGTCGGCCGGTAGGGGAAGGCGTAGCTCGCGACGGGATCCACCGCCGGCGCCGAGTCATCGGGGGCGGTCGACTCCGACGCCGAGGGCGAACCCGCGGCGCCCGGCATCTCCCCACCCGGGCCCGTCCCGCCCTGGACGGCGAGCACGGTCCCGGCGACGATGATCGCCGTGAGGCCTCCGGTGAGCGCGATCTGCCGGCGCACACGCCGTCGGCTCCGGTCGTGGACGGCGGTGAGCAGTCCGTGCGGTTCAGGGGCGTCGGCGGCGTGCAGGCCGAGTTCGGCGCGCAGGGCGCCCTCGTCGTGTTCGGTTCTCATCGTGTGATCTCCCTGTCGCGGGGTCGCTCCAGCTGCGGGGAGACCCGCAGCTCCGACAGTCCCTTGTGAGCGTGGACGCGCACGGTCGACTCCCGGATCCCCAGCAGGTCGGCGATCTGGGCGTAGGCGAGGTCCTCGTAGAAGCGCAGCACCAGCACCGCCCGCTGCTTGCGGGACAGGCCCGCGAGCAGCCGCCACAGCGTGTCCCGCTCGGCCAAGGCCTGGCTGCCGTCGGCCGCGCTGGGCGCGTGGACGGTCATGTCGGCCGTCGCGCGCTCACCGAAGCTGAGGCGGCGGCGCCACGAGAGGAACTGCCGCAGCACCGCTTTGCGCACGTACGCCTCGGGGTCGCCGTTGGCGCTGATCCGCTCCCATGGGCGGTGGCAGCGGGCCAGCGCCTCCTGGACGATGTCCTCGGCGAGGTGCGCGTCTCCGCTCAGGAGGTAGGCGAAGCGCAGGAGCGCGCCGCCGCGTGCGCGGACGTAGTCGTCGAAGGAGTTCATGGCGCCCCCGGAGGTACGGACTGTCGGACACCACTTGCACGCGATGGGGGATCGTTTTCGTTTAGGCCGTGTCCGGGTGATCACTGCGGGGCTGCGGCGGACTCGCACCCACAAGACCACTAGGACACGCTCTAGGCCGAGGCGGCGATGACCTTCAGTGCGAAGTCCACATCGGACTCGGTGGTGTAGAGGTGGAAGGCGAAGCGCGTCTTGCCCGCGCGCGGGGAGGCGGTGATGCGGGCCTCGGCGAGGGCCTTGACCTGCTGGTCGCTCAACGGCACCGAGGTGATGGCGGACTCACCGGCGGGCAGTCCGAGTTCTTCGCGGAAGCGGTTGGCCAGGCCCACGTTGTGGTCGTGCACCTCGTCCCGGTCGAGCCCGGCGAGCAGTTCGAGGGCGGGGGCGTGCCCGATCCACGGCGCCCACGCCGGTGAGAGGTCGAAGCGGCGCGCGTCGCCGGCCAGGCGCAGCGGCGGCCCGTAGATCGAGTCCCAGATGTCGCCGCCCGCGTACCAGTTCGCCGCCAGCGGCGCGATCGGCGCCAGCGCCTCGGGCGTCCCGCTCAGGAAGGACGTGCCGCGCGGGCCCATCAGCCACTTGTACCCGGCGACCACGAGGTAGTCGTAGCCGTCGGCGGGCAGCGGCAGCCACCCGGCGGCCTGGCTGCCGTCGTAGAGGACCCGCACACCGTGCTCGTCTCGCGCCTGCGCGAGGGCCGCGAAAGGCGCGAGGCGGCCGTCGGCGGACTGCACGGCCGACACGGCGACGAGGTCGACGTCGTCGGTCACCGACTCCGCGAGGCGCTCCAGCGGCACCGAGCGGACCGTCACGCCCCTCATCCGGGCGACCAGGAACGGGAACAGCAGCGAGGTGAAGTCCTCCTCCGCGGTCAGCACGACGCTGTCATCGGGCAGCGCGGCGGCGATCAGCCCCACGAAGTGCGAGGCCGAGGGGCCGTGCGCGACCCGGCCGGGATCGACGCCGATGATCGAGGCGTAGGCCGTGCGGGCCCGCACGATCAGGTCGTCGATCGCGTACATGTCGACGCGCCCGGCGCGGCGATCGGCCTCGTGGGCGGCGATCGCCTCGGTCGCCGCAGCGGGCGGCAGACCGTAGGAGGCGGTGGCGAGGTAGGTGGTCTCGGGTGCGAAAAGGCCGCGAACGTCGGCGATCCTCTGGCTCATGGTGAGACGTTAGGCCCGCAGCCACACCCGCAGCGGTCCCAGTGACCGGAATCCCACCCGGAGGGCGGCGTCGAGGTCATCGCCGGACTCGTAGCCGACGAGCGCGGTGGCACCCAGCAGGTCGGCGGACGCGCGGGTGGCGCCGGCGAGGCCGTCGCCGAAGACGTTGGACACGCCGACCGCTCCGCCACCGCGGTTGAGCACGGCCCCGGCCTTGATCCCGTCGTCGTCGCGTCCTTCGAGGATGAGGACCGAAGGGTCGTCGAGGAGCCTCGGCGTGAACAGTCCGGTGGCCTCGCCGCCCGACCAGGCCGCCTCCCACTCGGCGAGCTCACCCGCGCGGCGCCACTCCAGCGCGTCGCCGGCCGGCAGGGGCGCGGCCGAGGACCGCCCGATCCACTCGGCCTCGAAGAGCACCTCGAAGCCGTGCGCCGAGAGGTCGAGGTCGGCGAAGGAGTCCTTCACCGAGCAGCCCGGCGAGGAGTCGATCCCGTCGAGGACCTCGGCGGCCTCCAACCCGGGGACCAGCGTCACCGCGTCGGGGTAGTAAAGGGGAGTACGCGCGGGGCTGCGCCACACCCGGCCGTCGCCGGAGGTATCGAGGTCGTGGGCTCGGCACATGGAGGCGCACCAGGAGGCGTTGTTCGCCGCTGCTTCGGTGATCACCGGCGGATCATGACGCCTTGACGGGCCGGCCGCCACCGCTTTTGCCCCCGATACCCCCTAGGGGTAGAGTGGGCGGGCGAGCACCGCCACGAGAGGATCCGCCATGGAAACCGTCACCTACAAGGTCACCGGCATGACCTGCGGGCACTGCGAGAAGGCCGTCACCGAAGAGGTCGCCGCCATCCCCGGCGTCACCGAGGTCCGCGTCGACCTGCCAACCGGGCACGTGATCGTCACCGGCGAGACCCTCGCCGACGACGCCGTCCGCGCCGCCGTCGACGAGGCGGGCTACGAACTCGCCGGC
Source organism: Phytomonospora sp. NPDC050363 (assembly GCF_040655735.1). NCBI lineage: Bacteria > Bacillati > Actinomycetota > Actinomycetes > Micromonosporales > Micromonosporaceae > Phytomonospora > Phytomonospora sp. NPDC050363. The sequence continues at coordinate 76,601 of NZ_JBFAKK010000020.1, forward strand.
CGCGTCTGACACCACGGCCGGGGCGCCCTCCGGCGCCCCGGCGCGGTGTCCGAGTGAGCGACCTAGAAGCTCGTCGCGTCGATCACGAAGCGGTAGCGCACGTCACTGGACAGCACCCGCTCGTAGGCCTCGTTGATCCGGTCGGCGGAGATCAGCTCGACCTCGGCGGCGATCTGGTGCTCGGCGCAGAAGTCCAGCATCTCCTGCGTCTCGGCGATCCCCCCGATCATCGAACCGGCCAGGCTCTTGCGCCCCCCGATCAGCGAGGACAGGCGCACCGAGCTCGCCTCCGACGGCAGGCCGAGGTTGACCATCGTGCCGTCGATGCGCAGCAGCCGCAGGTAGGCGTCGAGGTCGAGATCGGCCGAGACGGTGTTGACGATCAGGTCGAAGCGCCCGGCGAGCTCGCGGAAGGTCTGCGGGTCGCTCGTGGCGTGGAAGTCGTCGGCGCCCAGGCGCAGGCCGTCGTCCTTCTTGCTCAGCGTCTGGCTGAGCACGGTCACCTCGGCGCCCATGGCGTGCGCCAGCTTCACACCGACGTGGCCGAGGCCGCCCATCCCGACGATGGCGACGCGCTTGCCCGGCCCGGCGCCCCAGTGACGCAGCGGCGAGTAGAGCGTGATGCCCGCGCACAGCAGCGGCGCGGCACCGGCGTAGTCGATGCTCTCCGGCACCGCCAGGACGTAGTCCGCGTCGACGACGATGTGGGTGCTGTACCCGCCGTAGGCGGGGGTGCCGTCGGCGCCGGTGTCGTTGTAGGTCGCCGTGCCGTTGCGGCAGTACTGCTCCAGGCCCGCCAGGCACGCCTCGCACTTGCGGCAGGAGTCGACGAAGCAGCCGACGCCGACCCGGTCGCCGACCTTGTGCCGGGTGACCGCCTCGCCGGCGGCGGAGACGACGCCGACGATCTCGTGCCCGGGCACCATCGGGAAGTTCCCCGGGCGCCACTCGTCGCGGGCCTGGTGGATGTCGGAGTGGCAGATGCCGGAGTAGCGGATCTCGATGAGGACGTCGTTCGGGCCGACCGCGCGCCGGGGGACGGTGGTCGGTGCGAGGGGCGCCCCGGCGGCGGGGGCCGCGTAGGCATTGACGGTGGTGGTCATGCGCTCGGAGGCCTTTCGGGCTGGGGGGTGTTGACGGCTCACATCTTGCGCCGCCCTTCGGCGCGGCGGGCAGGGAGGTACGGCCTGAGGTGAGGTTCGCCGCGACTCAGCACGGCCCGTAGTCCTTGAGATCGATGCCCCCGGCGCGTTCGAGGCCCGCCTCCAGCATCATCGCCGCGAACTCGGGGGACCGCATCATCGCGTCGCGCTCGGCGAGCCGCTCGGCCGTGGCCGGCGCCAGGAAGGCCCCGGCGTTCTCGCCGCCCTCCTGGCAGAGGGTGGCGAAGTCCCGCAGCTCCTTCTCGTAGGCGGTGAAGGCCGTCCGGTGGTCGCCGCCCGCCGCCGCGAGCTCTCCGGCCAGCACGTAGGCGCCCACGACTGCCGAGCCGGTGCCCATGCCGCCGACCGTGGCGCCGTGCGCGGCATCGCCGGCCAGCGCGATCCGCCCCCGCGACCAGGCCGGGACGTCGGCGCGGCTGATGGAGTCGCAGTACAGCTCATCGGCCCCGTCGAGGGCGGCGACGAGTTCGGCGGCGCGCCAGCCCATGCCGTCGAGCGCATCGGCGACGAGTCTCTTCTGCGCGGCGAGGTCGCGGCGGTCGTAGGCGAGGATGCCGGAGGCGAAGACCGCGAAGGCGTCGACGCCTCTCTCGCCGTCGCTGACGCTGATCATGCGGCCGGGCTCGTTGTAGGCGACCGAGACGCGGCCGACGGGTTCGGCGCCGGGCACGGTCCAGCGGGCCAGGTGGTAGCCGAGGTGGGTGACGTGCTCCGACTCCGGCCCGAAGGCCAGGCGGCGGACGTTGGAGTGCAGGCCGTCGGCGCCGATCACCAGGTCGAAGGTGCGCGGTGCCGAGGCGGCGAAGGCGACCTCGACGCCCTCCTCGGTCTCGGTAAGGGAGGTGATCGTGTCCCCGAAGACGTACTCGCAGTCGGCGCGGGTCCTCTCGTGGAGCACGCGGGCGAGATCCGAGCGCAGGACCTCCAGCTCGCCCCCGGTGAACTCCGGCGGCAGTGCGAACCGCTCGGCGCCCGCGGTGTCCACGAAGCGCATCGGCGAGCCGCCGGTCTCGACGGCGCGCAGGTCGTCGAGGACGCCCATGCGCGCCAGGATCGCCAGGTGCGCCTCGCTGCGGAAGTCGACGGCGTATCCGCCGCCCCGCAGGCCGGGCGCGATCTCGACGACGGTGGGCGAGAAGCCTCGCCGCGCGAGCCAGTAGGCGAGGGAAGGCCCGGCGACGCTGGCGCCGGAGATGAGGATCCTCACGATGCTTCTCCATTCGTTCGATAACTGTGTCTCACGGACACAGTGTATGATAGACACAGTTTGGTCGCGATGGCAAATCACGAGGGAGAGATCGATGGCCGAGGACTTCGCCGACGCGCTGGCGCTGCTGTGGGGCCTCAAGCCGCCCCCCAAGCGCGGCCCGAAGGCCGCCTTGAGCACCGAGGCCATCACGGCCGCGGCGATCGCCGTCGCCGACGAGATCGGCCTGCCCGCCCTGACCATGCAGGTCGTCGCCGAGCGTCTCTCCTTCACGAAGATGTCGCTGTACCGGCACGTCCCCGGCAAGGCCGAACTCGTCGCGCTCATGGTCGACCACGCCTTCGGGCCGGCCCCGCAGCCGCCCGCCCCCGAGCCGCCCGGGGAGGCATGGCGGCCGCGGCTGACCGCCTGGGCCGAGGAGTTCCGGCGCGTCCTCGACCGCCACCCCTGGCTGCTGGCCGCCCTGGTCGGGCGGCGGCCGCTGGGCCCGAACGAGCTCGCCTGGACCGACCACGCCGTCGCCGCCCTCGACGGCACCGCCCTGACCGGCGGCGAACGCCTCGACACCGTCTTCACCGTCGCCGGGCACGTCCGCAACACCGCCCAGCAGCTCGTCACCGCCGAGGGGACCAGACGCGAGGGCGGTGAGGCCGAGTTCGAGCGGGCCCTCGCCGTCCTCCTCGACGAGCATCGCGAGCGCTACCCGGCGCTGACCACCGCCTCGGCCGAGTCCGTGCCCGACCAGGCCCTCGCCTTCGGCCTCGACCGGATCCTCGACGGGGTCGCCGAGCTCATCTCGCGGCGCCGCTAGATCTCGTCTGGCGGAAATCGGCCCCCGTCTGGCGCCTACAGGGTGAGGATCGAGACGGGAGACTTCGATGACGGGCAGGCAGGCCACCCACGACGGACCGCTGCGGCTGGCCGTCATCGTCGGCAGCACCCGCGAGGGCAGGGCCGGCGAGGACGTCGCCGGCTGGTTCACGGCCCTGGCGAAGGCGCACGGGCATTTCACCGTCGACGTCCTCGACCTCGCGCTCTTCGACTTCCCCGCCCGCCTGCCCGGCGAGGCGACGCCCGAGATGGCGCGCTTCACCGCCGCCGTCGAGGGCGCCGACGCCTACGCCGTCGTCACGCCCGAGTACAACCGCAGCTTCCCGGCCTCCCTCAAACAGGCCGTCGACTACGGCTACGACGAGTGGCACGCCAAACCTGTCGGATTCGTGTCCTACGGTTACCGCGACCGGGGCCTCTACGCCGTCGAGCACCTTCGCACCGTCTACGCCGAACTCCACACCGTCACCGTTCGCGACGGCGTCCACCTCGACCTTCTCGACACCGCCGGCCCCCACTCCAGCCCTGAGGCCGAGCAGTCGGCCGGCCGCATGCTCGGGCAGCTCGCCTGGTGGGGCCGCACCCTCCGAGAGGGCCGCGCCGCGCGTCCCTACACCTGCTGAAAGGAAAGACCGTGAAACAGAACGGCACCGGCCTCGCCATCGAGACGCAGGGCCTGGTCAAGACCTTCGGAAAGACACGAGCCGTGGACGGCGTCGACCTGGCCGTCCCCGCCGGAACCGTCTACGGCGTTCTCGGCCCCAACGGCGCCGGCAAGACCACCGCGGTGCGGATTTTGGCCACCCTGCTGCGTCCCGACGGCGGCACGGCCCGCGTCTTCGGCCACGACGTGCTCAAGGAAGCCGACGCCGTCCGTTCGAGAGTGAGCCTGACCGGCCAGTACGCGTCGGTCGACGAGGACCTCACGGGCCTGGAGAACCTCGTGCTCCTCGGCCGGCTCATCGGCCACCGCAAGGCCGCCGCGCGTCGGCGGGCCGAGCAGCTCCTCGACGCCTTCGGGCTCACCGAGGCCGCCGGCCGACAGGTCAAGAAGTACTCGGGCGGGATGCGCAGGCGCATCGACATCGCCGCCAGCATCCTCAAGACACCCGACGTGCTCTTCCTCGACGAGCCGACCACCGGCCTCGACCCCCGCAGCCGCAACCAGGTGTGGGACATCATCCGGATCATCGTCGCCCAGGGCACCACGGTCCTGCTGACCACCCAGTACCTCGACGAGGCCGACAACCTCGCCGCCCGCATCGCCGTCATCGACCACGGCAAGGTCATCGCCGAGGGCACTCCCGGTGAGTTGAAGTCCTCCGTCGGTGCGGGCTCGGTGCACGTCCGTCTCCGCGACGCCGCCCAGCGCGGCGAGGCCGAGCGGATCCTGTCGACGACCCTCGCCCTCGGCGTCAACCTCGACGCCGACCCGGTCGCCCTCACCGCACGCGTCGACGCCGACGGCGGCGGCACCGCCGAGCAGGCGTCCCAGGCGCTGTCGGCGCTGGCCCGCGCGGGTATCACCGTCGACGAGTTCTCCCTCGGCCAGCCCAGCCTGGACGAGGTCTTCCTGGCCCTGACCGACCACCCCGCCACCGACGACGCCGAGAAGGAGGCCGTGGCATGACCACGCAGTCGACCACCACGCAGCCCACCGTCTACACACCCGCCGCCTCCGCGCTCAGCGCGGTCCTGTCGGCCGACGAGCAGCCGAAACGGCCGAGCGCGCTGTCGGCGTCGATGACCTTCGGCTGGCGCGCGATGCTGAAGATCAAGCACGTCCCCGAGCAGCTGTTCGACGTGACCGCCTTCCCGATCATGATGACGCTGATGTTCACCTACCTGTTCGGCGGTGCGCTGGCCGGGAACACCACCGACTACTTGCAGTACCTGCTGCCCGGGATCATGGTCATGAGCGTCGTGATGATCACCATGTACACCGGGGTGGGGGTGAACACCGACATCGAGAAGGGCGTCTTCGACCGTTTCCGGACCCTGCCGATCTGGCGCCCGGCGGCGCTGGTCGGCGCGATCCTCGGCGACGTCTTTCGTTACACGATGGCCTCTGCAACGATTCTGCTGCTCGGACTGATCCTCGGTTTCCGTCCCGCCGGAGGCGTGCTCGGCGTGCTGGCCGGTGTCGGGCTGCTGGTCGCGTTCTCCTTCGCGTTCTCCTGGATCTGGACCATGTTCGGCCTGTTCCTGCGCTCGGAGAAGTCGGTCATGGGCGTGAGCATGATGGTGCTGTTCCCCATGACCTTCCTGAGCAACGTCTTCGTCCAGCCGGCGACCATGCCGGGCTGGCTCCAGGGATTCGTCGAGGTCAACCCGATCGCTCACCTCGTCGCCGCCGTCCGCGGCCTCATGTACGGCACCCCCGACGCCTACGAGATCACCTGGACCCTGGTGTCGGGCGGCGTGATCCTGCTGGTCTTCGGCGCCCTGACGATGCGGCTGTACAACCGGAAGTGAAGAACGAGCAGTAAGCAGTGAGCTGACGCGAGCAAAGCCCGGTGGCCCGTCCGACGGACGGGCCACCGGCATCGACGGGCGGGGGTGCGCTTGACTGCCCGGGTGGTGGAGTTGGCGCGGATGCGCGATGCCCTTGGCGAGATCGGCCGCGTCCCGGAGTTCCTGGAGCGGGTCGAGCGCGCCGACGACCCCGAGGCGTGGCGCGAACTCGAGTACCGCCTCTGCCTCGAACACGATCTCGTGCCGCCGGCCGGCTTCGCCGCACTGCCGAGGCTGGTGCCACTCGCGGTGAGCGATCGGCGAGCGCGCCGCCTTGCCGGGCTCATCGTGCGGTGCTCGGCCGGGCACCACCGCTGCGACGCCCTCCTCGCCGGTACCGCCGCCGCCATCGCCGACTTCGGTGGGCAGCTCGACCGGCACCTGCGCACGCGCCCGGCCGACTACCTCGACAGCTTCATCGATCTGCTCGCAGTCGCCGGCCAGTACCACTGGAGCGCCGCCCTCGGTGACTTCAGCGACGACTTCTACCCCGTCGACTGCCCCCACTGCGCGGTCAAGGTCATGATCGCCATCGGCGATTACGGCCGCTACTCGGCTATCCGGGACTGGGACCACGGCGATGTCGACCGCCGCCCCCTGCGCCCCGCGTTCCCCGCCGAACTCACCGGGACCGGACGGTGGATGTACGACACCGCCGCCCGCGACGGCCAGGCCGCCCTCGCCGAAGGCATCGCCCATCTCCACGGCCGGGCCGAGTGCCCACGCTGCGCCGCTCTCTTCACCGTCGCCGACGAGTACGCCGCCGCAAACCTCCCACGCCTGTGAACCCCACGCCCCGCCCTCACAACCCCCAGCGCACGCCCTCCGCCGGCCCGTAACGGCACGTCGCGCCCGTCGACACCGCCGCGCGCAGGTGCTCCGCCAGCGCCGGATGCCGCTCGTCGAGCTTGCGCAGCGTGTCGCGGATCCGCGCGGTCACGGTCTTGCGCGCACGCTCGGCCTCGTCGCCCAGGCGACGCGGGCGGCCGCCGAGACCGGTGGCCGTGCGCAGTTCGTCGATCAGCGCCGAACGCTCAAGGTCGAGGGCCGCCGCGCGGGAGTCGTCGCCCAGCGCGACGGCACGGTCGATCAGTTCGTCGAGCTCCCCGAGGCGGCGCTTGTAGCGGCTCCTCGCCTCCTCGTCGAGTACCGCGTCGCCGCCGAGACCGCGAGCGGCGACGACCACGTCGCCTCCCGACGGGTCCAGCAGCCGCACCGCGGGAATGTCGGCCCCGGGCGCCCCGAGCAGCGTGTGCAGGTCCTGGAGACCTTTGGCGTCGGGCATCAGCACCGTCGACCCGCCCCAGGTCAGCGACCACACGTCGCCCTCGCGCCGAAACACCGCCTCGGGCTCGGCGGATACCACGGCCGCGCCCGAGGCCAGGTGCGCCATGCCCAGTTCGGCCGCCTCGGCCCGGACCTCGGCGGCCAGCCGGGGGTCGCCGTCGAGTCGCGCCATCGCGGCCTTCGCCTCCAGCGCCCACACCCGCGACGCCATCGACTCCGCCGACCGCAGCGCCTCGGCGTAGTCGGCCCGCGCCGTCGCGAAGTCCCCGACGGCCGCCGCCAGACGCCCGAGCCACAGGCTCACCGGTCCGCTGATGTCGCACCCGTACAGCGACACCAGCCACTGCCCCCGCAGCGGCTCAAGGCTCTCCCGCACCCGCCCGCACGCGAGCGGATCACCGCTCAGCGCCGCCGTCTCGGCCCGCGCACGCAGCGCCAGGCCCTCGAACATCCGGGGATAGTCCTCACCGACCGCCTTGACCTTCCCCGACCCGGCCGAGGTGATCGCGTCGGTCAGATCCACGTGCGGATGCTGACCGTTCGCGGCCATCTCCTCCACCAGCGCCGCGGCCTCGTCGAAACGCCCCTGCGCCTGGAGCCGCGACCACGAGATGTGCTCGCCCATGAAGGCCCAGTGCTGGTGATCGCCGTGCTTCTGCTTCTCCGTGAAGCGCGCGATCAGCTCCTCCGCCTCGGCGAAGCGGCCCTGGAAGGCGGCGATGATGGACCGGTCGATCATGACGCCGATCCCCATGCGCGACCCCGGCTGAGTGATCGACGCCAGCCTCTCGACGGTCGCGGCGTACGCGGGGTCCCCCTGCTCCAGCTGCGCGACCCACAACAGCGCCGTGGCGTACTCCCGCATGTCGGAGTCCGCCGAGCGCCGCCCCACCTCGATCATCTCGCGGGTCAGCGCCTCCCGCTCCCGCGCCGTCCCCGGCCCCCAGATCACGTCGTGGCGGGCCCACAGGCCGAACCCCAGCGCGTCGTCGTCACCGTCGCGGCGGGCCAGCACCGACACGCGCACCGCCAGCTCGCGCGCCATGAGGTCGATCTCGCGCTCACCGCCGGGCACCCCGACCGCGCCGCGCATGACCGCCCGGTGCGCCTCGGCGAGCAACTCCTCCTTGAACGCGGCGTGCTCGCCCGGCCCGCCCTGCCGGTGCACCGTCAACGCGACCCGGGCCGTCAGCTCCGGGTCGCCCAGGGCCCGCACGCCGGCGGCCGCGGCCTCGAACATCGCCCAGGCGGCCTCGCGCTCACCGCAGTGATGCAGTTCGCCGCCCAGGTCGAGCTGCACCCGGACCCGCTCGCGGCTCGGTTCGGGACCGATGCGATCCAGTGCCCTGCGCAGGTGCGTGCTCGCCTCCTCGAAGGAGAAGCGGTCACCGGCGTCGCGGGCGGCGGCCCGCAGCAGCGCGACGGCCCGCCCGGCGTCGAGGGCGCCGTCGGCGAGGTGCGCGTGTCCGGCGAGGTCGGCCGGGAGCATCCGCTCGGCCAGCGCGGGGGAGCGGTCGAGGGCACGCACGACGGCGGCGTGCCGCTCGGGCGCGTCGGCGACCGACTCGTAGAGCGTCTCGCGGACCAGGTCGTGGGCGAAGGAGAAACGCCCGCCGCCGTGCGAGGTGACCAGCCGCGCGGTCACGGCTTGATCGAGCATCCGGTCCACCTGCGCGACCGGCTGGTGCACCACGGCCGCCAGGATCTGGCGGTGGAAGCGACGACCGAGCACCGAGGCGTCCGACAGCAGCCGCGCCACCGGCGGCGGCAACTGCGCCAGCCGGCGCCGCACCGCGTCGCTGACTCCCGGCGCGATCGCCGAGGCGGGCTGCCCGCTGCGCCACAGGCGGGCCGTCTGCTCGACGAAGAAGGGGTTCCCGCCGGTCCGCGCGTGCACCTCGGCGACCAGCTCCGGCGTGGCCTGCTCACCTGCCGTGCGCGCCATGAGCGCCCCGACGGCACCGGCGTCGAGGCCGTTCAGGGCCACCGTCGTGGCCCGCCCGAGCAGCGGCAGCATCAGCTCCCGCAGCGGATGCGGGTCGACCTCGACCTCCACGTCGCGGTAGGTGCCGATCAGCAGCAGCGGCTCGAACCGCGAGTGCTGCGCGGCGAACTCCAGCAGCCGCAGCGAGGCGGCGTCCGCCCAGTGCAGGTCGTCGAGGATCACCACCAGGGGCCGGGTCTGCGCCGCCGAAACCAGCGCGCGGGTCACCGCGTCGTACAGGCGGAAGCCGTCGGCCTCCTCGCCCTCGGACAGCAGCGCCGACAGCTCCCCGGAGACCTCACCGCCGGACCGCTGCGGCGGCGCGTGCCGGTGGAGCGCCCTGATGACCTGCGTCCACGGCCAGTAGCCCGGCGCGTTGTGGGAGTCCCAGCACGAACCGCTCAGCACCAGCGCGCCCTCGCCGCGCGCCCACTCGGCGGCCTCGGTGACCAGGCTCGTCTTACCGATCCCCGCCTCGCCGGTGACGAACACCAGCCCGCCGTTTCCCTCGCGGACCCGGCCGATCTCGGCGCGCAGGAGCGCGGCCGGATGGTCTCGGCCGAACAGACCGGGTCTCATGTCGCGCTCGCTGTCTCTCGGCGGTGCGGGAAAGGCGAAGGACGTGGTCCCCCAGCCTCAAGCATCCCCGAGGGGTCTGACAAATGTCGCAGGCACGTGCGACAGTCTCACCGTGACGACGAACGATCATGACGGCGGATCGCGCCGGGTGGAGCTGCGCCCCTACGCCGAGGGCGACTTCTGGATCCTGGAGCGCAACAACGCCCCCGAGCAGACCGACCACCTCGGCGGACCGGAAACCCCGGAAAAGCTCGCCGACCGCCACCGGCGCTACCTCGATCTCGAACCGGCCACCGGCATGATGTTCGTGATCGAGTACGAAGGCGCCGAAGTGGGCACGATCGGCTATTGGGAGAAGGAATGGAACGGCGAGACGGTCTTCGAGACCGGCTGGGCCATCCTGACCGACCACCAGGGCCGCGGCCTGGCGACCCTCGCCGCCGTCGCGCTCGCCGACAAGGCCCGCGAGCTGCGCTCACACCGCTGGCTGCACGCCTACCCGTCGGTCGACCACCCCGCGTCGAACGCGATCTGCCGCAAGGCCGGTTTCACCCTGCTCGGCGAGGCCGATTTCGAGTACCCCAAGGGCAACCCGATCCAGGTCAACGACTGGCGCCTCGACCTGGAGGCCTAACCCACCACGCCGGCGAGCTCTCCCCGTGAGAGCACGCCGAGCTTCGGGTAGGCCTTGTACAGGTGGTAGCCGACCGTGCGAGGGCTGAGGAACAGCCGCGCGGCGATGTCCTTGTTCGACATCCCCGCGGCCGCCAGCCGCACGATCCGCGCCTCCTGCGGGGTCAGCGCCGACAGCGGCCCGGGCTCCTCGCGGGCGCCCGCGCTCTGCCCGGTCGCCTCCAGCTCGACCCGGGCGCGCTCGGCCCACGGCCGCATCCCGGCGCGCTCGAACACGTCGAGGGCATGTCGGAGTCGGTCGCGGGCCTCGGCCTTGCGGCGGGCCCGGCGCAGCCACTCGCCGTGGAGCAGCGCCGTGCGCCCCGCCTCGGTCTCCTGCCGTTCCCGCTCGTGGAGCCCGGCGGCGGCGGTGAAGTGCTTCTCGGCGGTGTCGTCGTCGGCCAGCAGCGCCCGGCAGCGCTCGGTGAGTGCCAGCGCCCAGGGCCGTCCGACGCGCCGCGCCCAGGCGGCGAAGTAGCCGAAGGACTCCACGGCCCGCTCGGGGCTGCCGATCCGCACGGCGGCCTCGACCATGTCGGGGACCGCCCGCAGCGTGCAGATGTGATGCCGGGTCGGGGTCCTCGTCAGCCGCTCCAGCCCGGCGAGCGCGTCGGTGACCCGCCCGGCGCCCAGGTCGAGGCGGGCGAGCGCGGCCCGTGCCCACGGCGCGCCGGGCGACATGGCGCCGCCTGCGATGTCGGCCATGGCCTCGGCGGCATGGCGGCGGCACTCCTCCTCGTCTCCGGCGACGGCGTCGAGGTAGGCGAGCACGGCACTGAACTGGCTGGTCCACTGGGGCTGCCCGCTGTCACCGGCCAGGCGCATCGCCTCGGTCGCGGTCTCGCGGGCGGCGGAGTAGCGGCCCTGGAAGACCTCGATCTCGGCGGCGAAGAACAGCGCGGTCGGCAGCCTGCCCCACCCGCCGAGCGCGCGGATCTCGGTGGCCAGCCGGGTCGCCAGCTCGTAGGCGGCGGCGTCCTGCCCGACGGCCACGCCGATCCCGCACATCATCAGCCGGTCCCCCAGCGTCGCGCCGGGCACGTCGGCCAGAACCGGGGGAGTCTCGTCGAGGATCCCGCCGGCGATGAACGCGACCGCTTCGGCGCGCGGACGCCCGGCGGGAAGCCGCAGGGCGGCCAGCCGGCTCGCGGTGTCGGCCAGCTCGTCCTCACCGAGGTACCAGGCGAAGTGCAGGGCCTGCCCCAGCAGCTCGGCGGCGTGCTCGGGTTCGTGGTGTTCGGCCTCGTCGATGGTGAGGCGGTGCGCGAGCGTGTAGTCGCCGGCCCAGAACGCGTGCAGCGTCCGCAGGTAGGCGAGGCGCCCCCGCAGCTCCGGCGCGATCGGCGCGCCGACCCGGGCGGCGAGCTCGGCGGCCCGGTCGCGAAACCCGGCCTCGGCGGCCGACTCCGCGGCGAGGACCAGACGCCGGCCGCGTTCGCCCTCGTCGGCCGACAGGCGTGCCGCCTCGGTGTAGGCCGCGCACGCCGCCGACTGCCCTCCGCGCGCCCGTGCCCGATCGGCGGTCTCCTCCAGTGCACGCGCGACCGACTCGTCGGCCCCGGTGGCGCCCTGCGCGAGATGCCAGGCCCGCCGGTCGGCGTGCCCGGGAGCGTCGAGGACCCCCGCCAGCGCCCGGTGAGCGGCCAATCGTTCCCCGTGGGCGGCGCCCTCGTGCACGGCACTGGCGACCAGCGGGTGACGGAACACCACCCGCCCCTCCTCGACCCGCACCAGTCCCGCGTGCTCGGCGGGCGGCAGGTCGCCGGTCCCGGCGCCCAGTGCGGCCGCCGCGCTCGCGATCACCGCCAGCGAACCGCTCGGTTCGAGCGCCGCCAGAAGCAGCAGCGTCCGCGTCGCCGGCGGCAGACCCGAGGCCGTGCCGTGGAACGCCTGCCGCAGACGGTCGGTCAACGGCACCGACCCCGAACCGGCACCGGCCGGCTCGGCGGCGATGCTCAACGGCAGCTCCCGCAGCGCCAGCGGATTACCGCGCGATTCGGCGAGGACCCGGTACCGCACCGTCACGTCCAGCCCGGCGAAATGCTCGTCGACCAGCGCACTCGCCGCACGCGCGTCGAGCCCGCCCAGCCGCAGTTCCCCGAAACCGCTCACCGGCCCCTCCTCACGAGTGGCCAGGACGAGCGCGACCCCCTCGGCGTGCAACCGCCGCACCGCGAAGAACAACGCGTGCGCGGAATCCCGGTCCCACCATTGAGCGTCATCGACGGCCAGGAGCAGCGGCGTCTCGGTCGCCGGCTCGCTCAGCAGTGTCAGCACCGCCAGCCCGACCAGCATCGGCTCCGGCGCCGGGCCCGATGCCAGCCCGAAGGCCGTCTCCAGAGCCCTCCGCTGCGGATCGGGCAACTCCGCGACACCGCCGAGCCGGTCGTGGAGAAGCATGTGCAAGCCCGCGTAGGGCAGCTCCGCCTCGAACTCCACGCCCAGCCCCTGGAGGACCGGCAGCCCCTCGGCCCGTGCGGAGGCGACCGCGTGCTCGACCAGAGCCGTCTTCCCGATACCCGGCTCACCGCGCAGGACGAGGACACCGCTGCGCCCTTCCCGCGCCTCGGCCAGCAGACCGGAGACGGCGGCGAGTTCGGTGGCACGGCCGTGAAGCATGTGGGAAAGGTACTCGGCCGATCTTGACGAGCGGACGGGACGGCGCCGCGCGCCGCCCACTCCCGCGCCCGAACCGGCTCAGGCGCCCGCGGGAACCTTGTCCAGGAACCCGTGCACAGCTTTGATGCGCTCACCGTCGAGCTCGACGACGTCGAAGCCGACCACGATCGGCTCCTCACCGGCGGGACCCAGGTGCCACGTGAAGCGCACCAGATCGTGGTGCCCGTCGACGACACCGCCCAGGCTGAACACCAGCCCGGCGAACTGCCCCTGCACCGCACCGATGGCCGCGCTGATCGCGTCCGCCCCGGCCAGTTCGGCCAGCGGGTCGGTGTAGGTCGCCTCCGCGGTCCAGTACTTCTCGACCAGCGCGCGGCGGGCCCCGGCGTCGGTCTCGTTCCAGGTCTGGATGTACTGGGCGGCGACGGTCTCGTAACGGTTCATCTCGTTCTCCCTTTAGGTTCAGATCGCTTGTGTTCTTGCTGGTCTGAACGTTACGGAGATCGAGAGAACGCGGAATCCGTCAAGCATCAGTACTTTTTGGCAGCCGCTTGGGCAACCAGCCCCGGTCACGCCGTCGAGCGCAACACGAGCTGCGTCGGCAGCGTCTTCGGCGAGTCCGGCTGCTCGCCGGCCAGGATCCGCTGCATCATCCGCACCATCTCCCGGCCCAGCAGGGGCGAGGGCTGCTGCACCGTCGTCAACGGCGGCTCGGCGTAACGCGCCTGCTCGATGTCGTCGAACCCCACCACCGCGACATCGTCGGGCACCCGGCGACCACTGTTGCGCAAGGCCGCCAACGCCCCGATCGCCATCAGATCGGAGGCGGCGAAGACCGCGTCCAACTCCGGCTCGTCGGCCAGCAGCGACTGCATCGCGCGCTCGCCGCTGTCGCGGCTGAAGTCCCCGTAGGCGACGATGGCGCGCCGGTCGGCGGCCGCGGTGCCCTCGCGGTAGCCGATGAGGCGGTCCACGCCGGCGTTCATGTCCTGCGGGCCGGCGATCGTGGCGATGCGGCGGCGGCCGGCGCCGACCAGGTACTCGACGGCGCTGCGGGCGCCGCCGACGTTGTCGACGTCCACGTAGGCCAGCGCGGGCCCGAACAGCGGCCGCCCGCCGCACACGACCGGCGGGCCCTGCTTGCCCAGCGCCGAGTAGAGCGGGTCGTTGCCGTGGCAGGACAGCAGCAGCACGCCGTCGACGTGCACGCTGGTGAAGCGCTGCACCCGGTCGCGCCCGGCGGGGGTGTCGGTGGTCATCAGGACGAGTTGCTTGTCGCCTATCTCCAGCTCGGCCGAGACGCCGCGCACGACGTCGATGAAGAAGGGGTCGTCGCCGAAGACCTGCGCGGTCGGCTCCGAGACGACCAGCGCGATCGAGTCGGTCCGGCGGGTCACCAGGCTGCGCGCGGCCGGATTGGGCACGTAGCCCAGCGAGTCGACGGCGGTCCGGACGGCCTCGCGGACGCCGGCGGAGACCCCGCCGGCGCCGTTGACGACTCTGGAGGCCGTCGCCCGCGAGACTCCGGCCAGCTTGGCGACCTGCTCCAGGGTCGGACGGTGCGGTGTCATCTACGCCAGCCCGTTTTGGCTGATCACCTTCCGATACCAGTCCGCGCTGGCCTTCGGGGTCCGACGCTGGGTCGCGTAGTCGACGTGGACGATGCCGAAGCGGCGGGTGTATCCAAAGGCCCACTCGAAGTTGTCCATCAGCGACCACGCCAGGTATCCGCGCAGGTCCGCACCGGCGGAGATGGCGGCGTGGGCGGCGCGCAGGTGGCCGTCGAGGTAGGCGATCCGGTCGACGTCCTGCACCTGGCCGTCGACGACCGCCGAGTCGGCGTACGCGGCGCCGTTCTCGGTGATCATCACCGGGAGGCCCTCGTAGTCCTTGTGCAGGCGCAGCAGCAGGTCGGTCAGGCCCGTGGGGTCGACGCGCCAGCCCATCTCGGTGACCGGGCCGTTGGGGGCGGTGAAGTCCATGCCCTCGCTGCCGGGGTGCGCCGGGCTGCCGGGGGCGTTGCGGCGGGCGCGCACCCAGGTCGGCGTGTAGTAGTTGATGCCGAGGACGTCCAGCGGCTGCTTGATGATCGCGCCGTCGCCCGACTTGACGTACCACAGCGGGGTGAAACGCTCGGCCAGCGTGAGCATGTCGTCGGGGTACTCCCCGCGCAGCAGCGGCTCCAGGAAGATCCGGTTGGACAGCCCGTCGATCTGCTCGACGGCCGCGAGGTCCTCGTCGTTGTCGGTGGCCGGCCGCACCGAGGTGCAGTTCAGCGCGATCGACACCTCGCCGGCCCCGGCGGCGCGGATCGCCTGCGCGGCGAGGCCGTGGCCGAGGAGGAGATGGTGGACGGCGGCGAAGGCCTGCGCCGGCGCGGTGATCCCGGGGGCGTGGTCACCCGAGGCGTAGCCGAGGAAGGCCGCGCACCACGGCTCGTTGATGGTGAACCAGGAGCGCACCCGGTCGCCGAACTTCGCCGCGACGACCGCGGCGTACTCGGCGAAGCGCTCGGCGGTCTCCCGCGCGGCCCAGCCGCCCCGGTTCTGCAGCGCCTGGGGAAGGTCCCAGTGGTAGAGGGTCGCCATCGGCGAGATCCCGGCCGCGCACAGCTCGTCGATCAGCCGGTCGTAGAAGTCGAGGCCGCGCGAGTTCACCGGACCGCTGCCCGAGGGCTGGATCCGCGGCCACGCGATCGAGAAGCGGTAGGCGTCGAGGCCCAGCGAGGACATCAGCGCGACGTCGTCGGCGTAGCGCAGGTAGTGCTCGCAGGCGACCTCGCCGGTGTGGCCGTCGGTCACCGCGTCGGGCACCGCCGAGAACGTGTCCCAAATGGACGGACCGCGCCCGTCCTGTTCGGTCGAACCCTCGATCTGGTAAGAAGCGGTGGCCGCCCCCCAGACGAAACCATCGGGAAACCGCAAGCCGGACATGTGACTCCTCGCAGGCGAAAGTGGGTGGGCGGGTAACGGTTCGGCGACCTTGATCATGCGCTTGCAATATCCGTGAGAGCGCTCTCAGGAGCCTTATCGAGGAGCGACGGGATGTCAATACCAGCCTCGGCAATTGGTTGATAACCATTGCGTAACAAGGACTTGACATCGACCAGTGCCGACACCACTCTCGCTGAGAGCGCTTCCAAAGGAAGCGCGGGGAAGGGAACACGCGCGGCCATCCACAGTGGCCGCAGAGGAGGCACGACGGATGTCGATTAAGAGCAAGGCCCTCCACCGACGCCGATGGCTGATCGCCGTCGCCGGAGCGGTCAGCGTCCCGCTGGTCGTCACGGGTTGCGGGAAGGCCGACGACGGCGCCGCGGACGTGGACTGCACGCCGTACGCCGAGTACGAGAAGCACGAGGACACCGAGGTCAGCATCTACTCGACCGTCCGTGACGTCGAGGCCGACCAGCTGACGGCGTCCTGGAAGGACTTCGAGAGCTGCACCGGTATCAAGATCGATTACGAGGGCACCGGAGACTTCGAGACGCAGATCGGCATCCGGGTCAACGGCGGCAACGCACCGGACATCGCGATCTTCCCGCAGCCGGGCCTGATGGCGACCTTCGCCGACCAGCTCAAGCCGGCCAGCGAGAAGCTCAAGACCCTCGCGACGGGCAACTACTCGGAAGACTGGATCAACTACGGCAGCGTCAACGGCACCCTCTACGGGACCTCCTTCGACGCCAACGTCAAGTCCTTCGTCTGGTACTCGCCGAAGCTGTTCGCCGACAAGGGCTACACGGTCCCCACCACGTGGGCCGAGCTGATCACCCTCACCGACAAGATCAAGGCCGACGGCATCGACACGCCGTGGTGCGCCGGGATCGAGTCGGGCGAGGCGACCGGCTGGCCGGCCACGGACTGGGTCGAGGACATGGTCCTGCGCACCGCCGGTCCCGAGGTCTACGACCAGTGGGTCAAGCACGAGATCCCCTTCAACGACCCCAAGATCGAGGCCGCGCTCGAGCGGGCCGGTTCGATCCTGCGCAACGCCGACTACGTCGGTGACGTCCCCAACATCGCCGCGACGTCCTTCCAGGCCGCCGGCCTGCCGATCCTGGACAACCAGTGCGGTCTGCACCGTCAGGCGTCCTTCTACGCCGCGCAGTGGCCCGAGGGCACCAAGGTCGCCGAGGACGGCGACGTGTTCGCCTTCTACCTCCCCGGTGACGACGCCGCCAACAAGCCGCTTCTGGGCGCCGGCCAGTTCGTGACGGCCTTCGCCGACCGTCCCGAGGTCGAGACCGTTCGCCAGTTCCTGGCCGGCGGCCTGTTCTTCAACGAGCGCATGAAGAAGGGCCCGTTCACCACGGCCAACAACAAGGCGGACCTGGCCAACGCGGCCGACCCCGTCATCAAGCTCTCCATGGAGCTGCTCCGTGACGAGTCGGTCACCTTCCGCTTCGACGCCTCCGACCTCATGCCCGCCGCGGTTGGGTCGGCGAAGTTCTGGACCGAGATGACCGCTTGGATCGCCGAGGGCAAGAGCACCAAGGAAGCCCTCGCCGCCATCGAAGCGGCCTGGCCGCAGGACTAGGTGAGACGCGGGGCCCGGAGCGATCCGGGCCCCGCTTCACCTTTTTCGGCAACGAAGCTGGAGGTCTTGCATGGATCAGATCAGCATCATCGACGAACTCCCGAAGTTCGCTCAGCTCGGCATCGGCATCGCCGTGTTCGTGGTCGTCGTCGGGCTCCTGCTGTTCCTCGTGGACAAGCTGCCCGGTTACGACAAGGGACGCTTCGCGGCGCTGGTGTTCCTGCTGCCCGCCGGGATCCTGCTGCTCATCGGCATGATCGTGCCGGCGGTGCGAACCTTCCTCCTGTCGTTCTTCGACGGCAAGGGCGAGGACTTCGTCGGGCTCGACAACTACGGCTGGATGTTCACCGAAGACGACATGCAGCAAGTCCTGATCAACACGTTGATCTGGGTCATCGCGGTGCCCGTCGTGGCGACCGCGACCGGCCTGATCTACGCGATCCTCATCGACAAGACCCGCACCGAGGCCCTGGCCAAGGCGCTGGTCTTCTTGCCGATGGGCATCTCCTTCGTCGGCGCGGGCATCATCTGGAAGTTCGTCTACGCCTTCAAGCCCGTGGGTCAGGAACAGATCGGCCTGCTCAACCAGATCGTGATCTGGTTCGGCGGCTCACCCCAGCAGTGGCTCATCAACGAGCCGTGGAACACGTTCTTCCTGATCGTCGTGATGGTCTGGATCCAGACCGGCTTCGCCACCGTGGTGCTGTCGGCCTCGATCAAGTCGATCCCGGGTGAGATCGTGGAGGCCGCCCGCCTCGACGGCGTCAACGCCTGGCAGATGTTCTGGCGCGTGACCGTCCCGTCGATCCGCCCGGCCCTGATCGTCGTCGTGGTCACCATGTCCATCGCCGCGCTGAAGCTGTTCGACCTCGTTCGCACGATGACCGCCGGAAACTTCGGCACGAGCGTCATCGCCAACGAGATGTACACGCAGGCGTTCCGGCTCGGTCAGCAAGGACGCGGGTCGGCCATGGCCGTCGTCCTGTTCCTGCTGGTGACCCCGATCATCATCTACCAGGTCCGGGCCATGCGGGCTCGCAGGGAGGAACGATGACCACGCTGACTCCCATGGCGGGAAAGCCGGCCGGCAAAGGCAAGCCGGAGGGCAGGCGCGCGAAGGCCAAGAAGCGGCTGACCAGCCGCACCGCCAGCCTCATCGCGCTGCTCATCGCGCTGCTGTGGACGACACCGACCTTCGGGTTGCTGCTGTCGTCGTTTCGGCCCGAGGACGAGATCAAGGACAACGGCTGGTGGAACTTCTTCACCGCCCCCTCGTTCACGTTCGACAACTACGCCGAAGTACTGCTCAGCGACTCCTCCGCGGGGCGCCTGGGCAGCTACTTCATCAACTCTCTCGTCATCACGATCCCCTCGGTGCTGTTCCCGGTGGCGTTCGCGGCCTTCGCCGCGTACGCGCTGTCCTGGATCCGCTTCAAGGGGCGCGACACGCTGTTCATCGGCATCTTCGCGCTCCAGGTCGTGCCGCTCCAGATGGCCCTGGTGCCCCTGCTGAGCTTCTTCTCCTCGACCTTCAGCCTGGAGGACGAGGGGAAGTTCATCCAGATCTGGTTCGCGCACACCTGTTTCGCGCTGCCGTTCGCGGTGTTCCTGCTGCACAACTTCATGTCCGAGCTGCCCGGTGACGTCATCGAGGCGGCGCGGGTCGACGGAGCCAACCACGGCACGATCTTCCGCAAGGTCGTGCTGCCGCTGGTGACGCCGGCGCTGGCTTCGCTGACGATCTTCCAGTTCCTCTGGGTCTGGAACGATCTGCTGGTCGCGTTGGTGTTCGGCAGTGGGCTGGACACCTCGCCGATGACGGTCCGGTTGGCGGAGCTGGCGGGCAGCCGTGGTGAGGAGTGGCAACGGTTGACGGCGGGTGCGTTCATCTCGATCATCGTGCCGCTGATCGTGTTCCTCAGTTTGCAGAGGTACTTCGTGCGTGGGCTTCTCGCGGGCAGCGTGAAGGGCTGACGTGACGGGTACGAGGTAGGTCGCGTACGGCGCCATCCCCGATTCCGGGGGTGGCGCCGTTCGGGTGGGCGGGGGAATCGCGCCGGGGTGGGGCCGGCAGTTCGGGCGTCACCGAGCGCTGGGGCGACCTCGGGCCTCAGGCCTCAGCCCAAGGTCAACCTCAAGCCTCAAGCCTCAGCCCTCAGCCCTCAGCCCTCAAGGTCAAGCCCCCGGCCGGGGGCTTCGCCCCAGCCCTTAAGGTCAAGCCCTGGCCGGGGGCTTCGCCCCCCGCACCCCCACCGGAGCTCCGCCCCGGACCCCGCTGGGACTCCGTCCCAGACCCTGCTGGGAGGCTTCGCCCCCA